>JBBRVI010000001.1:0-53778 GCA_038247025.1 Acetobacterales bacterium
AATCGAATTTTGGCAATCAGATCCATCGTCAACACCCCAGATTCTCCAGCTCAAATGCCGGATGATCGCATGATCCTGGGTGGAAACGTTTGGACGCTGTTTACCCCAGGAATCTGGAAACTTTTGCACGCTGTTTTGCACAGCAGCTTCAGCTGAATCAAATCCTCGACGTTCTGCGTGACGATAGCGAGGCCATGGGAAGCGCTGGTAGAGGAGGGGGTGGCTGACGAACGTCCCCCGTGTGCAGCCGCACCTCAACGGCCAACACGGACACCGAGCGTGTCAGAATCACTTACAGCGCAGAATGAGCGTCGCGCCAAATACACTTAGTGATCTGTATTGGCAATATTTTTTTCCTGGCACAAGGCTTGCTTACTGCTGTGGCTGTGAAGGAACTCCGGTCACTCGGTGCCTTCATGTGTCGCAACGCTTATCCAGGAGACCTGTCATGAAGATGCATCAATGGGGCCAAAAGCTCCGTCAACTCGGGGCCGTCGCGCTGCTCGCGATTCCCCTCTCCCTACCGGGGACCGCGCGGGCCGTTCCCGTCGGCCTCGAACTCTCGCTGCTGATCGACGTCTCGGGCAGCATAAGTGCGAGCGAATACAATCTGCAAAGGACCGGCTATGTGCAGGCCTTCCAGAATGCCGCCGTGCAGGCCGCCATTCTGGGCAGCGTCGGTGGCGCCATTGCCGTGAACTTCATACAGTGGTCGGGTGCTGCCGAACAGCAGCAGTCACTCGGCTGGACGCTGATCAGTTCCGTTGCCCAATCCAACGCCTTCGCGGCTGCGATTGCCGTATTGCCCCGCGCCTTTTCCGGCTCGACCGCGCCCGGCAGCGCCCTTAACTTCGCGGTGCCGCTGTTCGCCAACAACGGCTTCGAAGGTGCGCGTCTTGTGATCGACGTCTCGGGTGACGGCGAGCAAAATGATGGCGTCAACACGCTCGCGGCTCGCAATGCAGCGTTGGGTGCGGGTGGCATCAACACGATCAATGGCCTGCCCATTGGCGGCGGCATAGCCCTCGCCAACTGGTACACGGCCAACATCGTGGGCGGCGCCAATGGCTTCACTGAGGTCGCCAACAGCTTCAACGACTTCGGTGACGCGATCCAGCGCAAGTTGGTTCGGGAGATCACCAATGTCCCCGAGCCCGCTTCGCTCGCCCTGTTCGGGCTCGGCCTGGCGGCACTCGGCATGGCTCGCCGGCGGCGCGCGGCCCGCGGCTGACATCCTGCTTTGGAGGTTCGCCTCCAAAGCATCAAACCGGAGCGTGAGTTTGCTGCGGCTGAAGCGCCAAGGCGAGCATCACGCTCCAAAACATCGCCAGACCATCGCCCCCTGAAGGGGGCGCGGTCTGGCGAGACTTTGAGAGGGACCAATGTCCTGGATCTCCTCGGGCCCCGCCTTTCGGGCCATCGCCTTTGGGGCGGGTTCACGCATCTGGCGTTGAACTCCGGCACAACTCCCCTCCGCAGTGGGCACCGCAGTGAGGGAAAGCCGAGCCATGCTGCGCAAACCGCCCCCATCCGGCCCGATCATCGCTCTGCGGCGATCAAGCCGAGTGCGCTGGAGTCGTGCGCCCCTGCGGCAGGGTCATGGGGCAAGAGAATTCCATCACCTGCTGCGCTAAGGTCCAGGAACCACTACGTCATGCGCCAACGTGGCTCACGCAGCCGCCGGATGTTCGCAGGCGGCTTTGCCGCTGGGGTGCTTGGACCTCAGCGGATCAGACCCTGGCTGAGATGTTCAAGGGGACCCGAGCTTGCCGTGAAATCCACCAAAACGCGCGCGGCGCGCCTGGGATAGAATTGGATGCAATACGGCGGAAGGGGGAGATGGGCCTGCGCGTGCCACACCATGCGGCAGCGACAGCGAGGCTGAGCCAGCTTACGCAGGCGGCTATTGAGAGCCGCCTGCGCTTGCCTTGGCTCAGGCCGCGGCGTTGGACTTGCGGCTGCGGCGGCGCACCATCGCCAGACCCAGCAGCCCGGCGCCGAAGAGCGCCATGCTCGCGGGCTCCGGCACGGTCACGGTCAGGATCGAAGGCGCGCCGTTCTGACGCCCGAAGAAGAGCGTTGTGTCAGCCGTGCTCGCCAGGACCACAGACTCGGTGATGACAGAGGTCGGGCCTGCCGTTGTCGTGCCGATGCGCGTGCTACCCTGAAAGACGCTCACGCCGTCATCATGGGTGATCGTCAGGCGCGTGCCGGCGGCGAGCGTGCCAAGGCCGATCGTGTAGAGCGAGCCATATTGATAGCCGCTGGCGCTGCCGCTCGACCCCAGGAAACTGGCGAGCGTCGCGAAGTTGGCGCCGCCCGGCGCGGCGATGGAGCCCGCACCCGCGTAGTTGGAAATGGATCCGACATTCGGACTGAAGAAGGTGGAGTTCAGATCGCCGGTGTTGGTGGCGTTCTGCGGAGGGCCCACGTTGAAGTTGAGCGGGCCGTTGTAATTGAAGGTGGCCGTGATCGCCCCCGCGAAGTTGAAGCCCGGCGAGGTGTTCGTGGCCTGGAACTGGGCGCCGTTCTGGTTGGCGGTCTGGACCTTGAAGGTGAAGGTCGGCCCTGCGGAAGCGGTACCCGCAAGGCCAAGGCCCACGGCGCATGCCGCGACGCCTGCTAGCATCATACGTCTCAAGCTGGTCATTTGAATGTCCTTTGCATTGCCACACCGGATCGTCCCAGTGTGAGACACTAACCAGCAATTTTGGTGCCAAAAAAAATATTGTGCTTTTACAAAACACTAAACCGACTTCCAGCCTCACTGAGAAATCTCGTAAGCGTCTTCGACACCGCTGCCGCTCAGGACCGGGTAAAAGATTACTGGCGAATCAAGTCCTGGGCTGCGCCAAGCGAAATACTCTGGCCAGTGCAAACGTAGCTCATGCCCAAGCCGCGCGGCGCATCACACCCATACCAACTAAAGATGACGGGCCACCAAGCCAGCGTCGCCTCAAGCTCCATGCGAAATTTATACCGTGAGGGACCAAAGCAGCCCTGTTCCCGAAAGGCGAGCGTAGGGGTCTGCGTCGGTTAAGATCATGGTTCGAAAAGGCAAGCGCTCACCGGGCAAGTGCTCTGAGAGATTGGCGGCGCCAAGCCTGGCAATGGAGGCGGGCGCCCGGCTGCTCGCCTAGCCGACTATGCAGCGTGCTATGCAGGAATGAACGCAGCTATGACCCCACAACTACCCAGCCAAAGGGCTTGGGGTGAGCCCGGCGCTTACATGTTCGCGCAAACGCCCATTCAAACCGGCTGATGTTAAGAGGCGCCTACTTACTCTTCGGCGATCTGGGAGTGCTGCCCCCGAGCCACGGCACGAGCAAAAGCAATTAGGGCATGTCGGCGGCGCGGATCGCTGATGGTTTCGTAAACCTCCACCAGCTCCACAAGATCATCCGACTCGGCAATCGAGTGGCTTCTGATTGGGGCTTCGGCCTCTGCCAGGGTGGTAGAGTTGCCCATCAGGACCTCAGGCCGGACATGGAGAGCCGCCGCAATGGCAATCAGGCGGCTGGCAGCAACGCGGGTAGACCCCGTCTCGTAACGATGAAATTGCGCCCCGGTCACGCCCACGATCTTGGCGATCTGCTTTTGGGTGCGGCCCGAAGCCCGGCGCAACTGCTTGATCCGGCTGCCCACATGGGCATCATCTGACGTGGGGGAGCGGTTGTTGAGGTACGGCGGAAGAGCCTCTGTTTGGAGCGAGACCCCCAAAGGGGGCATTTGGTTCCGCAGAGTCGCTTCCCCAGCAAGCTGCACGGGGCGCATGGCCTCAGCCGGGAGACCAGGCTGCGCCTGTTGCCTGCCGGACAGCCCGCCAACCCGAAGATATTTTGCCATGCCATGCATCACGATGATCCTTCTAAAAAGGCCGCGTCTAGCGCCGACCAGATGGGGAAAAAGAAAAAACGCAACTAATTATATTCTGACGATGGGAAAACGCGTGGGAGCGACGCCGTGGCGGGACGGTTTGCCCTGCACAGGCACACGATCCCGGCCGCGCCCTCGGAGCAGACCATATTAAAGCCAAGCGTCCCAAATGACCGCGCAATCAACGCGGCAACTCGGGGAACTGGCTTTTGAGCATTGATCTTTCGCATCAGCTTCATCCAACGCCATTGAGCGATTGGGAAAAGGTTAATCAACTCCAAAGAATTCCGACAGCATCGGAAAATACTCAAGGTGAATCATTTCGCCAAAGACGCATGAACACCGAAATGCAGCCTTAGGTTGAGGTTTTTTTACCCTAAAACACGCATGAAGGGCATTTTAGCCACATCCTTCGGAAATTACTTATATGCTTTTGGTTGAAGTTCGAAGGGGCGCGGATTGCCAAATTCGGGGAATTTGACAGGTGGCAGAATGCCCAGACTGCTTCGTTGATGCAGCGGTCCAATGACAAGCGCAGCACGGCCGTGCCCTTCCCTGTGGGCAGAACCGCCCCTTCATGAGGGGCAGTGGTCAAGCGTGATCGGCGGGATGCGAACCACGCTTGACACAATTTGTTCATAGGCTGGTATGCAACTTCAGCGATTGAGCCGTCGTGGAGCAGCCCTAAGCTCCTATTTTTGCGGCTTATCTATCCGTACGGATGGCGCCACCCGAACGGGTCGTCTCTTAGATGAAGCTCCAGTCGGAGAAATGCACCGTCGCGCCATTCGTGAAGTTGATCGCTTCCATCGGCATGCCATCTGCGTCGAGCACCTGCCACACATTCGCGCTCACCTGCACGAAACTCGAATCCGTTTCGAAGCCGGAAAACACCAGCCGATCACCGATCAGCGCCCCGTTTCCGTTGAAATCCACAATGGTATCGCCTGCAGCCTGGCCGCGCGTGAAAAGGAAAACGTCGTTGCCGCTATTACCGGCGAGCACGTCCACGCCAGCCCCGCCGTCTATCGTGTCGGCCCCGGCACCGCCGGAAATTCTGTCATTGCCCGAAAACCCGAAGATCTGGTTGGGGCCGACATCGCCAATCAACCTGTCATTGCCCATGGTTCCGTTGATAAAAGCGGCAAAAGGATCGTCGTTGATGATGGTGGCGATGGCAGTCGTCGTACCAAGCTTGGCCCCGACCGGGGCGGTCAGCGTCACCTTGAAGGTTTCGTTGCTTTCAATTGCCACATCACCAGCGACATTGATCGTGAGCACCTGGCTCGTCTGGCCTGGGGCGAAGCTTACCACTCCCTTTGGCAGCACCCCTCCTACGAAATCGGCCGCGTTGGCCTTTGCCGTGCCAGCGGGGGCGACAGCCCAACTCGCGCTGGATGCGCCGCTCACATCGCCTGCGCGTGTCACTGTGAAGGTGAAGGGTGTCAGGCCCGACGCCCCCTCGGTGACCGAGGCCTCCAGCGCCGCGATCGACATTGTCGCAGCCGCCGCGGCGTCATCATTGCGAATGATGGCCGAAGCGGAAGCGACACCCAACGTAGCGCCGGCCGAAGGTGATGACAGCGTCATCGTGAAGCCCTCGTTGGCTTCCACAAGACTATCCCCCGCGACATTCGCGTTGATGAGCTTTGTGGTCTCGCCCGCCAGGAACGTCACGGTGCCACTGGGCAGAATGCCGCCTGCGAAATCCGCCGCATTGGCCGGGGCGGGGCCAGTTCCGGCAACACTCCATTTGGCGCTGGCGGCACCGCTCGTATCGCCAATGCGGGTCACCGTGAAGGCGAAGGCCGTCGTCCCTGACTGACCCTCTCCGATGGAAGCAGCTGGCCCCGCCACGGAGAGTTGCGCGTCGTCGTTGACGATCGTCACTGGGTTGGGCGCTGCGCCGAGAATCACCCCGGATGAAGGCGAGGAGAGCGTGATCGAGAAGGACTCATTCGCCTCGACCACCGTATCTCCGGCGAGGTTCACCTGGATCACCTTTGTTGTCTCACCGACGGCGAAGCTCACCAGGCCCGAAGGCATCACATTGCCGACGAAATCACTGGCCGTCGCTGGATTCGCACCAGAGCCTGTCGCGGCCCAGCTGGCGCTGACGGCGCTGGTCGTATCGCCGCTGCGGGTGATTGTGATGCTAACAGGCGTCGCACCGGAATTGCCTTCGGTCACAGCGCCCCCCGCGCTCACCCGGAACAGGGCATCATCGTTACGGATCGTGCCGCTTGCGGTGCTGGTCTGCAGCGAAGCACCGGTCGGCGCGGACAAGACCAGTGTAAAGGCTTCATTGGCCTCGACCACGGTGTCACCCGATACGGCGACGCTGATGGTCTTTGTGGTTTCACCCGCAGCGAAGCGGACGACGCCCGAGGGCAGCACGCCACCAACGAAATCCCCCGCCATGGCCGGATTGACGACAGCCCACGCAGCGGTGGAAGCACTGCTGACATCACCGCTGCGCGTCACGAGGAAGGTGAAAGCCGAGCTGCCGGAATTACCCTCCGCCTGATCGGCGGCGAGAGCGCTGACGGAAAGGGTGGGCAAAGAGTTGGGCTGCGGTGTCAGTGCGGCCGGGACGACGAAACTGACTTCGCCCGTGCGGGTCAGCAGCTCCCTGAAACCCAGCGGAGCGCCCGCCGCGAACACTTCCTCAACCCAAAGATTACGATCTGTTTCAGCCGAGCCGCCCCATGCGTCATTCGTGAACCGCACCGTGACAGTATGAGCTACGCCTTGCGCGAAGTTCCCAAGCTGTAACAGTTGGCCGCCCTGCGCGTGTTGGATCGAGATTTCCCCGCGGAACACCTCGTTGCCATTCACCAGGACAACCGCAATCGGGTTCCCGCCCCAGCTCTCCGCACCCAGCTTGATCGAGAGAGCTTCCTGCCCACCCTCCGGTAAGGGTGGGGCAGGAGGAGGGGGAGGAGGAGACGATGCTGGTGGAGGCACAAAAGCCCCGCCGCCCCCCGGCGCGCTGATCGCGTACAGAGGGTCGCGTGCAAAAGCAGCAGAGCTGGTGAAGGGCGGCGCTTCGGCCAACAAGGCATCGTAAGCAGCGCGGGCTTCGGCGGAGCCGGTCAACTGGGCGATGGCAGACAGCGTTGCCAACGCCAGCTGTCCATAGTCACCCTGAGTCTTGGACCACGTCGTGTCCCCATTGGTCCAGCCCCGCGCCACCATCTGCGCGCCAATCTCAGCCCAAGTCTTGTAGGGGATGTCGGTGGTGGGGTCGCTGATGGCGATGAGATAAGCCGCGCCATCGCGGCTCTCGAAGCCCCGGGCCTCATTGGTGAAGCGGCCTACAAGGAAATTGGACTGCCAGTTGAGGAAGGTCAGCGCGTCCGCATTGCCCCGGCTGGCGGCGGCTATGACTGTGGACGCGAAGTAATCCTGCTGCCAGGGCGGCAACGCACCGCGAGAGCCATACACGCCAGGCACCCAGCCATGCGCTTCGCCCTGCTCGGCCGTCCATTTGGGAATCTGTGCGACCAGCCACTGGTAGTTGGCGTTGGACACGGATTGGAAATAGGCCTTCTCAGCGCTGCCATCAGGGCTGCTGAAGGCGGCCTCGTCCACTTGGCGCAAGCCCCAGGCGGCACCGCGCACCTGGTTCTGATTAACCAGGTTGTCGTCGGCGTCGCCCCGCACCAGCGGCCATTGCGTGACCACGTTCCAGGCTGCCTGCGCCTGCACGCCATCCAGTAGCCAGCGCTGGCCGGTCAAAAGATAAGGTACGTAGGAGAGACTTGGCTGATGCGATGTGGCGTACGACCAGCCCGTTTGCGCATCGACCTGCTGGGTCAGACCACCAGAGTTTGGGTCGCCCGGGGTGCCTGTGCCGCCGCGGTAGTCAGTCCAGAGCCTGGGGTAGGCGTCGGTGTTGAGCCAGGTTTTGTTCTGTGCATCCCAGAAATGCCAGGGAACCGACGTGGAGGCCTGCGCTTGGCCGAGCGCGTAATCCGCCGCGCGCGAATCCTGGCTGATGAGCCAGGTGGTGTTGCCAAGGGTTGTGAAGCCGATATCGCCGCGCCCACCGGCCTGGCCCATGTTTTGCGTGACGCCATTGGTGGCGAGCGGAGCACTCCATCCCGGCGCCTGCGCCGCGCTGCCCAGAACTGCCAACAGGCCTGGGTCGATCTTCAAGCCGAGATCATACTGCGCAACGGCACCCGTCGCTTGGAGATGGTCGATATCGTGGCGAATGTTCAGCCAGCCCGCCTGCGGGTCGCCCAGGCCCTGTCCGCCATCGGTCGCGTTGCTGGCGAAGCTCGCATGCCAGTTCTGGTACTGGCCTTGGTTGATGGTTTCGTTCACGACCTGCTTGCCGTCGAGGGTCGCTTTGAGACTGTAGTTTACGCGGCCTCCTGTGGCCTGCATCGCTTCATCATTGTTGAACTGAGCCTCGATTGAGAGGCCGCCTCCCTTGAAGGCGGTGACATCGAAGATCATCCGCTGTGAGCCAGGCAGGTCAATTTCTACTCGCGCCTGGCTGGCCAAAGCGCCATTTTCCCAGAAGCTGGCCGTTCCGTTTGTAATGCCTTGGCGCAACGCTGCCAGCACATCCAACTGCAAATTCGCACCACCCTGGATGTTGACTTCCACGGTGAACGCGTGCGCGAGACTGGCCGCCGCAAGGTCGATCGGTGCAGCAGTGGCAGGAGAGGCTACCTTGGAGAGAGTAATATCCACTGTGGCGCCGGCCACCAGCGCCGGCCGCTCGACGGCGAGGACGGCCATCTTCACCGAGCCATCAGCGTAGCGCGACTTGACCTCGATCTGCACAAAACCCGCCGTCTGCCCGAATTGTGCGACGAGGCCGGCCCCTGAAGGCAATTGTCCCGGCAGAAACACCTGGCCGAAGGTGGCGACACCTGCTCCGAGGCTCGCACTGCCGGCATTTTCGAAGGTGATTTTCAACGCAGTGGTTGCAGCGGAGGCAATCGAAGTTAGAATCGTGCTCGACATGCGGCTCTCCAGATGAGTGTGTCTGGGGAGATGTTTTCTACCATAGGCTGAATTTAGCAACCCTAAGATTCCGTAAATTCTATCTTAAGGATCACTAAAAATGCAAATAAGTAACAAAATTCCCCTTTAGTTTATCTTTGTATTTACTTTACATAAACCCTCCCATTTCACGAAAAAATCGCTCAAAATTCAATCGTAGTATCTGGTATTAAATAGACTATGCCTGACTTATGCGAAGTATACCGAGGCCTTCGCAAAGATTCGACGGTATGTTTTCATTTAAAGGACTCAACAAAACCACTTTTGTTGATAAAACCCTCAACAGGTAGATAGGAGATCTCGAAATCATGATAAAAAAACCATATTTCCTGAACCGAAGCGCCGGGCCAAGAAACAATGGCGCCGAACAACGCCGAGTACATCTGCCTGCACGGCACGCAAGATCATGAACTTAAATGCACCGCACCACCGCAATGCGGCTGTCCGGACGGTTTTGTGGCGCGAAACGCGGCTCCGTCGTTTTCTCGGCGCTGTCGCCTATCCCCTGGTGCGGCTCATTAACCGCCCTTCGGCCGCGTGGCTTGGGCAGGCGATTTACGACTTCGCACTGCGGTGCAACGGCATCGCCATTAACTTCCGCGGGCGGCACGGATTGACCATACCTGAGGAGGCCTTTCTGCACCGTCACGTTGCGGCACTCCAAGGCAGCGTCCTGCTTGATGTGGGCGCGAATGTCGGGGCCTATTCCGCCCTGCTGCGACAATTGGCGCCCACAGCGCGCATCATAGCGTTCGAGCCGCACCCGCGCAGCTTTGCAACCTTGCAGCGCGCCCTCGGAGAGACCTCGATCGAGCTGATGCAAATGGCTATTGCCACCACCAACGGCGTGCTTGACCTGCATGATTTCGCAGCCGCGGATGGTTCCACGCAGGCCAGTCTGAGCCGAGACGCTGTGGAGTTGTTCGCCGCCGAAACCGTGGCACATCGTGTGACCTGCCGCTCCCTTGATGATCTCCTGCCCGAATTGGGCATCAGCGAGGTGGCACTGTTGAAGATCGACACCGAGGGTTTTGATCTTGCGGTGCTGCAAGGTGCGGCACAGGCCATTCGTGAAAAGCGCTTGCGCATGATCCAATTCGAATTCATCCCAGCCAACATTGCCACGCGCGTGACCATGCGCGACATCTTCGCTGCACTCCCAGGATACCGAATCTCCAGGCTCTGCCTGAATGGCGATCTGTTGCCCCTGGACCCCTACGATGTGAAGCGCTGCGAAATCTATGTGACGCAGAACCTCATCGCACAGCCGCTTTGACCCATCGCCGTCCGATGAGGTCTCGCCGACCATCATTGGCGCCGCATCATGCGGACAACAGTGCATCGCCTCCACTGTCAACGCGCGCTTCTGCCTCCAGGACGAGCCGGCGCGTCGGGCAGATCATGCGGGCCAATGCCGAAGCCGTCGCGATATTCCCGAACAAGCTGGCGGTCGGAGATAGGTGCACCTTCGCGCCGCCGCCCAAAAAACCAGCATCCACCTGAGGCATCAGCACCATGGCGCAAAACACTGTCCAGCAGGCGAAGCGGCGGCGTGGCCAGCAGCCCGATCATGCCCGCCAACCGCTGCCACCATGGCGCGCCCGAAATGGATTGCAGAACGCCGCGCAGCGTCCACGCTGCAACACTGCCAGTGCCCATCGCCATCCCGGCCGCCACTTCGTCGAAACCGCGAAACAGGCGCCGATGGCCGATCGGTGTGAATCGGGTGAAATCATAAGCGCCCATATGAACAGGCTGGAGGAAAGGCGTCACCGCCATCACATGCCCCCCCACGCCCAGCACGCGCCACATCTCCGCGACGCAACGCTGTGGATCGGCCACATGTTCCAGAACCGCCACGGCAACTACGAGGTCAAAGGCGCCATCGGGAAAAGGCAAGTCATGCGCATCGGCGATCGCGTCTACGCCGGGCGCGAAGGCGACATCGATCTGAACCACGCAATCTTCCTCACCACCCAGGCGCAACCCGCCCGAACCAATCACCAGAACGCGCGATGTGGGTTGCACGCGGCGCACATAGGCCAAAGCCGCCGCCGCATCCGGATGCCGGATCGAGGAAGGTGCATCCCCCAACCATCTCGCCATCCGCCGGTAACCCCGACGCAGGCCCCCCGCACGATCCGCTTCACGCCCATAGGCAGCGCCCTCATAAGACGCCGCCCCGTCGGACGAGCCGGCCAGATAATCCTCAATGGCGAAGGCGGATTGTCCATCATGGATCAGCACCGGAATCCCGCCGACCACGGGATAGACGGTGCCGCAGACCGGGCACCGCAACTGCCCTTCTTCGGCCATAAGCGGCGCATGATCACGCGGGCAATGCAGCGCGATCCCGCGCAGCGATGCCATGCTCCTGCGGTGATTGCCGCCGTCCATCATGGCCCTCCTCGGTGTTGCCCGACGTCTGGGAAATTTGGGTTTGGGAAATTTTGGTTTGGGAGATTGCTGTCGAGGACAATGCTGTCGGGGATATTGTCCACCCCGTCCAGCAGCGCCGCATAGGCGCGGAACATCGCTTCGTCGTCGAAGTCGAGCACTGCGCGCAACCGATTTGCCGCGCCCAACGTGTTCCGCAGCGGCGCATCCTCCAGAAGTTGGCGCAGCGCATTCGCGAGGACAATGTCGTCCAAGGGCGTTACAAAGGCGCGGTTGTCCTGCGCTACCATGGCCCTGACATCTCCGACATCAGTCGAGACCACGGCCAGCCCCGTTGCCATCGCTTCCAGCACGGAGAAGGGCATCTGCTCGGTGCTGGAGGACAGCGCAAAGAGATCGAAGGCGCGGTAGATCGCCGCCGGTTCCGAAGAGTGGCCAGTGAAGAGCGAACGGTCACGCAAACCCAACCTGTCCACGAGCGCTTCCAGCCGACCACGCTCCGGCCCGTCACCCACGACGACGAGCCTGAAGGCGATGTCCTGCCCGGCCAACAGCGCGCAAGCGCGCACCAGGCGATCAATCGTCTTCTCGGGCCGCAAAGCCGCGACTGTTCCGATGATCGGTCCGGTTCCTGGGACCTCCAGCGCGGCTACATCACCTTCCGGCCTAAAACGCCAAAGATCCAACCCGTTTGGGATGTAGCGCAATTGGTCGGGAGGGAGGTGCCATTCGTCGCGCGCTGCGCGTAACAGGCCCATGGAGGGCAGCACCACCGTGCTACCACGTAGCGCGAGTTGCCGCGTCAGCACCCGCCGGCGATGCTGGGATGCAGCTTCATCCACGCCGAATCCGTCTTCCATATGCAGGTGTCTGACCATCGGTGGGATGTGGTTGGCAACAACCCAATCCATGCTACCCCAATTCCCCGTGACGAGCACATCAGGTCGATGCTTTCGCAGCATGGTGTGAATTTCCCACAGGTGCCGCAGCATCCCGCCCGTCTTGCTGGGCGGCGAGAGCAAGGTGAGCGGCACGTCGGGGTTGATGAGGCCAGCGCATGCGCAATTGCCGTCTAATGCCACCACGGCATGCCGCCACCGCGCCTTAAAGCGATTGGCCAGCGCTGCGAAACGCACTTGAGCGCCGCCAACCGCAAAGGTCGGAAAAATATGCATGACCAAAGGTGCCTGGCTGACATCTTCGCGTGGCGATGACAGCGCGGCCGCACTCATCGGGGCGTGACCATGGCTGCATTGGACGGCGGCGTGGGGGAGGCCTGCCGGGGGTGCCGCATCGCCGCGATCTCCTCCTCGGCGATAGCGATCACGCGACGCGCATTGCCAGGCCAGGTCAGGTCGCGCCGCAGCACCGTTTCACGCGCGGCTGCGCCCAGCCGGGCGCGCAGCGGCGCATCCTGTGCGAGGCGTTCCACTGCCGCCCAGAAAGCGCCTGCAACCTTTGGATCAAACAGTAGCGCATTCTCCTCATTCTGGAGCAGCTCACGCAGGTTGGGCTGGTTGGGCGCCACGATGGCTCGGGAAGCGGCCATGTATTCGACGACCTTGAGCGGTGATGCGTAAGCCACCGCAGCCGGTTGCAAGGCAATGTCGAAGCTAGCGAGAAAGTGGGGTACGACATCACGCTCGGCCAATCCGGCAAACCGAACCTGTTGCGCGATGCCCAGTTCTGCCGCCAAACGCTCAAGGGCGGGCCGCGCCGGCCCATCTCCCACGAGAACAAGCTTGAGTGGCACTGGCCCGCGCCAAGCAGCCATCCCGCGCAACACGCCATCCAGCCCGTGCCAGTCCCGCATGAAGCCGATGAAGCCCAAAACGAGTGCTTCCCGCGGTGCGGCTTCATTCGCGGGAGGCGGCGGAAACTGCTCCGGATGGATGCCGTTGGGCACCACCGTCATCCGTTCCGCTGGCACGCCAGCATCGGCGATCCGCTGCGCCAGCACAGCCGTCACTGGCAGCACCCGGTTGGCGCCCCGCCAGGTGCTGCGTTCGGTCCACTTGGCGAGGCCGGGCAATCCCAAGCCGCCGAAGCGAGCGCGCTCCTCTGCCAATGGCGCGTTCACTTCCAAAAGCAGCGGCACCCGCTGCATCCGCGCTACGAAGCAACCCGCGAAGTGGTAAAGATTCGCCCTTTCGTAGATCACATCCGGGCGAAAGGCGCGGGCCGCACGCGCGAGACGCCAGGTGGCGGGCACGGCATAGGCGAACTCCGCCAGTTCGAGCAGCCAGGCCGGCAACCACCGCCGCATTCCCGCAAGCCTGCGGCTCTCCCCGCCCAGCGTCGCTCGGTCAAAGCCGGCCGGGCCCACCACGCGCAACTCATGTCCAGCTTCGCGCAACGCCGCGACCATGGCCTCCAGATGCACGCCCTGACCGTCGCGGGAGCGAATTCTGTGGCTGTAAAGGATCTTCATCCCGGGTCTCCAAGTTTCACGGATTCCGCTGGCAAGCCTTCTGGCCCGTGGGTCCTCGCGCGCCGAAGCCAGCCGCCCAGGCGGTGCCGTGCCACACTGAGCAGCCCAGCGGGGTGCCACGGATGGGCCAGCACGACCCCGTTCCGCTGCCGGCGCGCGCGCACCCACAGCTTCTTGTAGCCATCGTCGCCACGGCCAAAATCCAGCGTGCTGACCGCATCGTGCTGCAGAAGGTGACGGATCATCATCGCCGTCAGGGCAGTTCCGGGCGAGGCGGCGCGGCGCCCCTCGGAATGGCACAGCTTCAGCAGCCAAGCCTTCCCACCGGAGACCAGCCAGTACTGCGCGGCAACGGGGCGGCCATCAACCGCGTCGCGTAGAATGCCTAGACGCACCAACCCATGCGGTGCCGCGGCACGCAGCAACGCAGCATCGAAATCGGGGAAGGGTTCGGCGGGTTTCCAACTTTCGGCGCGCACCGCCTCGTAGGCGCAGACCGCGGGGCAAAGCCCAGCCGGCCCGTCGATCAGTTCGAAGCGGAAATCGCGCCGTGCGCGCGCAAGTTTGCGTTGTACGGTGGTACGCAGGGCGGGCGGGCGTGCATCAAGATAGCTCTCCCAATCCGAGCCTTGGCAGAGGTCCTCATGCCAGTTGCCGAAATGTGCGTATTGCTGGGCCACGATCCCGCGATCAGCCGCGGCTGCGAGCAAAGTGTCAAGATCAGCGGTCATTGCCTCGAAGCGCAAGGGTGGGCGATGCCGCAGCCATCCGCCAAGGGCGGTGCCCGCGGCGTTGGCCATGCCCGGCGCGAGGAGCGGACGCCATTCCAGCGTATAGGGGCTGGTCATGCTTTGAAGGCGGCCGCCTTGCCGCAGCAGCGGTAGCAAACCCGCGCCCTGCCCAAAGCGCGCGAGCAGCGGCTGGGCAGTTGGCGGCACCGCATGGGCGATTAGTGTGTCGTACCAAAGGCGAGTGGCGAAGACGTCCCCATCTCCAGGTTCTGCGAGCCATGCATCGCAATCATCCGGCAGGCGACCCTGCGTAATGGGCACCAAGGCCAAATCCACGGCACGGTCAGCCGCATGGCTCGGCGCGACTTTTGCAGCAGCGGCGAGCTGAGTCACGTCATGCGATGTCGGTGGTTGTGTCAGCGAAAGCTCCAATCCTGGTCCTGTGTTGCGCGCTGTCCGGGCGGCCTGATCGTGCAACTCACTCACCCATACGGCATCGTGCCGACCCGATCGAAAACACTAAAAAATGAGACAGGCAAGCCGGATGCCAAAGAAATATGTCTTTCCTTTCCTGCGGCTTATTCACTGGAATCCCCAGCCTGCGCGGAAATTGCAAAGGGAGCCGACAGTGCGTGCGCGCTGCCATCCCGCAGCGCGTAGAACAGCCGACCCGCCCATTCATGCGCAACAAACCAGGTATCGACCAGGTGATCGGCGCGCGGCACGAAACTGAGCGGGTCCAGCGATGGAATAGCCCCTCGCCGCACTGGCGCAGCGGCCACGGTAAAACCCAACCGGGAGAAGGCATCGCGCGCACGCGGCATATGCCACGCCTGCGTGACCAGCAGGGCGCCGGCAACGCCATCGGCGCGTAGCATTGCCGTGGCGCGGACGGCATTCTCGCGGGTGTCACGCGCCTGCGCTTCGACCCAGCGCACGGGCAGACCGAAATCTTCCCGCAGGCTGCGCGCCATGAGATCAGCGAGGGGAACTTGGCCCCTCCCGAGCGGCCCTCCCGTGACCAAGATGGGCAACCCCGTCGCCCGATGCAGAGCCGCGCCGTCACGCAGGCGCTCCAGGGTGAGGAGGCCGACGCCCAGGCTCGCTGTCTCCGACGCACGCCCATGCGAAACATCGCCACCCAGGATGATGATCGCGCCCAGCCCCGGCGGCATGGGCCCGCCATCGTGCGCATCATTCTCCAGCGATGCGAGCAAAAGACCGGCCACCAGCGGTGTCGCCAAGGCAAGGGACACAAAGCCCGCGAAAGCTGCAGCCAAGCCCGCCCATCGCCGTCCCGTCCACGCGAGTAACCCGAACACCAGGATCAGCCACAGCAGCGACAGCGGCGGCAGCAGCACAGCCTCGACAAACAGCCGGGCGACGCTCATTTCGCACCGACGGACTGGGCCATGTCGCATCGTACGGGGTCGGGCACGCCGCGCACGTCTCGCCAGCTGCCAAAGCGCCCGCCCAGTTCTTCGCGAAAGAACGTATAGAACTCATCCAGCCAAGCGAGGAAGCGCGTAAGCTGTTCGGCATCGCGCACATAGGGCGTGTTGCCTGGCGCCAGAGATGGCGAGTGATAGGTCAGCACGAAGATGCGATGTCCCTCTGCCCGCATGTGCCGGGCAAGGCGCTTGGCCTCCTCGATCGTCATCCCCTCAGGGCTGATGCGAATCCGCTCCAACAGCCCCAGATGCGCCAGCGCCCCCCCAAGCCTCAAGCGCTGGATGCGCGGCTCGAAGACGTAGGGTGCGATGCCTGCCAGCCTGCCCTTTGCCAAGCGCCCCACCAACGCGGCGGAGACAGGGATTTCCAGCAGGGTGCGTTCTCGGTCCACCCAATAGGGGCGAGCCGAGAGGGTCAGGGCATCGCCAATCCCCTCGGCAGGCCAGCACGGCGTCACGCTGGTATCAGCGAGGTAGCCGAGGGATTTCAGGATGTCAGCGGTCCGAGGCCCAGCGCCAAAGCGGCCGGTGCGGTAGATTTGCGGCACGATGCCGAACCCATCGGCAAGTGCTTCGGTCAGTCGCCGCGCCTTGGCGAGTTCCAGCGCGACGGGTAGGTTGCCGGCATAGCTGTTGCGTTCGCCCAAAGTCTCGGTAAAGGGCGGCGTCACCCATGGGTGCATCTGTGCGCCGATCTCACACAGGCCGTCCTGCAACAAATCGCGCAATGGCTTGCGCCCGGCGTCATGGTGCACGACAGGGTAGTCCACCAGGTAAAGCGGCACGACGCCATGGCGTTGAAACACGCGATGCGCCCGGTACTGGGCCGCCATCGAAGTTACATCCTGCGCGTCACGGGTGAAGGGGCGGGACCAGTCGAAGGCCTCCTCCGCATCCACCATGGTGATCAGCAGCGGACGCATGCCAGGGGGCGGGCTGAAGGGCGTGTGGAAGCGGCGATCCAGCACGGATGCCGTACAGCCTAGGCCCGTCTCATGATTGGTCTCATCACTGGTCTCCTGATCGTCTGGAGCAGCGGTCCGGGGCAGCAGCACGGGTGCGGCGATGCCTGGCCGATACAATGCCAGATAGCTCGCCGCAACACCCCGCATGCCAAACCGTTCGCTGGCGATGCGGTGGCCGATGCTCCCCATCCGCGCGCAAAGCGCGGGGTCGTCCAGCAATTGGCGGACCGCGCTAAGATATCCCTCCGGCGTGTCAAAGAGGTAGCCATTCTGTCCGTCTTCAACGATGCCTTCATTCACGCCGGCCAGACGGCGAACGACGACGGGCAGTCCATGCGCCATCGCTTCGGGCACTACGGTGCCAAAGCCCTCCAGATGCGAGGCGAAAACCAGGATGTCCGCCGCGGCGAAGCAGGGGTGGGGGTCCGCGCGCTCGCCCAGGATGAACACTCTTTCCTGAAGGTTCTGCTCAACGATTTCCGCCTGGATCAGCGCCACGTAGTCAGCCTCCAGCGGCGGCCCCACCAGCAGAAGACGGGTGCGTGGATGCTGCGCCAGAAGAGCGGGCAGCATCCGCACGAGAAACAGTGGATCCTTGCGCCGGCAAAGCCCACCCACGAACAGCAGAACAGGGTCCTCTGCGCTGATGCCCAAATGATCGCGGATGCGCGCCCGAGCACCTTCCATGCTGCCAGGGATGGTCACCCCGCACGGAATCAGGTGGCAGCGTGCCGGATCGGCCACGCTGCGGGTCTCGTCATACAGCTTCGGGCTGATGCTGATGAAGGCATGGAACAGAGCGAAGCCGCGCGCGGCGAGACCACGCAGGCTCGGACGATACTGGCTGATGAGAACAGGCAGGCTGTCATCCAACGTAGCCGACAGTACCAGCCGCCGCCGCGCGAGCCGCACCAGCAGATAGCCGATGAAATACCAATCCGCATGGGTACGGAAATGCACGGCATCGTAACGGTGCAGTTGCGTCATCAGCCACCACGCCATCGACAAATGCTGGCGCCAGACGCCAAGTGGCCTCGGCGAAAGGTAGATGACGCGGCGCAACGTGGAACAGGCGGCCGCATCCTGCGGATCCTCGGGCTGAGGTGTGTGCGTCACAAGCAATTCATGCACGACCTCGGGTGCGAGCTCGTGCATCACCGCGCTGGAGCGTTCGAGGAACACGCCCTCACCCGTGAAGGCCGGGCGGTAATACTTCAGCACATGCAGGACACGCCTGGGCTTCTCATCAGGCATGGCGCAACTCTCCAGTGACTCTGGCGGCGGGTTTCCCTTGCCCTGCCCAGACGGTTGATGGACAATTGAAACTGTGCGGATCGACATCACTCCAGTGCGGGATTGGGCGGCCCTCGGCGCCACTTGGCGGGAGCTTGAGGCCCGCGCGGCGCAGCTCTCCTTCTTCCAAAGTTGGAGTTGGGTCGGCTGCCTTGCGGAAGAACGCTTCACCAACCCCGTTTTGCTGCGCGCGTTGGATGGCGAGACGCTGTTGGGGCTCGCCTTGTTCAATCGCCATCGGGGGCGGCTGCATCTGACGCAGAGCGGCGATGTGATGCGTGACGCTGCCTTCATCGAGCACAATGCGCCTTTGACCAGCGGCGGGCCGGAGATCACGGCGGCGCTGCTGCAAGCAGCCGCTGACCAGCGACGAGGGCTGGTGCTGGACGGCGTGCCGCCCGATGTCCTGGCACTCGCACCAGGCATCGCCTGGCGCTATCAGGAACGCCTCGCCCCCTGGCTCGACCTCGCGGCCGTGCGCGCCCGGGGCGGCGACCATCTGGCCATGTTGAGCACGAATACGCGTTACCAGATCGGTCGCTCTGTGCGGCAATTCGAGTCCGCCGGACGCCTTGTGGTGCACCGAGCGGAATCCCTTGCCGAGGCCGAGAGCATGCTCGGCGAGATGATCGTTCTGCATGAGCGGGTCTGGCAGGCGCGCGGCAAGCCGGGCGCCTTCGCGCACCCGTTCACGCGGCGCTTCCATGCTGCCCTGCTGGCCGAGGCCGTTCCTCGCGGCGAGGTCGATCTGCTGCGGGTTCAGGCAGGGCCGCATAACCTGGGAATCCTCTATAATTTCCGGCTGCGGCAGAGGATTTCCGCCTATCAAAGCGGCTTCGACCATTCGCACGATGCCGCCCACGGCAAGCCAGGCCTCTGCTGCCATGTGATGGCCATCAAGCGGGGCCTGGCACAGGGCGACATGGTCTATGATTTCCTGGGCGGTGCGGACCGCTACAAGCGCAGCCTGGCAGGGCAGACGGCGCCGCTCCTTTGGGCGGAAATGGTGCCGCGGTGGTCGCCCCGAGGGCTGTTGGCACGTGTCTCCAAGGGGTGGCGGTCTCATCTTCCCATGGTCCGGAACACCATCCGGGGCAGGAGCGCCTCGGGTGGCGGCGGCGGCGCATGAAGCATGGTCCGCAGCGCGATCGCAGCAAAAGGATCACGCCAAAAGCGCGGCTTGCGGGATGCGGGGTCGCGGGCCAACCATTCCAAAACCATGGCATTCGCCTCCGCCGGAAGGCCAGCGAACCCATCGCGATAGATGACTTCGCGCAGTGCTGCCCATTCCAGGCGTGAGCGTCCCTGCCGCACCAATCGGTGGAAGTGCCGAGACGCGTCGCGCAAGCGCCAGGGCTGCCATTGCGGGGCTTGCCAACTCGCCTGCGGCTCCAGCGCCACCCGATGCGGGAGCCAACCACCGCCTGTGGCGTCCAGGTCGTGGTTGACCATCGAGCCCAATAGCCCATCGCCTCGATACAGCCCGAGCGGCAGTCGCAAACCTGCGGCCACCAGGCGTTCCACGAAGCAACCACGCAGCGCGAACAGCGAACCATGCAGCCCGGGATGGGCGATCATGTCGCGGCGCATCGCTGCTGCGCTGCGACCATTGCTCGGCATGGCGGCTGCCGCGTGGGCCAGGGGCTGCGCAGCGAGGCGGCGGGAGAGAAGGCCCAGCGCATCGGCACAAACAGCCGCATAACCGTCCATGAAAACGTAGATGCCTGCCGGTGGCCGCAGGCGATGGAGAAACTGATTGATCGCATTCGCTTTGTCGCCGTGAGCGATGGCGTAGATGCGGCCGGGCAGCCCTGTCTCGGTCAGGGCGGCAGCGGCGCGGCGTTCGGAATCGTCACGCGTGCCATTGAGCAGCACCGTGACATGCAACGCTGGCGCGCCCATCGGCCAGGCCGGTGCATGCGCATGCGCCACCGCCAGCGCTTGCAGGCAAGGCCCGATCCGCTCCGCCTCATCACGGGCAAAGACCGCAACTGAGAGGGTGTTCGCAGGCGACTGCGACAGGTCGGCGCTCGCGGCGGAAAGTCCCTGTTCCATCGTCAGACCTCCTGGCCAGCGGGTGTCGCCCCGCGCGCGCGCAAGACGCGGCGCAGCGCGCGGCCGATGAGCATCAGAAGGTCAGCCTCGGCACCGGACGGGCGGCCGCGCATCCACCAAAGCGTGGTGACTGACACGACGTAGATGCCCGCCCCGAGCGCGACGCCGGGCAACAGCACGCGCACCGCAGCACCTGCCGATTCAGGCGTACCAACCCAGCCCAGCCCGGTCAGCCAGAGAGCCAGACCCATCATCGCCGCACACAACGCAGGGCGCCAAAGCCTTAGCAGCAGCGCGCCCGGGCCGATGCCCAGCAGGCGCAACGCGCTTGCCACCAGCAAGACAGCCTCGACCAGCGCGCCAATGCCGACAGCGAATGCCGCACCTGGCAGGCCAAGGCTCGGGGTGAGCGCCACCAACAGCCCAAGCTTCACCGTGCCAGTGGCCAGGACGATGAACAGAATGTTGCGAAGGCGCGCATGGGCGGTCAGCATGGCCGAACTCACATTCCCAAACGGCGCGATCATGCCGGCAAGGCCCAGCACCAGAATCACGGGTACGGCCGGCAGCCAAGCCTGGCCAAAGGCGAGGGCAACGATCGGCCCTGCCATCAGCGAGACGCCGAATCCGGCGGGAAAGGTGAACAGCGCGAGCAACGCAAGGATGCGCAGATAATCATGCTCGCCATACTGCCCACCCTGTCGGCGTGTGGCGGCAAAGCCGGGCATGCAAGCGCGGCAGATCGGGTCCACAAGCTCCGTGGTCGGCAAGGTGGCGATCTCCACGCCAACCGAATAATGGCCAACCGAAGTCGGCCCCATCACTCGGCCGATCACCAGGCTGTCAGAACGGTCACGCAGAAGGGTGGCGAGGCTGATCGCCCAGCTCCATGCCGAGATGCCAATCAACCCGCGCCACGCCTGCAGCGAGAGGCGCGGACGATACGGATGCAGCACATAGCCCATCACCAAAATGCCAATGCGATTGACCAGAATGCCGACTACAAGCGCCCAATGGTCGCGCCACCACCAGGCAAGGCCTACGGTGGTCACGATGCCGATGATCCGCGGCAGCAATTGCAGCAGGAATTCACGTTCAAACTGAAGATAGCGTCGGAATTCCACGACGCCGATATTGGCAAACCCGCTCAGCATCGCGGAAGCGGCGAGCGCGAGGAGGACGCTGTACATCCGCTCGTCGGCAAAAAACGTGGCCGCCGGGGCTGCCGCCAACACGAGAAGGCTGGCCACCAGCGCGGCGCGCAGCAGCCCCAGCGTGAAGGCCGTGTCGTAAAGTGCGCGGCTGGGCACCTCGGCGCGGACGATCTGGTCCTCCAGCCCGATGGCAAGGCAGACATCCAGCGTCACGGCAAAAGCGGCTGCAAGGGCGATGAGGCCAAAATCTTCTGGTGCCAGCAGCCGCACCAGGATCAGCGTGCTGGCCAGGCCCAGCAGGCGCGTCACCAACCGCCAGGCGATGACCCAGCTGGCTCCTTGCGCAGTCCTGGCCAGGATGGTCGCGCTGCCCTGGGTGCTGATTGTGGGCTGGGACAAGCTCAGGCCCCCACGAGATGTGCCGGTGCCGTGGTGGCGTTGTGGCCGGCACTTTGCAGAAAGCCTTCAAGCACCAGCAATTGCCACAGGGTCTGGGAGTGGTCAGCGTGGTTGCCTTCATGTTCATCGACCAAGCGAAGGAGGGCGGCGCGGTCGAAGAGACCTGTATCAAGCATCGCCTCCCCGGACAGGCGGGCCCGCACTGCCGGCGCGCGATGGCGCAATTGCCCGCCAATATCGGCAGCGAAGCCGCGCTTGCGCCCTTGCAGTACCTCGGGCGGCAGAAGCCCAGCCATGGCCTTGCGCAGCACATGCTTTCCGGTGCCCCCGCTGAGCTTCAGTGAGGCTGGCAACGCCATTCCCCATTCCACCAGGCCATGCGCCAGAAGCGGCGGGCGCACTTCCAGCGAAACCGCCATGCTGGTGCGGTCCAGCTTGGTGAGAATATCACCGGGGAGATAAGTGTGCAGATCCGCGTATTGAGCTTGCAGCAGCGCATCATCGGGGTCGCACTCGCCCATCAGGCTGACGAAGCGCTCGGCAGGATCATATCCGTCGAGTGCGCTGCGCAGTGGTGCCGAGAGCATGGCGCGGCGCTGCTCATGTTGCGTCTTGCAGACGGTGCGGTAGTAGCCGAGCGCGCTGTCGAGGCTGATCTCCGTCAGCGTGGAACGGGCGCGCAGCCAGCGCGGCGCGCGCTGCATGGCCGGATAGGCGGCGGCAAGGCTGCCCAGCACACTGCGGCGCACTCCCGCCGGTAGCAGGCGCCGTACGCTTTCGGCCAAGGTGTGGAAGCGATAGCGCCGGTAGCCGGCGAAGACCTCATCACCGCCATCGCCCGAGAGCGCCACGGTCACATGCCGCCGCGCCAGCGCACAGACAGCGAGCGTGGGCACGGCCGAGTGATCGCCAAATGGCTCACCAAAGATCGCGGCCTGTTCGCGGGCGGCTGCCAAGTAATCGGTTATCTCCCGCTTGACGTGATGAGTGGTGCCATGCCGGGCCGCGACGAGGGCAGCGATGGTGCTCTCATCGGCTGCACCATCAAAGCCGATGGTGAAGCTGGCGATGCCCGTCATGGCCTGCGCCGCCAAGGCCGTCACCGCACCTGAATCCAGCCCGCCCGAGAGGAAGCTGCCCAGCGGTACATCCGCCATCAGGCGCGCCCGCACCGAAGCGTCCAATCTCTGTTCAAGTTCGCGCGTCGCATCAACTGGTGGTGCCTTGGCGCTTCTGGGGGGAGTCCAGTAGCGGATGGATTTGGGCGTCTGGTCCTGCCCGCAGCGCAGCAGCAGCGCGTGACCTGGTGCGAGGCGGGTGATGCCAGAATAGATACTGTGCGGGTCCGGCACATAGCCCAAGGCCAAATAGTCATCGAGCGCTGGCAAATTGAGACCGCGCGCAACGCCGGGCACGGCCAGCAGTGCGGGCAATTCGGAGGCGAAGGCCCAGCCACCATCGGGCCGCCTGGCATGGTGCATGGGTTTTTCGCCCAATCTATCACGCGCAAGCATCAGGCTGCGTTGTTCGCGGTCCCATAGGGCGAAGGCGAACATTCCCTCCAGCCGCTCCAGCACGCCGACGCCCCATTGGCGCCAGCCCAGGAGAATGGCCTCCGTATCGGAGCGCGTGCGGAACACCTGGCCCAGGCTGGCAAGTTGTTGGCGCAGTTCGGCGTGATTGTAGATTTCGCCGTTGAAGGAGATGACGACACGACCATCCGCGGTTGCCATCGGTTGCGCACCGCTGGCGAGGTCCACGATAGCGAGGCGGCGGTGGCCAAGCCCCAGATGCGGCTCACTGTGGAAGCCTTCGCCGTCCGGGCCACGATGGCGCAGCAATTCGGCCATGCGATGCAGCAGGCGTGGGTCGGGGATTGCAGGATCACCCGGATGGAACAGCCCGACTACGCCGCACATTCCGCGGCTCCTTTGACCACAAACGGGGATTGGGTCAGGACGCGTTTGGGGATGGTGTCGACCATACCGGAGATCGGCCAGGAAATTTGCGGAAGGGAATTTTCATCCGAATTCGTGCAGGAGGCGAAATTTGCACTTGGCGAAGCGGGCCGTGTCGCGCACGGTCTAAAGTAGCGCGAAGCAATGCTGCGGCCCTGGAATCGCGAGACAAGATAAGGGTATATTTTATGATATTGCATGGACTTTCCTAAGTGCCTTCCCGTTGGTCTTGGCGCGCCTCTGCTGCCATCATCGTAGGGCTCTCACTCGGTCTTTGGCTGCTGGTGGCGTGGGCAATTGGCATCTGGCTTGGCTGAGCCTGCCCTCTCTGGACTGGTCCGAACGCGGCCCGCTTACGCCCGCATTCGTTTCCTGGGGCCTGGCCCTGTCAGGCCGGCCGTCTCGGGGCTTGGCCCAATTTGACCCGTTGATGCACGGGGCGCCGGCCCGGATCCATGCAATGACGCTTCGCAGCCCCTCCTCCAGCGCCAGCGGCGGTCCAAGCCGCAGCGCTTGACGGGCGCGCAGCGGCACGCCCAGGGAATGCTGGATATCCCCCATCCGCGCGGGTGAATTCTGAATGGTCAGGCTCTGGCCGCAGATTTGGCCGATCATGGTTGCAAGTTGCAGCACGGATGTCGGCTGGCCCGTGCAGATGTTGAACACCGGCGCGTCCGTCGTGGCGGCGTCTTGCGCTGCGATCAGCGCTGCAACGACATCGGACACATGGACGAAATCACGGGTCTGGCGCCCATTGCCATTTATCGTGATTGGCTGTCCGTCGCTCACACGCTGGCAAAAAATGGAAATGACGCCCGAATAGGGTGATTTCGGGTCCTGCCGAGGGCCGAACACGTTGAAGAACCGAAGACCTGTCGTGGGCAGACCATGCACCTGGCCGGCAACGCGGGCGTGCAATTCGCACCCGAGTTTGTCCGCACCGTAGGCGGAGATTGGGCGCAGAGCGGCGTTCTCGGGCAGCGGGCAGATTTCAGGCACGCCGTAAACTGCTGCTGAGGAGGCATAGACCACCGGAATGGCGGGTGCTCCATCCTGCTTCGACGCCCTGCTCCTGACGGCCTCCAACAACACTATCATGCCGGAGACATTGGTCCGATGTGTCTCGACCCAGGCAAGATTGCAGCGCTCGACGGAGGCGATTGCGGCCAGATGGAAGCAGCCGTCAACACCGCTCAGAGCCGTCTCAACCGCGTGTTGATCGGTGACGCAGCCAACCATGAGCCTCGCCCCTGGACCGAGATTGGCGCGCGATCCGGTGGAGAGGTTGTCCAGCACTCGAACGCGATGCCCTCGCGCCAGCAGATCCGCACAGAGATGCGATCCAATGAAGCCACAACCGCCCGTTACGAGATAATGCGCCATCAGCGTCTGCCTTGCACGATATGCATTACAGAAAGCCCTATTAGTGTCTCTTCATCAATGAAAATTGGCGAATTTTTGGCAGAAAATAGGTAAATATACTTCGATTTTTTGTTTTAAATCTTAAGTCAAAATTTTGACCTGAAATCAATTAAATTTCTTTATAAATTCGTTGCTACAAGCTCGAAGATTTATTACGATTTACTGCGAAGGATAACCATGGAAGCAACCGCGTTGCAGATTAGTGTCATAGTGCCTGTATTCAACACGCCGCCCGAGCTCCTGCGAACTGCGGTCTGTTCCGTGCTGACCGGCCCAATGGCGCAGCAGCTTCAGCTCATTCTCATTGATGACGCTTCGACCAACCCCGGCACGAGGCACATGCTCAGCCAGCTCTGGTTCGATCCGCGGGTAGTGCTGCTGCGCAACTCGTGCAACCAAGGCCCGGCCAGCAGCCGCAACCGGGGTCTGCATGCAGTGACACACAACTGGATCGCTTTTCTGGACGCCGATGATGTCTGGCTGCCCGGGCAGTTTGCCCTTTGGCAGGCCATGCTGGCGCAGCAGCCTGAGGCGCGCTGGTTAGCAACACGGCATTCGTCGCTCATGCCCAACGGCGTGCACATCGCCGCCCCGCGCCTGGAAGGCGGCAAACCCATGGGCGCAGACCTGCGGCAATGGGGAGGGCCGGAGTTGACGCGGGCACTGCTTAGCAATTTCTGGCTGCACCTGGGCACCATGCTCGTGCAGCGTGAACTCGCCCAGCAAGCTGGCGGCTTCGCTGATGGCCATTATTATGGCGAGGACATACATTTCATGGCTAGGCTTTCAATCCTGGCGCCGCTGCTGCTCACTGAAAATGTCGGCTATGGTTGGCGGCGGGAGGGCGTCAGCCTCACCACCAGCCCCCGCCGGCTCAAGCCAGAATCGCTACGCATCTATAAATTCGCCGCACGTGACCCAGCGCTACACGGCTTCCGAAAGGAGATCCGCTGGGCGCACTACAGCGCTACGAAAGGCCTGGCCCTCAACAATCTGCTTGCGGGGCGGCGCTGGCAGGCAATGGCCTGCGCCCTCGCCTCCTGGCGAATGGACCCGCGCGAGTGGCGTGAATTTGGGCTCTTCATGGGCCTCATGCTCCGCGAGCGTGTTGTTGATGCGCAGGAAATGGATCGGCTCGCGCTGCGTTACAGCCGGGCCGAGCGCTTTGTCGGCAAGAGCGCGGCCCCCTTGGGAGGACAACTATGAGTGCACCCGCGATCTCTGCTTCCCCCGGCCCGTCCCTGACCCCGAGCAAGGCGCTCTCCCCTGGTCGGTTCCTGCGCGATACAGCCTTGCGCCTGGCCTGCGGCGTGACCCGGCAGGCTTTACGCCATGCGCCCGGTAGTCAGGCAAAGCAGCGCATATGGGATGGTGTGGTGCGTCCCTACCTTATTTGGCGCACGCTGGAGATTGAGGCCAAGTCCGCGTTCGGCGCACGCTTTACCGGACAATTTCCTGACAGCATCCACGGTTACATGTACTTCTTCGGCGTCTGGGAGCCCGCGATCACAGCCTTCTACAGGGCAAACCTCAACCCGGGTGATGTCGTAATCGACGTTGGCGCCAATGTCGGCGTCCACAGCCTCTTGGCGGCAAGCCTGGTGGGTGCCACGGGCCGGGTTCATGCGGTCGAGGCCTCACCCTGGATCCATGCGCGGCTGCGGCACAACATACGGACCAATGGCTACACACAGGTTCAAACCTACAATCTGGCCGCCACCCATGCGCCGGACTTGGTGCGCGTGTTCCTGCATGACCTCAGCAATCTGGGCGGAACCACCATCATTCCCAGCGAGGCCGAGCGGCTTGGCTCGGCCTGCGAGGCGCAGGTGCAGGGCCTGCCCTTGCCCCAGATCATCCCGATGGAGGAACTACTGGCCGCGCGCCTGATCAAGATCGACGTGGAGGGCGCCGAATGGCTGGTGGTGCAGGGCATGCGCAGCGTGCTCCCTCATCTGCGCGCCGATTGCGATATCCTGATGGAACTCAATCCCGCAGCCCTGGAAGCGCTGGGAGGCTCCCTCGATTCCCTGCTGGAGATCTTCGGCGAGGCCGGCTTCCAGCCCTTCGAGATCGCCAATCCTTATCAGGTGCACGACTACATCACCTCGCCGCCGGCTACACTGACACCCTTCACCCGCCGCGATTTCGACCTCGCTGATCTGGTGTTCCGCCGCCCATGAGCACAGCGCGGCGCAGCCTGAGCGTGGTGATCCCTACCTACAATCGCGCTGCCCTGCTGCGTGAGACGCTGGCCGCCGTGCTGGCGCAGGAATGCCTGGCCGATGAAGTCATCGTGGTCGATGACGGCTCGACCGACGGCACGGCGCAGATGTTGGCCGGCTTGGGTGTGCGACTGTTGCGCCAGGCCAATGCGGGGGATTTGGCAGCGCGCAACACTGGCCTCGCCGCCGCATCGGGCGATCTCGTTGCATTCTGCGACAGCGATGATCTCTGGCGTCCAGGCTTCCTGGCCGCCATGCAGGCGCTGTGGCAGGCAGAGCCCCGGCTCGTCGCGGGCTTCGGCAATTTCCGGATCATTCGCAATGGCGCATGGCTGCCAGACGCCAAGTTCGCCACCGCGTCCCCAGGCTTCTGGGACGGGCTGCGCGAAGTGGGTCCTGGCCTG
The DNA here is from genome assembly GCA_038247025.1 of Acetobacterales bacterium. GTDB lineage: Bacteria > Pseudomonadota > Alphaproteobacteria > Acetobacterales > Acetobacteraceae > Roseococcus. The sequence continues at coordinate 27,784 of JBBRVI010000001.1, forward strand.
TCCGTCTTCGACACGCCGATCGTGGACCGATTGATCCGCTTCCAGCCCTGCTTTCCTTCCGCGCTGGTGGTGGATCGCAACCACATGCTTGGCATTGGCGGCTGGGACGAAAGCGTTGGCCGCACCGTGGGCACGGATTTCGCCACCATGCTGCACCTTGCTGAGCACGCGCCGATCGGTGTGGTGCAGGCGCCGCTGGTGGGCATTCGCAAGCATGCCGGCAATTACTCGGCCGATGTCCAGGCAATGAACCTTGGCGATGCGCTGATTCTGGAACATGTTCTGGCGCGCCGCCCGGCGCTGCGGTCGCTGGCCCCCGTGATCAAGGCAAGCGTTGCGGCACGTCGGGGCGATGCGCTCGATACCGCCTTCGCGCGGCGCGATTTCGCCGCGGTGCGCGCGATCGGCCGCCTTCTTCCCGCACCGGGAGCCGCGCGGAAAACCAAGATGGCCGTGGCCGCGTTGCCGGCGCCGATGGACCGTATGGCCAGTGCCGCGCTGCTGATGCTGGGCTCGCTGCGCGCTCAGGCTTCGCGCAGCAACGCGCCAACACCTGGGGCGGAGCGGCCGTCCAACCAGGGATAGACGGACAGCATGGTGAACCGGTAGCGCACCGCCAGCGCATCAGGCTCGCGGCGGGCACGCAGTTTTGCCAGCGCCGCGTGCTGTGCTTGGTGCCGCGCAGCATCGGCCGAAGTCATGATGGCGTGCAGTGCCGCCTGCATCGCGCTTGAATCGTCACAGAGGTGGCCGATATCGCCACCCTCGCGGAACATGTCCTCGGCCAGAGCGAGACGGGTCGTAATCACGGGCCGAGCCCAGGCCAGCGCGTCGATCAGTCCACCGCTGGGCGATAGCGTGTAATAACTCGCATCGAGCGGCAGGAACACATAGTGCAGCAGCGCCAGTCGCGCGCAGAAGGCGGCGCGCGGAATGTGGCCGATCTCCACCGGATGGGCGATATCGGTGAAACGGGAGGCGTCGGTGGTATGCGGCCGCCCGCCGACGATATGGAACTCGATGGCATCGCCATAGCGCGCACGGAACAGGCGCGCCGTGTCGAGGAACGCATCGATGCCCTTGGACGCAGTCGCCATGCCGACCAACCCAACGCGGATGGGCAGGCAAAGCGGCGGCGGGGATATGGCCTCGGCGGAATCAAGCGGGTGCGGCAATACATCGGTGCGCGCGGCGGCATGCGGCAGCAAGCGCGCCATCTCGCGTTGGATGCACTCCTCCAGCACCAGAAAGCGCAGCCGCGGAGTGTTGCGCTCCAGCATCGCCCGCAGGTCGAACCAGCGCCGGAACGGGTTGCGCGGACGCCAGCCGAATGCGTCGTTGAGGTTGCCATGCAGCCCGACCTGGATGCCCACCGGCCGCCCCGCCAACCGCGCCACCAGCAACGCCGCCTGGATTGCAGTGGAACTGGCCGAGGCCAGCACGATTAGCACCGGCTCACCCCGCGGCACACGCCGCATGGCCTGCCAAAGCGCGATAAACTCGTGCCAGAACCGTCGCGCCGAGACGATATGCGTCCGCCAACGGTGATAGGGTGAGAGGGTGATCTCGCGAAATTCTACCCGAGCCAGCGCCGGGTCGTGGCGCCAGCTCTCCAGATGCGCCGCCATGCCGTGGAAGCGGACCGTGGAATGTGGGAAGGCCTTTGCGATGGTAAGGGCCAAGCCGCGATTGACCGGCACATGGCCGGTGCCGTCGCTGGTAAATTCAAAAATCAGGATCATTGCGCGCAGCCTGGCGTACGGCCCGCTATCCTAGGCATGCCACGCGGCACGATGTTCAGGACGGGGTCGCGGCGATAGGATTCGGGCCGGGTGAAGGGGGCGTTGGCGCGGGACAGCCAGAGATAGGCCTCACGCGCATTCTCCGCCCCCGTGACATCCCAAAGTGCCGCCAGCGAGGCGAGGGCGAGCTGCGCGTAGTCACCCTCGGTCTTGCTCCAGCCATCCCCATTGGAGAGCGATGCAGCGCGGGTGGCGGCGCCGATCTCGGCCCAACTGCGCAGTGGCGCGCGGACGGAGGCGTCGGCGTTCATAGCCAACAGATAGGCAGCGCCGTCATGGCGAGCAAAGCCGCGCCCCTCCGCCAGGAAGCGGCCGGCGAGAAAATTTCCCATCCAGGCCAGCACGACGGCGGCATCCGCATTGCCTCGCCGGGCGGCGGCGGCGGTGGAGGCGAAGTAGTCCTGCTGCCAAGGCGGCAGCAGGCCAGGGGAGCCGTATTCGCCGGGGATCCAGCCATGCGCCTCGCCCTGCGCCGCGGTCCAGGCTGGCAGTTGCGCGCGCAACCATGCCCAATTGGCGCCGGCGGCCGCGCGCGCCCACACCGTCCCGGCCTCACCATCCGGCCCCGCCCAGGCCGCACCGTCGAGCTGCCGCAGCGACCAGGCAGCGCCGCGAACCTGGTTACGGCGCACCAGATTTACGCCCTCCGCCAGGCCAGGCCTATCCGCCGTGCCGCGCGCGCCGGACCATTGGCCGAGCACATTCCAGGAGGCCTGAGCCTGCAATTCATCGAGAAACGCGCGTCGGCCGGTGAGCAGGTAGGGGACGAAGCTCAGGTCAGGCTGGTGCGACGAGACGATGTTCCATCCCGTATCGCTGGCGATGGGCTGCAAGAGGCCACCAGGGGGCGGGCCGCCGCGGCCGTCGGTCCACAGCCGCGGCCAGCGTCGCGTATCCATCCAGCCGCCCCGTGGGTCCGTGCCGTCCCAGAAATGCCAGGGAATAGCGCCAGCGGCTTCGGCCTGGCCTATGGCGAAGGCGGCTGCACGCGGATCGCCCGTCTGCAGCCAAATGGCCTGGGGTTGCGTCACTGAACCGATATCAGCACGTGCGCCACCCACGGACATGTTCTGGGTGACGCCGCGGCCGCCCAGCGCGTTCGCCCAGGCACGTTGGCGCATCGCCTCCGCCATGGCGGCCAGCAATGCAGGCTCCACGCCGGTTGTGAGATCGTAGCGTGGCACGGCGCCAACCTCGGCCAGATAGGCTGTGTCATGGCGGATGAGGGGCGGCGGGTGGCGGGTGCCGACCAGCCGGCCCCAGCCCGTGTACTGGTGTTGGTGAACCCCTTCCGCGACCAGCGCCTTGGCGCCGTTCAGCGACATGTCCAGCGTGTAGGTCAACGGTCCGCCGCCCGGTCGCATCGCGACGTCATTGCGTGCCCACAGGTCGATGCGGCATACGCCATCGGCGAAAAGGGTCATATCGGCAACCAGCCTGAGCGAGGTGACGCTTACTCCTGTCACCGGAAGCATCACCCGTGCCTGCACCGCCAATGGCCCTTCCTGCCACAGCGGACCCTCCCGGGTGGTCAGCACGCCGCGTAGCAATTCCATCAGGTCCAGCGTGGTGCCGCCCAGGGTTACCTCAGCCCGGTGCCGGGCAAGCAGGGCTGCGATGTCAAGCCGCCCCATTGGGGCGCGGCTGCTCTCGCGCGTCAGCACCACGCCGGCACGGGCGGCAGGGGCCAAGGCGGGTGCCGCCAGCGAGATCACGGCGAAACGGGCCGAGCCATCGGCATGGCGCGTCTTGATGTCGCATTGCACCGTCACGGCACCGCCCTGCCTTCCGGCCAGCCGCGCGCCCAGGGCCACATCACGTGGCAAGTCGCCCGCGCGGAAGGCCTGACCAAAAACCGCAATTGCGGCCGCCGGCTCTCCTTGCCCTTCCAGCAAGAGGCCTACAATGTCCCCTGGTTGATCTACGCACGGCATTTGAGCCGTCATCACCTGGGCCGCCACAGGGCGGTGCAGAAGAAGACCAGGCGCAACCAGCACTGCGCGACGATCAAGTGTCATGAATGCACCACCAATTGGCGAAAGAGCCGCAACTGGCCCTGCGTGGTTTCCTCCCAGCCGAACCGCTCAGCATGGGCGCGCGTGGCTGCGCGATCCGGCGGTGAGGCCAGTAAGCCCAGGACGGCCGCTGCGATGGTCTGGGGCGTTGTCTCCTCCAGAACCAGCCCAGCCGCGGGGGTGCTGACAGCCTCCCGGCTGCCCCATGCGGGGCTGGCGATGACTGGCGTGCCGGAGGCCATCGCCTCCAGCAGTACATTGGCCCACCCCTCACGGCTCGAAGCCAGCACCAGCGCATCGGCGGCGGCGTAGATGCCCGGAAGTTGGTTGTGCGGCACAGCGCCGGCGAGATGGACGCGATCCGCAACACCCAGCCCACGGGCCAGGGCAAGAAGCGTGGCGCGCTGCGGCCCTTCGCCCACGATGGTCAGCGCGTGGCCGGGCAGCAGCGGCAGCGCGCGGATGATGAGGTCATGCCCCTTGCGCGGGATCAACAACCCCACCGAGAGCAGATGACGATGGCCTGAAGGGAGCGCGGAAATAGGGTCCCGGGGCGGTTGGAATAATGCGAGGTCCACGCCGTTGCGCAGAACCACGACCTTGGCCCCCGGGGCGCCCAGAGCGACCAGGCCCTCCTTCAGGCCGCTGCTCACCGCCACGAGCCCGTCTGCCCGGGTGATCGCGGTGCGGATCATCCAACGTGGCAGCCGGTATCGCGGCAGCAAGCTGATGTCCGAGCCACGCGCCGTGATGACGACGGGCAGGCCAAACTCACGCCCCAGCCAGATCGCTGCGACACCGTCCGGATAAAGATAATGCGCATCTATCACATCGAAGCGCTGGCCCTGTGCGATCAGCCCAGAGAGGGCCCGCCGTGCGGTGCGGAACAATGTCCATGGGTTGCTCCACATTCCCAAGGCCGGCAGCGCGAGGTAGCGAGGATGCAGCACAGTGATACCGTGGCGGACCTCGCTCTCCGCAACAGTGGGGTAACGCGGTGATCGTCCTTCTTGCAGGGGCAACCAGGGCACGGGCGCCAGCACGGTTGCGGTGGCGTCACCGCTTTGTACCAGGTGCTGCAGGCGGTTCTCGACGAAGACGCCATGATGAGGCTGCGCGGGGTTCGGATAGAGGGTGCTGAAGGTCAGGAGCCGCACGGGTCCTGCGCGCGGCATCGGCGTGGGCACGGCCCCGCCATCCACTGGGGCTTGGCGCTTGTGAAGCGGGGGGTGCAGCTTTGTCATCCTCTGCTGACTCCGGCATGTCGAAGGGTGACCAGGCGTTCTTTGACAGCATCTCCAAACGCGCGGCCCAGATGGCCAGCCAAGCGATGCCGCCCAGCATGGCCAGAAAATACAGCCCATCCATCGGATGCCCTTTTCACCATCTCGTTCATGCCGGACGCCAGCCTCGTGGCCGGCCCCCTGGTCGACTTGGGAGCCGACCAGGGGCCGGCTCGCGACTGTTCCCGGACGGCATGCCGCGCTCCGCCAGGGCAGGCACGGTGGCCCGCAGCGCCAACCCATGTGCCGCCCCCACAACCACCAGCAGCGTCCAGTAGAAGTCCCAGTAGCTGAGCGACAAAAAGCTGCCTGCGACGAGGTAGGCCACCATGGAAACCTGCGTCATTCGGGCCAGATCGTAAGCCCAGACCAAGTCGGCCCGCCCTTTGGAGAGCCGGACCAGTCGCCACGAATACCAGGCCCCCGCAAGCGTCAGTCCGAACCATACGGAGAAGGTCACGAAACCCTGTTCGCCTAGTAGTTCGAACCATATGCTGTGGACGGCGCGCGCCGGCCCGCCCGGCTCCACCTGGTCCACCACGGCTTGCGAATAGGGGCCCGTAAATCCTGTTCCGACCAGCGGACGCGCCAGCGCGAGGCGCCAGGAAATCCCCCACAGCACCAGGCGGCCAGTGGCGCTGGCATCCTCCTGATAAGTGTTGATCGTGGACATGCGTTCGGCCCATTGGGGCGGCATGAAGGCTATGGTTCCAGCAAGCGCCACACCCATGACCGCACCCGAGATCAACTTGGCCCGGCCGCGCAGCCACAGCACGACGACCACAGCCGCAAGCCCAAGGAAAGCCCCGCGTGAATAGCTGGCCACCACTGCCAGCAAAGTGAGGCCCATCGCCACCGCGAGGCCCACGCGGACAAGACGATGGCGGGACTGCATGCGCAAGTAGTTCATCAGCGGCAACACCACCAGCATAGCTGCCGCCAGATGGTTGTTGTCCGAGATCATGGTCTGCGGCGGGCCCCAGACGCGGTAGTTGCCACCCGTCACCAACGAGAAAATGCCGCCGCGCACGCCGTAATACCCGATCGAGATGACCATGACCCAAACCAAAGCGTGAATGCGCCAGCGGTCGGTCAGCAGGGCGCTGGTGACGAGCAGGCCCAGCAACACCTTCATCACCGTCTCGTACTTGTCCCACATAGGCCCTGGCGGCGCGATCGACGCCAGCGAGGTGGCCGTGAAGCAGACCATCAGCATCACCAGCAGCAGCGTGATGGCGTTGAGCACGGGCTGCCGCGGCTCACGCGCGATCACGCAACCCACCATCGTGGCAAGGAACACCGCGGCTGCCCATGGCAACTCGCTCGCCGCGCCCCAGACCAGGCGGTGTGGATTCATGAAGGAAATCCACGACCACAGCAGCACGCCCACGAAGGGCCGCGCTACCGCCAACGGCAGCAGCGCGAGCATGGCGGCGATGAAGGCGGCATCACGCATCGCGCGGGATCAGTGCTGCAATTGGCGGAGCAGGCGCTCCGCCTCGGCGCGTTCGGCGAAAGCAGTGGAGGAAGCGAGCAGCGGCGTGAGCACGCCCACCGCCTCCTGCCGCTGCCCGGCCGCATTCAACGTATGAGCGAGGCGATAGCTGATTCCACCCAGATTGGGCGTATCCCGCGCGCCGGTTGCGGCCTGCCGCAGCAGCGGCAACGCCAGGCGCGTGTCGCCCGCCTGCGCGAGGATCCAGCCCAGTGTATCGGCCGCTTCGGGGCTGGGCTGGAGGTAATACGCCCGCTGCGCAAGCTGCCGGGCCTCGGCCAGGCGGTCGGGGCCGCCCTGCTGGCCCAGAACCCAGGCGAGGTTGTTCAGCGTGGTTGCATCCTCCGGCGCCTGGGCTGCGATTCGGCGCAGCCGGGCCTCGGCTTCAACCAACCGCTCCGCCACGATATCGAGCTGCGCGAGGATGGCCTGTGCCGCCATGTCATCTCCTGCGGCTTCCATCCAGCGGCTCAGGGCGGCCGCTGCCTCGTCAGGCCGCCCCGCCGCCCGCAAGGCAGTGGCCAGGCGAAGGGCAAGCGGCGCGGAGGGAGCGCGCGACAGAAGCTCGTTATAAGCCTCTGCGGCCTCCTGAGGGCGGCGCATGCTCAGCAGGAGATCGCCGCGCATGCTTGCCATGGCGGGCGTGGCACCCGCCGCAGCGCCGATGCGGCTTGCTTCCGCGAGGGCCGCTTCCGGCCCCTGCGACTGCAGCTGCAAACCCAGAAGCGACTGCAGCAGCGCCGTGTCGGTCGGGCTGGCGCGAAGCCCTTCGCGGAGTGTGGCTTCGGCCACGCGCGCATTGCCGCCGCGCAGCAACAGCATCGCCAATTGCCGCCTCGCATTGACCGAACCAGGCTCTTCGGCGAGAGCCTCACGCGCGGCGGTTTCTGCCTGCGGCAGCTCACCCGCTAGCAGATGTACTTCCGATCGAGCGAGCGGCACAGCGGCACCGCGCTGCTGCCGCAATGCTGGTGTTTGCAGAAGCGCCACGGCGGTCACGAAGTCCTGCTGGCGCGCCAATACCTGTGCAAGCGTCAGCGCCAGTTGCACTTCCGCCGGGTGGGCTGCTTGTGCCGTGCTGAGTGCCGCGCGTGCCGCCGGGGCCGAGGGCGCGTCGGAGAGTGCGATGGCAGCGAGCCGCTGCGACGCCTCAGCCTGCGCCGGCTCCCGCTGAAGGGCTTGGCCAAGCTGCGTGACCGCCTGCTCCGTGCGGCCTTGCAGCATCTCCACACGAGCGAGCCCCATTCGGGCAGCGACGTTGTTGGGGAATTGCCGAAGCGTTTCCTCGAAGCGTGAGCGCGCCCCAGGCAGGTCGATCCGAACGAGGCGAAGGGTGCCATCCAGCAATCCGGCGACCTCGCCGCGCCGCGTGGCAGGGTCCATCCGTTCCAGCTCGGCCGCCGCCCCGTCCAGATCCCCGCGCGCAAGGGCGCTGACCACGAGCATCTCACGCATGCCAGGTTGGCCCGGTGCCAAACGCATGGCCTGCCGCGCGTCGTCCTGTGCGGTGGCGACATCACCCGCCATCAGCCGCGCCATGGCCAGGCGCGCGCGGAAATCCGCATTCGCGGGCGAGAGCCGCGCCGCCTGTTCCAACGCGGTGGCGGCCGCTGCCGGGCGTCCAGCCGAAGCCTCGGCCCGACCCAACATATCGAAAAATTCAGCGTCGTTGAGACCATTCGCGCTTGCCCGGCGCAGCACCGCCGCCGCGTCTGACGGGCGGCCGGCCTCCATCTCGATGGCGGCCAGCAGTTTGGCTCCGCGCAACTCTTCGGGCCAGCGGGCGACATGGCGCCGTGCTGCATCCTCGGCCTGCGCCGATTGACCGAGGCCGCGCTTGGCTGTGGCCATCAGCAGCAACCCATCTGGAAAATTACCAATCTGTGGGCCAAGGCGCTGCAGCACCGTATCCGTGCCGCGCCAGTCTCGTTGGCCCGCCAGCAGAATGGCGCGCAGATAGAGGCCGATGGCGTTGTTGGGCATCGCGGTCAGCACCGCATCCACATCCGTCCGCGCGCGGTCAGGCGCACCCGTCCGCAGAAGCACCTCGGCACGGCGCAAGCGGGCCGCCACATCAGCGGGCGCGCGGGAGACGATCCGGCCCAGACTGTCCAGCGAACCCGCCACATCGCCGCGCTCCAGCTGCAGCATCCCCTTGCGCATCAAGGCCCCGGCCATGGTGGGATTGGTCCGCAGGACGCGATCGACATGCGCCTCAGACGCGGCGAGGTCGCCATCCTCCCGAGCCAGCGCGGCGGCGGCCAGAGCGGGCTCGACGGCCGCGCCATCGAGGCGCATCGCAAGTGCGACGGAGTGGCGCGCCGCCTCTCTCTCACCCAACACGAGCTGCGCCAGCGCTCGACCAGCCGCCACCTGTGCCGCGACCGCAGGCGGCGCGCTGCGGTCAGGCTCGGGGAGGTCCGTCAGCAGTTCGCGCGCCTTGCCCTGTGAGAGGTAGACTCGCACCAGCAGGGCGGTGCCAGCGGCCGGGTCAAAGCCGCGCTGCATGGCAGCGCGCGCTTCGCGTTCGGCTGTGTCCATGTCACCCAAGTCAAGGCTGATGGCCGCCAGGCCAGCGCGCGCCGCACCTTGGTCAGGGGCCGCGCGCACCGCGTTGCGCCATTCGAGCTGGGCAGCCCGCAAATCGCCACGATCCTGGGCCGCGACCGCTCGCTCTCGCGGGCCATTGGCGAGGCCCGGTGTCACGCAGCCCAAGCTGACAGCAAGGGCTGCGACAAGGATTTTGGGGGTATTGGGCATCTCGGCCTCCGTCAGGTTTCGTTGGGGATTGGCGTGTCAGGCCCGGGGCGCTGCGGTGTCATGCCATGCGTCTCCAGCAAGTCGTAGAGCGTGGGCCGGCTGACACCGAGCAGACGCGCAGCACCGGAGAGATTGCCGTTGCCACGCGCCATCGCCCGGCTGATCATCTCACGCTCCAGCTTTGCGCGGGCGCCGCGCAGGTTCAGATCATCTCCCGCGGCCTCCGTTTCTTCAGCCAGCTCAAGGTCTGCTGCCGTGACGAGGAAGCCTTCGGCCATGAGCGCTGCCCGCTGCACCCGATTGCCCAACTCACGCACGTTGCCCGGCCAATTATGTGCGGAGATGGCGGTGACAGCCGCCTCATCAAAGCCGCGGAGGCGGCGATTGAATTCCCGCGCGTAGCGGGCGAGGAACCAGCGGGCCAGAAGTAGCGCGTCGCCACCACGCTCGCGCAGGGGAGGCAGGCGCAGCGTCAGCGAATTCAGGCGATAGAAAAGGTCAGGACGGAACTCGCCAGTTGCCGCGCGCGCCTCCAGCTGAAGGTTGGTGGCGGAGACGACGCGGACATCCACAGTCAATGGAACCCGCCCGCCCACACGCTCGATCACCTGATCCTGCAAAAAACGCAGGAGCTTGGCCTGAAGACTCGGCGGCAAATCCCCTACCTCATCAAGGAAGAAGGTACCGCCATTTGCGGCCTCGATCCGTCCAATCACCTGGCGCACGGCACCAGTGAAGGCGCCGCGCTCATGGCCAAACAGCTCACTCTCCAGCAGTGCCTCGGGAATGGCCGCGCAGTTGATCGCGATGAAGGGTTTTTTGGCGCGCGGGCCAAGCTCGTGGAGCGCACGGGCAATGGCCTCCTTGCCAGTGCCACTCTCCCCGAGCAGCAGCACGGGGGCGGACACGGTTGCGAGGCGTTCGGCAGTGCGGCACAGGCGTAACATGATAGGGTCGGCGGTGATGATGTTGGCGATGGGGCTTGGCCGCGGGAAGCTGGCCAGGCGGCGGTTCTCCTCCTCCAGCGCGCGCAGTCGCAAGGCGCGATCAACGATGGTACGCAACACAATCAGATCGACCGGCTTCTCGCAGAAATCATAGGCACCTAGGCTGACAGCGCGCAGCATGTTGGCGCGCTCGCCCTGACCACTGGCAACGATGATCGGCAAGCCGGGCGATTGGGCCAGCAGCGCGGCCAGCGTGGCAAACCCCTCGCTCACGCCCTCCGCATCGGGGGGTAGGCCCAGATCCAACACCACCGCGGCCGGCTGCTCGCGCCGCGCCATCTGCTCGCCCTGTTGACGGTCATTAGCGAGCAGCACCCGGCAAGCCGGGAAGGCCCAACGATACTGGGCGCAAAGGCCAGGATCATCCTCAATGACCAGGAGCTTTGGTTTGCTCAAGCCGCGCACTCCTGAAGGGCCGCATCCTGCGTCGGCCTTGCCTGCGGAAGCGGCAGTGTGATCCGCATGGTGGTGCCTGCACCCGCCGCGCTGAATACGGCAAGGTCACCGCCCGCGCTGCGAAGCAGATCCCGCGCCTGCCAGGCACCGATGCCATTGCCTTCAGCCCGCCCCGAGAGAAACGGCCGGAACAGCGTGTCGCGGATAAATTCGGCGCTCATGCCCGAACCGCGATCTGTAATGGCGATGGTGAGCCTGTCGCCTTCCTCACCCACCTCCACGCTCACCGGCACGCCAGCAGGCGAAGCCTCGGCCGCATTGTCGAGGAGATGACGAAGTGCAGCGTCGAACTGCGCGGCGGCCATGGCAACAGGCTGGCCGCACCCGCTGCCTGGTTTGATTACGATGGGATGCGCGTGCTCGCGAACCAACTCCTCCAGCCGCTCCAGCGGTGCGATCAGGGGGGTGTCTTGCGCCTCTTCGTCCTGTGGTTCGCGCAGGCGTGCGATCAGCGCGTTGATACGTGCTGCCGACGCCTCGACCGTCAGCAGCATGTCGGCCTGGAATTCCGGGTCATCAATGTGCTCGGCCGCGTTGGAGAGCAGCATGGTGAGTTGGCTTGCCACCGTTTTCACGTCATGTGCGACGAAAGCGAAACGCTGGGCGTACGCGCGCAGTCGGCGTGTGTCGGTGAGATCCTCGGCAGCCTTCCGCTCGGCCACGAACATCGCCACCTCACGGCCCAGGGAGCGCAACAGGTCGAACACCTCACCATCCAGCGCGAATGCGGCGCGCGGGGGTGTCAGCAGCACCACGCCCAGCATTCCCTCGCTGTAGTGAAGAAGCGGAACGCCCAGCCAGTATCCACCATCAAGCGGTACCTGCGTCGTTACCCAGGTGCCCTCGCGCAGCGCCAGGATGACCGGATGATCGCCGGCGAGAGAAAATCGGCTTTCCGGCAGGTTCCACGAGCCTGCCCAATGCAGCCCCGGCCGGCCAGCTTCACGCAGCAGCAGCAGGCCACCATGGCTGTCCACAGCGTCTGCGATGGCGGTGATGGCGCGAATTTGCGGGGGGGCCTCCTGGCTCGAAAGCGTGGCGACGCAGCGCAGCCACTCACGCCTGTAGTCGAAGCGGGCGGCAAAAAAATGATCCACGACGAGGCTACGCAACCATGAGCGCATCGAGCGAGAGGACGCCGCCACCGCGATCATCATCAAGGCGCCCGCCAACAGGCTGGCCTGCGCCGCATGCGCCCAATTGGCACCCAGATGACGCAATGCCTCGCCCGCTGCTCCAACGCCGATCAGGAAGGTACCGGCGATCACCAGTGTCGCCCCATGAAAAACGGCCTGGCGTGAGACGACGGGCTTGCGGCGCCAGCTGCGATCGCGCATGGCGGCGATGGCCAACAGCGGCATGGCCAGCGCGGTCAAGGCCGCGCGCGCATCAAGCAGCGAAGAGGCATAGCCCCGGGAGAGCGCCGCATCGGCGTGCAACAGGACATCGAAGGCGGATAGGCCACCCAGCGTGATGCAAGGCAGGATGACGTGCCAGCGCCCGGCCTCCGATGCGTTGCGGTACAGATTCTCGGCCGCGAGCACGACGAGGAGTGCCAGCCCCATTGGCGCGAGCAAGGCAGGCGAGCCCAAGGTGGGCCCAACGGCAGGTTCGACGTTCGGCAGAGTGCCGAAGTCGGGAAGAAGCGAACTGAAGGCGAGTACTGCCGCCAACCCACCCGCCAGCGCGAAGCGCCACATCAAGCCGCCCGCGCCTACAAACCCGGCGCGGCCCGAAAGGCCAAGAAGCACGCCCAGCCATGCAAGGCTGCGTAAAATCTCAACGCCTCCAGCCAGGCCCGTTAGCGGCGCCTCCGGCTGGATCGCGACCGCAACCGCCCAGGCCGACGCCATGGCGCACGCCCCGGCCAGCAGCCACGCGGTGCGCCCCCGGCCCGCCACAAGAATCAACGCGACCCAGGCCAGGCAAACCACGGCGGCCCCGGCATGCAGCAGAGGCGAAACGGTGGCGCTCATGGCGCCACCGGCAGCAGGTGCCGCAACGTCACCGTGACCCCTCCTGGAACAGGACGACCCGCACGGTGGCGATCAGAATCAGTAGGTCCAGAAAGAGGCTGCGGCGCCGCACGTAGTAGAGGTCATAAGTAAGCTTGATGCGAGCGTCCTCAACCGAGGCACCATAGGGGTAATTCACCTGCGCCCAGCCGGTGATGCCCGGCTTCACGATGGCGCGCGCATTGTAATGCGGGAGCTTGTGTTGCAGTTGCTCGACAAACCTCGGCCGCTCGGGGCGAGGGCCGACAATGGACATGTCCCCCCTGAGGACGTTGAACACCTGTGGGATTTCATCGATGCGGCTGAGGCGCAGGAATCGCCCCACGCGGGTGACCCGGGCGTCGCATTGCGTGGCCCAGCGCGCCGTGCCGCCAGGCTCTGCATTCACGATCATGCTGCGCAGCTTCAGAAGCATGAAAGGGCGTTGGCCCTTGCCCACCCGCTCCTGCCGGTAGAAGACAGGCCCTGGACTGTCGATGCGAACCGCCAGCATGCTCAATAGCAGCAACGGCAAAGTGAAGATCAGGATCGCGCTGGCAACGGTGACGTCGATTACCCTGCGCAGGGCGGCTTCGGTGTTCGAGGTATGAGCGGCCTTGCACGCTTCCAGCCATCCGGGCGGCAGGTTTTCAATATCAATGCGGTTGAGGCCGCGCTCGCTGAACTCAGCCTCGGTGAAGACGAGCAGGCCTGCGGCGTCACATTGCCGGCGCAATCCGACCGGCATTGGAGCCGAAACGGCGGTCACGACGGCCCAGATGCGCCAGGCCCGCAGACGCCCGCGCTGCAAAGCCTGCATGAGCTTTTCGGCAGCCGGTAGCGCCAAGGTGACCTCAAAGGGCTGATAGCGGCAACGTAGCGCGCCCCCCTCACGCAAGCCACTTGCCGTGCCGTGATCAACCGCGCCGACATAGGCGATGCGGCGGCTGCAGCGATGCACAAGGGCGAAGCCGAGCCGTGTCAGCATCATGGCGACGACCGTCCCGAAAACGAGGTTGACAGGCAACGAATGGGCCGTTTCGTCAGGGATAGCGCCATTTATCAGTATCTTGGCGAACAGGAAAAGAATGAGAGATGCCAGCATGGCGCTGAAAACCGCCCGCCGAGGGTTGGCGAACGTGGCGACCCGATAGAGACCCAGAGCTGCGCCAACGATCCCGGCGAAGAGTGCCATGACCAGCGCAGTCGCCGTGGAGATCACTAAGTCGACTGGCACTTCCATCTGCCCATTCTGCGACATCATGAATATTACGACTATAAATATAGCGGCGCAATCTGATAAATATAGAATCAGTAAATCGGTCCTAATGCTATGATTGAATAGTGTCTTCATAATCAAAAATCCTCACAAGGAGAAAACAACTACCTAACATCTCTAACTTACTGAATACAGACAAATTCATCAATGAAAATTACTGTCAATCTAACAACAAAAACGTCCATTAAATGGGCTTTTGATCAACAAACTAAACAAAAAATTTCCTGCAGCAAGCTAAACGGAAAATTTATCGCAGCGAAAACAGTTTTTTTTAATTTTGCTGCGCGAAATATCAAGTTGATTTCGTTTTTTATTTTGTTTATGGACTGCTGGACTACAGAGGCAGAGCGCTGCGTAAGCTGCTTTTGGCCCACCAGAGAGGAAAGAAAGTCGATGCCAAGCCACCCCACACTTCGACTTGCGTATCTCGTTGTTCTGGCAGCCGCGCTTGGGGCCTGCAGCGCGACGACCCCGCCACCCGCCGCCACAGAGGCTTCGGACTCAGCCACTGGAAGTTATGTGCTCGGTGCGGGCGATACGCTCACGGTCTTTGTCCATCGCGCGCCAGAGCTCAGCATCAGCGACTTGCCGGTGCGGCCGGACGGGATGATCTCCCTGCCCCTCGTCCCCGATATCCAGGTTGCCGGTCGCACGCCAACCGAACTCGCGCGCGGCATCGAGGAACGCCTGCAGCGCTTCGTTCGCGAACCAAACGTGACGGTGATGGTGCGCACTTTCCAAGGGCCACCAAACCGTCAGATCCGCGTCATCGGTGAGGCTACACAGCCGATGGGCATGCCCTATCGCGATGGCCTTACTGTACTTGACGTCATGATCGGTGCACGCGGCTTGACCCGTTACGCCGCAGGAAACAGCGCGGAAATCATCCGTCGCGAGCCAAACAGCGCCGCACCGCAGATCATTCGCGTGCGCCTCAATGACCTTCTCCGCTCGGGCGATATCGCACAGGACGTGGCGATGCGCCCCGGCGATACGTTGGTGATTCCGCAGGGATGGTTCTAGCCCATGCACCCGATCGCCATGGCCCGCCGTTTCTTGGCCGCCGCCCGGAAGCAACGCTGGCGGGGCCTGGGTCTTGCCTGGGCCGTATGCCTGGCCGGCTGGGTTGGTGTCTTCACAGTGCCGAACCAGTTTGCATCCAGCACGCGAATCTACGCCGACGCCGATGCCATCCTGGGGCTGCTGCTTCGTGGCATCGCCATCGACAGCTCTCCCGCGGGACAGGTCGAAACCCTGCAGCGCACCTTGCTCAGCCGGCCCAATTTGGAGAAGCTCATCAGCCGCACAGAGCTGGAAAGTCAGGTCCATGACCGCGCGTCGCATGAGGCGCTGCTGGCCCGTCTGGCGCGTGAGATCCGTATCACAACGCAGACGCGCAACCTCTTCACCATCGACTTCCGCGATCCGAACCCCCGTCTTGCGCAAGATGTGGTGCAGACCACACTGAATCTGTTCATGGAGGCCGCGACCATCACGGACCGCCAGCAGATGGAGAACGCACGCTCCTTCGTAGCGCAACAGATCGCCAGTCATGAGGTGCAGTTGCGCCAGGCTGAACGCCGTCGGGCAGAGTTCCAGACGCGCTATATTGAAATTCTACCATCTGAGGCGCTCGGCGGTTCTTCCCGGCTTGAGGCTGCGCGCATGCGCCTCGCGCAGGTGCGTGGGGAACTGGTGGACACCCGCCGCCGACGCGAGCTCACCCAGGCGCAGATAGACAGCACGCCAGCACTGGCAGGGGCCGCCGCCGCCGGGGGTGGAGGCAGCGGACGCCTGGCAGAGGCAGAGCGCGTGCTGGGCGAACTTCGGCTGCGCTTTACCGATGAGCACCCCGACGTAGTTGCCGCACGCGGCGTCGCGGCATCGGTGCGGGCAGGCGGTGGCGGTGGCGCGCGCGGCGCCACCACCGCAACCGCGCGTGAGCCCGCGCGGCAAAACCCCATACTGGAACCGTTACGCCTGCGGCTGATCGATGCCGATGCGCAGATCGGCTCTCTCGAGCGGCAGGAGGGTGAGGGGGAGGCCAATGTGCAGCGCCTTGATGCCATTGCCCGCAGCGCGCCAGAGGTGCAGGCGCAGTCGCTCAACATCGACCGCGACTACGCGGTGCTGCGCAGGAACTTTGAAGAATTGTTGGCCCGCCGTGAGTCATTGCAACTCGCCGGTGCCGCACGCAGCACCTCTGACCGTGTCCGGCTTGAAGTCGTAGACCCGCCCTCGCTTGGCGTGGAGCCTGTCTCGCCCAACCGTCCGCTGCTGGCGGCCATCGTCCTGGCCATGGGCATCGGCGCAGGTGCGGGCTTGATCGTGCTCCTCGTGCAGCTCGATCGAGGCATCTACACCGTGCAGGATCTGCGACGGATCGGGCCGCCCGTTCTGGGCGCGATCTCCGCGGGCCCGCGGTCGGGCGGTGTCGCCTCTACGTTCCTATTCACCAGCGGATTCGCCCTGCTGATATTGGGCTATGGCGTCTTGATGAGCGGTGCACCCGGCTTGGTGCGGAGGGCGCTGACATGAACAACCTTGCCACACCCCGCGCACATCTTGTCGAACGCGCCATGGAGGCGATGAGCACGGATCCAGCCAGCGACACGCTCCTGTGCCCCTCGCCACCGGTACGTAAGCCCACCCCCGACGCGTTTCTGGATGGCGGCGCCGCACGCAAGGAAGCTGTCACGCCCGGCAACCTGGTGACGCCCGATGAGGCGAAGCTCGATGCGACGCGGCAGGCGCAAATCATCTCCATGGCCAGCCTGCGCGCGGCGGGCTTGGCCTTCGCGCCCAACGAACCTCCACGCGGCCGCGTGGCCGAGGAGTTCTCCCTCGTTCAGCAACAATTGCTCCGCGCCATGCAGGCCGTTCCGGTCATTGGCAGCGCGGCCTGCCGCAATGCAGTGCTGGTGACAAGCGCACGGCGGAAAGAAGGGCGTAGTTTCATCGCGCTGAACCTCGCCGCCAACATTGCCGCGCGAACGCAGCAGCAGGTTATGCTGCTCGATCTGGATGGCCGTGACACCTCACTTTCGCAGACACTGGTCGGGGCGATCGGGCCTGGCGCGTTAATGCCTATGGCCACAGCCATCGACCGCCTTTCGTTTTTGCCGTACGGGGCTTTGCTGCAGGAGGGAGCTTCACGACCAGAGGGGGCGTTGCTCTCGCGCGGAGTGAAGCCCAGCGGTACAGCACTTGCCGCCGGGTTGCGCGCGCTGGCCCTCAAATACCCCAATCATATCCTGGTTCTGGACATGAAGCCGGCACTCGCCTTCAGTGATGTGAACGCATTGGCCGCAACAGTTGGTCATGTGGTCATGGTGGTCCGTGCCGAGGAAACCCAGCGCGAGGAGGTGGAGGCTGCACTGGATGCTGTGGAAGCATGCGTGTCGCTTCATTTGATACTCAACGAGACGCGACTCATAACACCTGATAGCTTTGGCTCCCATGAGGAACATGGAGCGGCCAGAAATGCTTGAAGCTTTCGCCTGGAATCGTCGGGGCACCCCACAGCAGCATCAGTCACATCACGAAAGCCGGCCGCCACGGCGTCAATGGCGCCGGCGCACCGCCTCGACCTCGCTCGGGGCAGCAATCGGGGCTGTACTCAGCGCTACCCCAGCTTTTGCGCAGTTTCCGCCTTTCCCAGATTCGATCGGCCCTGGCTCCCTGCCTTCGACGCGCGCCGCAGCAGCGGCGGCGCTGTTGGCAGCCCCAGGTCAGCCCGGCCCCATCATCGCGACGCCAGATTTCGCCTCGCCCGAGGTCCGGGTGGGTGGCTTCAGCTACCCTCAGGTGGGCCCTGCAGCTCCGGCGCAGCCCAATAATCGTCCCTGGCAGGTGGTGCCCAGTCTCGGTCTGCAACTTCTGGCTACGGACAATTTGTTCCAGAGCACAACGAACAGGCGCTCTGACCTGGTCACGACGATCACCCCCGGCGTGTTGCTCTCGGCAGATACGTCATGGTTGCGGGGTCTCATCAACTACACGCCCAACGTCCAGCTTTACGCGAACACCACGTCGCAGGACCGCGTGGATCACCGCTTCAACGGCCAGGCGCTGGCCACCATCATCCCCGGGTTGTTTTTCGTGGACATGCGCGGTGCCTCCGCGGTGCAGACCATCACCGGCGGTTTGGCGCCCGAATCAGGATTGGTCACCACGCGTCAAAATCTGGCGCAAACCACCAGCGCGCAGATCTCACCATACCTGCTGCAACGTTTCGGCACACGGGCCACCGTTCAGGCCGGCTACGCTTTCCAGTACAGCGACCAGACCGGCAATTCGTCCAGGTTGAACCAGCCCAGCTTCAACCAGAACGGGCTGATCAACGGCCAGCCCGTTTTTGGCGGCCAGAGTTTCACCGCGCACGAGGTCTATGGCGTTGCCCGCACCGGGCCTGACTTCGGTCGCCTCGCGCTTGAGGCGCGCGGCGTCAACACGAATTACTTCGGCACCGGTGTGCTGGATGGCGCCTACCGGCGTAGCGCAGCGCTTGAAGCACGCTATGCGATCGTGCGGGGTATCTCCGCACTGGTTGAGGGCGGCTATGAGCAGCAGCGCTATGCCGGCACGCCGGGAGTGAGGATCGACGGTCCGATCTGGGCCGTTGGCGCGCGCTTCGATCTGCTGGATTCAGGGCAGATCACTGTCAAATACGGCCGGCGCGACGGGTTTGATTCAGGCTTCCTCAACGCATCCATCCCGATCGGTGGCCGGACGATGCTGTCCGCGAGATACAGCGAGACACTCACCACATCCTCACAACGAGCGGTCGATCTCCTGTCGTCCACCACGCTTGATGCGTTGGGCAATCCGATCGATCTTTTCACTGGCGGGCCGCTTGTTCAGCCCTTCACGAACCCGTTCCTGGGAACAACCAGCAGCCTCACGCGCGTGCGCTCCGCCACAGGCTCCCTTGTGCAGCGCTGGGCGCGCGACACCTTCATCCTCTCCGTCACCCAGGAGAATCGTTCGCCGGTCTCCCTCGCACCAGGGACCAGCCGGAATGCACAGCGCGGAATGTCGGGCAGCTTCTCTTGGCTGCATGCTTTCAGCGCTCGCACCAACGGCATCGCATTCGTGCAGTACGGCGAGTTCGAAACCTCGCTGAACGGCAAGGGCGACATCGTGAGCGGCAGCTTCACCGTAGCGCATCAGTTACAGGAGCGCCTCAGCGGCACCGTACAGATCGGCACCACAAGTCGTGCCGATGCCACGCGAAGCGGACGGGCAACACAGAACATCATCCTGCTTGGCCTGAGACAAACCTTCTAAGCGCTGATCCAGCCCGGCAATCACTGCCGGGTGAGGCAATGGGCGCCAGTACAACCTGACGGAGGGCGCCCATGCTCAACGAATACTATGGCTTCCGAGAGCACCCGTTTCAGATGACCCCTGATGCGCGGCTGTTCTACCCAAGCACGGTCCATTCGCGCGCCTATGCCCATCTGATGTTTGGCATCACCCAGCAGGAGGGTTTCGTCGTCGTCACGGGGGAGGTGGGTGCAGGCAAGACCACCCTGATAGAACGCCTCTGCGGCGAGCTCGATCCCCAAGGCTTCGCAGTGGCGCGTATCAACACCACGCAGGTCGGCGCCGATGATCTGCTGCGACTCGTCGCCCAGGCATTTGGCGCCAATCCAGAGGGGACAAAAGCCGGTGTCCTGCTCAGCATCACGCACGTGCTGCGTGCCGGTGCGCGGCGCTTCCTGCTGATAGTCGATGAAGCACAGGCCCTGCCGCATGTCGCGCTGGAGGAGCTGCGAATGCTCTCCAACGTGATGGAGGGAGGCCGCGCGCCCATGCAGACCATCCTCCTGGGCCAGCCCCAGCTGCGCCGCACACTCGCAAGCCCCGATCTCGATCAGCTGCGCCAGCGCGTGTTGGCCTGCTACCATCTGGGTGCCCTCTCCGGTGACGAGACACGCTCCTACATCGAACATCGTATGCGCGCGGTCGGCTGGGTCGATTTCCCGCTCTGGGAGGAGCCGGCGTTCGGGCTCGTCTTTCGCCACAGCGGTGGCATCCCACGGCGCATCAACCGCCTGTGCTCCAGGGTATTGTTGAGCGGTGCGCTGGAACACGCAGCCACTCTGACTGGGGCGATGGTGGACGCCACCGCCTGCGAGTTGGAGGACGATCTCAGCAGCGGCGCGGCCCCCGCGCTCTCCAGCCAAGCCGGAGGCGAAACCCACGCCCTGTTGCGCGACCTGCAGGATCGCATCGAGGATCTGGAACGCGCGAGCCGGCGCCGCGAGCGCGTTTTCCACGGCATGGCCGAACTTCTGGTCCATGGCGAGGGCGGCCGTCCATGAGTACTCGACAGCCCAATGCGCTCACCGTGGACGTGGAAGACTGGTTCCAGGTTCAAGGCTTCAGCGACGCAATCCCTCGTGACGAGTGGGATTTCCTGGCCTGCCGGGTTGAAGCCAATACCGACCGCGTCCTCGCCCATCTCTCGCAGGCCGGTGTGCTCGGCACCTTCTTCACCCTGGGTTGGGTGGCCGAGCGCTATCCCGCGCTGATCCGCCGGATTGTGGAGGCAGGCCACGAACTGGCCAGCCACGGCTATGGCCACGAGCGGGTGGACCAAATCGGCCCGACAGCGTTTCGCGCCGATATCCGCCGTGCCCGCGAGACGTTGGAAGACTGCAGCGGGGTAGCCGTGCAGGGCTATCGCGCGCCAACCTTCTCTATTGGCCCTTCGACCCCCTGGGCCCATGTGATTCTGGCCGAGGAGGGTTATCGCTATTCCTCCTCGATCTATCCTGTCCGGCATGATCTCTATGGGGCACCAGGTGCCCCGCGGCTTCCGCATCGCCCTTATCGGGACGGTGTTCACGAACTGCCGCTGACAACGATCACCTGGATGGGCCAAAATCTTCCCTGCTCGGGCGGGGGCTGGTTCCGCCTGGCACCGTATCGCCTGTTTCGTGCCGGGATGAAGCGGGTGAATGAGCGCGGGGCAGGCATCTTCTACTTTCACCCCTGGGAGCTGGACCCCGGGCAGCCACATGTCTGGCACGCACGTCGCCTTTCGCGCTTTCGCCACTACGCGCGGCTGTGGAGCATGGAAACGCGCCTCGACCGGCTGCTGAAGGATTTCGCCTGGGACAGGATGGACCGGGTGTTTGCGGCCGAACTGGCGCAACCCTTGGGCGTCGAAGCCCAGCGCGTCATGGCGGAGTAGGTCATGGTTGTACACATCCGCGAGTTGCAGGACGCAGCCGCGCCCGCCTGGGACGCTTTCGTCCAGGCCAGCCCCGCCGCCACCTTCTTCCACCTGGCACCCTGGCAACGGGTGATCGAACAGGCTTTCGGGCACACCACCAACTACGTCTATGCTGAGCAGGACGGCGCCATCACAGGCGTGCTACCGCTTGCGCGCATGCGCACGCGCCTGTTTGGAGACGCGCTGATCTCCACGCCTTTCTGCGTCTATGGCGGCCCCGTCGCCGCCACCCACGAGGCGGCCGCGGCACTGGAACAGCACGCCAAGGATCTGATGCGCAAAACCGGCGTGCCGTGTCTCGAGTTCCGCCGGCTGGACGCACCCGATCCTGGCTGGGCCGAACGCCCAGCTCTGCATTACACGTTCCGCCGCGCGATAAGCGGCGATGCAGACGCAGACATGAAGGCCATCCCGCGCAAGCAGCGCGCCATGGTACGCAAGGGCATCCAGAATGGGCTGCGCAGCGTATCCCACGGGGATACGGCACAGTTGCACCGCGTCTATGCCGAGATGGTGCATGCGCTCGGAACGCCGGTTTTCTCGGCAAAGTATTTCCGCCTGCTGGGTGAGGCCTTCCCCGGTGCGCATGACGTGACCACCGTCCTGCATGAAGAACGTCCCGTCGCCGCTGTTCTGAACTTCCATTTCCGCGAAGAGGTGCTGCCCTACTATGGCGGCGGCACACGCGAGGCGCGTGGCCTGGCCGCCAATGATTTCCTCTACTGGGAAGTGATGCGCCGCGCCGGCGGCGAACGCGGCGCGCGCCTGTTCGATTTCGGCCGCAGCAAGGCCGGTAGTGGTGCCTTCGATTTCAAGCGCAACTGGGGGTTCGAGGCCGCGCCCCTGCATTACTGCTACCAGCTGCGTCCCGGCGCACAGCTGCCGGAAAACAACCCATCCAACCCGAAATACAGGTTGATGATCGCTGCCTGGCGGCGCATGCCGCTGCGGTTGGCCAATATCCTCGGCCCCTCGATCGTGCGCGGGCTCGGCTGATGCGCGAGCGCCTGCTCTTCCTCTGCCATCGCATTCCCTACCCGCCCGACAAAGGCGATAAAATTCGCGCTTGGCACATGTTGGAACACCTCGCCGGCAGCTATGATGTGGAACTGGGATGCCTTGTGGATGACCCGGCCGACCTCGATCACATCCCCACGCTTCGCCGGACCTGTAGCGTGGTCGAGGCATACCTTACCGGAACGCGGCGTGCGGCCGCGGCGCGCGCCCTGTTGCGATGGCGCCCAGGCCTGCCGCTCAGCCTGGGCTGGTTCCACGAGCCCAGGCTTTACGCCTGGGCGCAGGCGGGCCTTGCCGCGCGGCGTTATGATGCGGTGTTCGTCTATTCCTCGGCCATGGCGCCGTATGCGGCCGGCCCGCTCGGGCCGCGCTGCGTGCTCGATATGGTG
This sequence comes from Acetobacterales bacterium, assembly GCA_038247025.1. Taxonomy (GTDB): domain Bacteria; phylum Pseudomonadota; class Alphaproteobacteria; order Acetobacterales; family Acetobacteraceae; genus Roseococcus. The sequence goes on from JBBRVI010000001.1 coordinate 50,527, forward strand.
GATGTGGATTCCGAGAAATGGCGCGCCTACGCCGCCGATGCACGTGCACCGATGCGCCAGGTCTGGGCGCGAGAGGCGCGAACGCTGCTGGCCTATGAGCGCCGCATGGCGGCAAGGTTCGACCGCACGCTGTTTGTTTCAAACGAGGAGGCTTCAAGATTCAAGGTCCTTGCCCCCGAATGCAAAGGCAGGGTGGACCATGTGGACAATGGCGTGGAACTCGCACGGTTTGACCCTGAATTGCCCAGTGCCAATCCCTATGCAGGCGGTCCGCCAGCGATCGTCTTTACCGGCACCATGGATTACCGGCCCAATATCGACGCCGTGACTTGGTTCGCGCGAGAGGTGATGCCCCGATTGGCGGCCCATGGCCCAAGATTTCATATTGTGGGCGCCAACCCCACGGCGGCCGTTCTGGCCCTGGCCGCGCTGCCCGATATCGTTGTCTCCGGCAGTGTCCCAGATACCCGTCCCTACATCGCTTATGCGGCCGTGGCGGTGGCGCCGCTGCGCATCGCGCGCGGTATTCAAAACAAGGTGCTGGAGGCGATGGCGATGGCGCGACCCGTCGTCGCGTCACCGGAGGCCTTTGAAGGCGTCAGGGCGCGCCCGGGCCGTGACCTTCTGGTGGCTGAGGGCGCGGCGGATATGGCCGGATGCATCCAGAAGATCCTCAGCGGGCAGCATGCGGGATTGGGCCAAGCCGCGCGTGAAGCGGTGATCGCCGGCCATGACTGGCGCTCTACGCTGCGCAGGCTGGATGCGGTGATGCGGCCTGAAGCCGTGCGCCAGGACATCATGGCATGAGCGCGCGGTCAGACCATATTGGCCGCACAGTACCCATCGCCGTGGGACAATGGCGCCCCTGGCTGCCAGCCCTCGGCGTGCTTGGCGTGGCCTTGGTGGCCATGGGGATCATGTTCACAACCGAGGTCCTGGCCGCCGTCCGCACCTGGGACCGCTCCAGCGCTTACAACCATTGCTGGTTGGTTCTGCCGGTGGCCGGGTGGCTCGCCTGGACACGCCGGGAAGGCTTGGCGGGTCTTGCCCCCACGCCGATCCCCCTTGTCGCCATTCTGGCGCTGGCCGGGGCGATGGTGTGGTTGGTGATGGAGCGGCTGGGCGTGATGGAAGGGCGGCAGTTCGCGGCACTCGGACTGATTTGGGTGTTGGCGCTGGCGGTGCTGGGCTGGCGCGTCTGCGCCGCCATGGCGGCACCGCTCGCCTACCTCGTTTTCCTGGTGCCTTTCGGTGAATTTGCCACACCGTGGTTGCAGGACGTCACGTTGTGGATGATCGTCCTTGGCCTGCGCGCCCTGGACATCACGCACCATGTGGACGGGCTGTTGATCGAGATCCCCGCAGGTGCCTTCCTCGTGGCGGAGGCTTGCGCCGGGCTGCGTTTCCTCATCGCCTCCCTGGCCTTTGGTGCGCTCTACGCGCTGGTCATGTTCCGCAGCCCCGGACGGCGTGTTCTGGTCATGGTGCTGGCCTTTGTGGTCCCTCTGGTGGCCAATGGTTTCAGGGCTCTTGGCATCGTGCTTTTGGGCCATCACTTGGGAAGCGCCGAGGCAGCCGCCGTGGATCACGTGGTCTATGGTTGGGTATTCTTCTCATTGGTACTCGTCCTGTTGACGCTGGCGGGGCTGCCATTCCGCCAGGATGGCGTGGGGCAGGCCAGCTTGGCGGCGGCCGCACCAGTCCCACCGACCCCCCAGATCCATGGACCCGGGCTTTCGCGCCTGGCACTCGCAGCGGGGCTCACAGTGGGGCTGGCCAGCATCGGCCCGCTCATCGCCGCAGGGCTTGAGACGGGTGCACCTGCCCCGACAGAGGAGGCGGTGGCCCTGGCTGCCCCTGCAGGCTGCGAAACCCATGGAATGGCGTTGCGCTGCGGCGCATATCTCGTCAATGCGCGCCTCGTCACATTTGAACCAAGTGGCACCTGGACGAAGGTGGCGACCAGCCGGCGCCGCGCACTTGGTGAGGCGGATGATGAAGCGTTCATCTTCGCGGTGCGAACGCCTTCAATGCAGTGGCAAGGGCGACAATCCGCCGAACAGGGAGGCTTGGTCGCTGCCGGCGCCTGGCTGGGCGGGCAGCCCGTGGGCGATGGGCTTCGCACCCGCGCAACGCATGCCTGGCAGGCCCTGTGGGGAATGGGCAGCTTGCCCGTTCTGGTCGTCGTCACGCTGCTGCCCATCGCTGATGGCGCCGCACATGACGCGAGCCGGATGGAGGAGCGGCGGATCATGCAAGCGGTACTGGCTGCGCAGGAGGCAGGCCTGGCTTCGCTGGCCGCCCAGCGATCCCTGCGGCCCTGAACCGGCGCAACCACGGCTTCACCTATCTGGTGTGGAGCCCCCCGAGGCACGCGCCGAGATCACCATGCGGATCAACTCCGGCAGCGAGCGCACGCCGAGCCTGAACATGATGGCTGCGCGGTGGTTCTCGACGGTGCGTGTGCTGATCTTCAGCTCCGCCGCGATGACCTTGCTGGATTTACCGCCAATGACGCGCTCCAGAATCTCGCGCTGGCGCTGTGTCAGTTTGCGCAGCCTGTCCTGCACCCCGGCCTGCGCGACGGCTTCTCCGGCCAGATCGTCGATCGTGGTCATGGCGCGCTGAATGCTGGCCAGCAGGTGCCCCCGCTCAATGGGCTTTTCAATGAAATCCTTGGCCCCCGCTGTAATGGCAGCGATGGCGAGGCGCGCTTCAAAGTTCCCGGTGATGACGATGGAAGCGAGCCTTCTTGCGTGTGGCCGCAACTTCTCCAGGAGAGATATGCCGTCCATGCCCTGCATCACTGCGTCGATCAAAACGCAGCCGTGCCGGGCGGGATGGTCGCTGGCCAGAAACGCTTCGGCTGAAGGGTAGGCCTCGACGGTCCAGCCCAGGCTGTCCAGCCAGGAGGCAGTGGTGGTGCGCACCTCGGTATCGTCATCTACGATGAAGATGTTGCCCAGCCGTCCGCCTGGCGAGACCGCGCTGGGATCCCACACCAAGGGCTCGGGCATCAGCCGCTTGACCCTTTGCAGCAGATCTTCGGCCCCGACCGGCTTGGGCGCATGGTCCAGTTGCCGGCTTTTGATGTCACGCAGTGTCTGGGCGGAGGTATCCCCGGTGAGAATGATGGCAGGGAGAAATCCGCTCGCCCTTCCGCGGTGGGCCTGCCGAACACGTTCCACCACTTCGATGCCCGTGATCCCACGAGGCAGGTTTTGGTCCGCGATGATGAGCGATGGTGGATGG
>JBBRVI010000002.1:0-45229 GCA_038247025.1 Acetobacterales bacterium
TCATCGGCTGCTGTGACGATCCTGGTGTTCGCCGTATAGGCACGCTGGGCTACGATGAGTTTGGTAAATTCGGTACCAATATCCACGTTGGATTTCTCCAGCGCGCCTACAACCAACTTGCCCACGCCATTGGTTGCCACATCTGTCACTTGCGCTTCCCCACTCTCGATTGTGCGCATAAAGCCTTGGCCATCCAGGCGTTGCAGCTTGTCCGCATCGCTGAAGGAGACGAGCGGAACGCGCGCCACGATGCGAGACTGGCCGTTGTCGTAATTCACGGCGATGTCGCCGTTGTCACGCACGGCCAAGCCCGAATAGGCGCCGGGTGGCACACCGTTCTGGGAAAGATTGCGCAGGGAAAAGTCCTTCCCTGCATAATTGGTGATGCCCTGAGCGACGCCGAAGCGACCGATGTTCAGCGAGATCGGCTGGTTACCGAGGCCGAAATCCATGTCGAAGGGCAGTTCCACCGGCGTGTTAATGGTGCCGGCAACGCCGTTGAAGGACTCGATGGTACCGTTGGTGCCGAAAATGACGGGAACATCCACCCCGCCCGCCACCGGGTTGGGCGTGATGGTCATGTTCCAACCGCGCGGCGTACCATCGGTCATCTGAGCGAAGGTGATCGTCACTGCGTTCCGGTTGCCCACCTGATCATACACCTGAACCTGCGTGCTGAAGCTCCGCGCATCGCCCGGCGTGGCCGGCGGGTCCAGGTTGGGGATATTGGCAGCCATCTCGACATTCGACGTGCTGATTGGGTTGAAGACCTGCTGGCTGACGCGCACTGGTGCAAGTGTGGTCCGGTCCACAAGCCCATCGGAGTCGACCGGCCAGCCCTGCAGGAAGTAGTTGGACCCGTTGACAAGGTAACCGTCGCGATCCATCCGGAAATCGCCAGCGCGGGTGTAGAATTGTCGCTCATCGAAGGTGGGCAGGCCGTTGGCACTGCCGCGTGACTGCGCGACGCTGAAAAAGCCTTGGCCCCCGATGGCGAGCCCCAACGGATTATCGCTCTGCTCCACCGTGCCCTGGACCGTATTGGTAAAGTCCGGCCGGGCCAGCACCGAGCCTGGCACATGCGCGGTGGAACTGGATTGCGTCACCAAATTCACAAAATTCGTGTCCACGCGCTTGAAGCCGGTAGTCTGGCTGTTCGCCAGATTGTCGGCGATATGGCCGAGCGAGCGCGACTGCGCGTTGAGGCCTGAGATCGCCGTCGTCATCGCGCCGAAGAGCGACATAGAAATATTCCTTTGCCCTGTTGACCGAGCCGCAGTGGCAATGGCCGGACGGTTGCCCCGCGGATTCGGAGCCGCCTCGCTCCTCGCAGGTTGCATGCCAGCCCCCTAGCGGCTGGAAGCGGCAGGATTTGCCGCCTGGAGGACAGGTTTGCCCGCGGCATGACGCGGATTGCCGGGTGGGCACCGGGCGTGGCTGGCCCGGCTCTTGCGGTGACGAATTATGCGAAGGTCGCCGGCTTGGTCCGGGCCTAAGGGTCATGCGTTTGGGCAGCAGGAGGACTTGGCGATGAATGGTGGATTCCCGATCGCATTGACACCCAGCTCCGTCACGGGCCCGACACCTGGACCCAGCTCGGACATCCAAACAGAGGCAGGATTTCTGGAGGCGCTGACACGCAGTCTGGGTGGGGCTTCGGCGGCACAGAAAGTTCCGACGACGACCGTCACGCTCAGTGTCCCAGCGGAGGTCGCGACGCTCGCGCTGGGCTTCTCCGGTACTGAAACGTCAGGCGGGACGCCGCTCGCAGACCCTGCCTTTGCGCTGGACCTACTCGGAGAACCAGCCCCTGCCAACTTGCTGCAGTCAGGCACAGCGGCATTGGTCACGACGGCCGAACCGCTCAGGGCCGACAGCGCAAAGGCCTTGGGGGGTCTGGTTTCGCATCCTGGGAGTTTGGAAAGCGGCGCGACCGCGACCGAGCGCGTTGGCGTTGCCCCGTTCCCCGATGCCGACACTCTCCAAAGTATGGTTGATGTCGCCATGCTCACGGAAAACGCGGACGAAGAGGCTGCCGCCATCGAAACCCCGGATCGAGCGGTCACGGATGGGCAGTCTATCGCCAGTGAGGCGGGCCAGACCTCCGGAGCCGCATTTTTAACGCCGGAGGCCGACTCGCCGCCACTACAGCCGGAGAATGTGCCAGACGCGGAGTTTCAATCGCCACAGCCGCCCGCAGCGGCTGTCTCGCCATTAGCCTTCGCATCGGCGACGGCCATGCAACCACGCGCTCCGCTTCGATCAATCAAGCCACCAGAAGCGCCGTTCACGACAGTTGAAGCTGTGACCGACGAGTCCCTGGATTTGCACCACTCGCTTCAAGCCAGGACATTCCCGCGTGATGGCCAAGCCCAAGCTGGCGAACTTGATGCAATCCCCGTCAATCCCGATGCGCTACCCGAGTTCGCGGCCCTGGCGGCATCATTTGTGCCCCCCCTGACGCCGCGCACGCTAGCCCAACGGCAGGGGCCAGAGGCGTCGGACGCCACCCCAGCTGCGGGCTGGCCTTTTGAATTTGGTATCGCGGGACCAGCTAGCCAGTTCTCTGCCTTGCCGAGTCTCAACTCTCGCCCGTTTGAAGCGGCAGCGCTGCCGCCCATGCGGCAGCTCGCGCCCATCGCCATCGCGCTCGCCTTCACCGCAGGGCCAGCCAACGGCTTCAACCTGACCCTGGACCCAGTGGAACTGGGTCGCGTCGAGATCCGCGTTCAGCGGGAAGCGGATGGCCATTCGGTGCGGATCATGGCGGAGCGGCCCGAAACGCTCGCTCTGCTGCAACGTGACCGGCACGAACTGGATCGCAGCTTGGCAGACGCCGGCCTACGCGTGATGTCCGACGGCTTGGAGTTCTCGCTCGAGAACTCGGGAGCAGGTCGCGACGCGCCGCGCGACGATGGCGCGCGTCAGGCCGCGCGGGGCCGGGGCGGAGCTGGCACAGCAGAATCCCAAGCCGAACCATCGCCCGGCCGCGCCTCTCGCGGGCTGCTTGATCTCAACATCTGATCCAAAGGAACAACCAAGATGAGCGCCAGCATCAACGGCACCACGACCAGCGCTGCCAACACGCCGCCTCGAAGCGCGTCCAGCGGCATCGGGGCGGATTTCAACACGTTCCTCACCTTGCTCACCACTCAGCTACGCAACCAGGACCCCACCAATGCAACGGATGCCGATAAGATGACGGAGCAACTCGTGCAATTCGCCTCGGTCGAGCAGCAGATCAAGGTGAACACGAACCTCGAACGTCTCCTGAGGGTGGAGCAAGGCAATCAGCTTGTCTCCGCCGCACCGCTCATGGGCAGGGTGGTCGAGGTGGAGAGCGATCGCCTCGCACTTCAAGGCAGCCAGGCGCTGCTTCGCCTGCCTGCGGCCGGCGCTGCCACGCGCGCGCTGGTCGAAGTGCAGGATTCCAGTGGGCGCGTTCTGCGAGGTGCGGAAATAAATCTCGGTGCGGCACCCACTGATTGGAGCTGGGATGGCAGGGATTCAACGGGCCGCCAAATGCCCGATGGGGTCTATCGCTTCGTGACGCAGGGCTTACGCGCGGATGGCACCCAGGCGCCGGTGACGGCCAGTGTGCTGGCGCGCGCCACCGCGGTGGACCGCCGCGATGGCGAAGTTCGGCTGAGCCTCGGCGCGCTCTCGGTGAACTTCGATAAACTGCGCGGACTCGCCGGCACCTGAGTCGCGCTGGGCGTTAAGCGTTTCGCAACCGGACATGCGGCAAGAACTGCCCAGGGCGCAGAATGCGGCTCCGGGAGTGCTAGGATGTTGGTTCGCTGCAGGCCATTGCGTTTGGCGCCATGCAGGGTTTGATTGCTCAACTGCGTGCTCTGGGGCGCGTCCAGTTGCTCGCTCTCGCCGGCGTCGGACTGGGCGTCCTGGGACTCATCGCCTTCCTGGTGATGCGCGCGGGCACGCCACCCATGGGGCTGCTCTACGGTGATCTTGAAACGCGCGATGCGGGTGCGGTCGTCGCCGCGCTTGAGCGCCAGCGCATTCCCTATCGTCTGGCCGCAGGCGGCTCGCAGGTACTGGTCCCGGTGGAGGATGTTCCACGCCTGAGGCTCGCCTTGGCACGCGAAGGCCTGCCTGCGGGCGGCTCCATTGGCAATGAATTGTTCGATCGCAACGAGAGCCTGACGACCACGCCCTTCCAGCAGGAAATGAATCGTCTGCGCGCGCTTGAGGGTGAACTCGCGCGCAGCATCCGTGCCTTGAGTGGGGTACGCGGGGCGCGGGTACATCTCGTGCTGCCGCGTCGCGAGGCCTTCTCGCGTGAACGTGCCGAGGCGCAGGCCAGTGTGCTGCTCACCATGCAGGGTGCGCAAAGGCTCGACCGCGAGGGAGTGCAGGCCGTCCTGCATCTCGTAGTGGCCGCGGTGCCCGGCCTACGTGCGCAGAATGTCTCCATCGTCGACAGCAGAGGTGAGTTGTTGGCACGCGGAGGCCAGGCGCTTTCCGGGCCCGCTGGTGCGCAGACGCAGGAGGAGCTTCGGCGCGGCCAGGAGACAAGGCTCTCACGCGCCGTGGAGGAAATGCTGGAGCGCGTGCTCGGCCCGGGACGAGTGCGTGCAGAAGTCGCGCTCGATATGGATTTTGATCGTGTGGAAACGCGGGAAGAACGCTTCGACCCCGAGAATCAGGTGCCGCGGAGTACCCAGTCCAGCAATGAGACCAGCCGCTCGTCAGAAGGGGGGGGTGTGAGCGTCGGCAACAACCTGCCCGGCGCCGAAGCAGCCGGTGGCCAGGGGGGGAACCAGGAAAGCCGCCAGGAGGAGACGACGAATTTCGAGATCGGCCGCACAGTGCGAAACGTGCTGCGCGAGCACCCGACCACGCGCCGCCTTACTGTCGCCGTTCTCGTGGATGGGGTGATGGAAACCCGCCCCGACGGCCCCGTCACGAAACGCGAGCGCACGCCCGAGGAACTAACGCGCATCGCCGCCCTGGTACGCAATGCAGTCGGTTTCAACGAGCAGCGTGGGGACCGTGTGGAAGTGGTGTCCATGAGCTTTGCGGACGCCGGGGAAGCCTCACACCAAACCGGCCCCCTTGGCCTCGATATCCCGCAGGCCCTTCTGGCGCGGCTGCTGGAAACGGCGGTCATTGGCCTGCTCATCCTGTTGACGCTGTTTTTGGTGGCACGACCAGTCGCTCGCAAGCTCTCCCTTTCCATGAACCCGACGCCCGCACTGGCGAGTGGTGCACCGGGTGGAGCGGTGCTGGAGGGTGCGGGACACACAAGTCGGCCAAGCGATCCCTCTCTCCCACCTGGCCAGGGCAATGCCGGGCTGCTCACGGGCGGTGACTCTGGCAACGAAGATGAGCGGATGATCCAGATGGCCCATGTACAAGGGCAATTGCGGGCCTCCTCCATCGCACGAATCACCGCACTGGTGGACCAGCATCCTGACCAGGCCCTTTTGGCGGTTCGTCGCTGGCTGACACCGGAGGATGACGAATGAGCGGCACAAAATCCCTTCGCGGCCCGCAGAAGGCTGCAGTTTTGATGCTTGCGCTGGGTGAGGAATACGCAACGCGCTTTTTCGCCCGCATGCATGAGGACGAGATCCGCGACCTCTCACAGGCCATGTCGCAGCTGGGTAGCGTGCCGGCCATCACGGTGGAGGCGATTTGCAATGAATTTGCCTCCGATATCGGCCAGACCGGCCATCTGATCGGCTCCTTTGAGAGCACTGAACGGCTGCTGCTCAAGACGCTATCGCCGGATCGCGTGAACCTCATCATGGACGAAATCCGCGGCCCGGCCGGCCGCACGATGTGGGACAAGCTCGGCAATGTGAACGAGACGGTGCTCGCGAACTACCTCAAGAACGAGTACCCGCAGACGGTGGCCGTGGTGCTTACCAAGGTGAAGCCGGATCATGCGGCGCGCGTTCTCTCCATCCTGCCCGACGGCTTCGCCATGGAAGTCGTCATGCGAATGCTGCGCATGGAGAACGTCCAGAAGGAGGCGTTGGAAGGCGTGGAGCGCACCCTCAAGATGGAGTTCATGAGCAACCTCGCGCGCTCCACGCGCCGCGATGCGCACGAGATGATGGCCGAAATTTTCAATGGCCTCGACCGCCAGGCGGAAGGCCGCATCATGGCAGCGTTGGAAGAGCGCAACCATGAATCTGCCGAGCGCATCCGTGCACTGATGTTCACTTTTGATGACCTCAAGCGCCTGGACCCCGCAGGGCTTCAAGTGCTGCTGCGCAGTGTGGAAAAGGAGCGCCTCACCCTCGCGCTCAAGGGTGCTGCGGAGGAAATGCGGGAGCTTTTCTTCCGCAACATGACCGAGCGCGCGGCCAAGCTGTTGCGCGACGACATCGCGGCCCTCGGCCCCGTGCGGCTGAAGGATGTGGACGAGGCGCAGGCGGCTGTCGTTGCTGCCGCCAAGGACCTTGCCGCGCAGGGCCAGATTCAGCTCGCGGAGGGCAAGGATGACCAACTTGTTGACTAGCAAATCCCGGCGGCAGGAGGCCCCATGAACGACGCGACGGATGATTTTGAACCCGCCACGCCAGGCTCCCAGCCCAGCGGGGAACGCCCGGCCGCCCCGCGCGATCTGGAGGCGGTCTATGACATTCCCGTCCAGGTCAGCGCGGTGCTGGGCCGGGCCACGATGCAAGTGAGCCAGCTGCTCAAGCTCGGCCGCGGAGCTGTGGTGGAGTTGGACCGCAAGTTGGGGGAGGCGGTGGATATCTATGTCAACAACCGCCTCGTTGCGCGCGGTGAGGTGGTGATGGTGGAGGATAATCGCCTTGGCATTACCATGACGGAAATCGTCAAGGCGGATCGCGGCATATGACGCGCCTGCTCATCATCGGCTCGCTCTCGGGCGAGCTTGGCCAGGCGGCGCGGATCGCGGCGGCGCGCGGCGCGCAACTCGTACAGGTGGACGGTGTGACCGCCGCGTTGGAGCAGATGCGCGGCGCGGGGGCGGACCTCATCCTGGGCGATGCCGCGCATGACCTTCCATGGCTTTTGGAGCGCTTGGCAGCGGAGCGGATTGTCACCCCGCTCATCGCCTGCGGGCACAATGCGGATGCGGATTCTGTGCTGCGCGCCATCCGCGCCGGCGCGCGGGAATTCCTGCCCCTGCCGCCCGACGCGGAGCTGATCGCGGCCATGCTCCAGGCGGTGACGGCCATACAGGACGCGCCGGTCTGCCGGGATCCTATGATGCGAGCGCTGCTGGCAAGGGCGGAACAATTGGCGCGCGCGGAGGCCTCGGTGCTCATCACCGGTGAAAGCGGCACTGGCAAGGAAGTGCTGGCGCGGCACATCCACAACGCGTCGAAGCGCGCACGCGGCCCCTTCGTAGCGCTCAACTGCGCCGCCCTGCCCGAGGCACTGTTGGAGAGCGAGCTTTTCGGCCATGAGCGCGGCGCCTTCAGCGGTGCCGTGGCCGCCCGCAAGGGCAAGTTCGAGCAGGCCGAGCGCGGCACGCTGCTGCTCGATGAGATCGGCGAGATGGAACTGCGCCTGCAATCCAAGCTGCTGCGCGCCATCCAGGAGCGGGAGGTGGACAAGCTCGGCGGCACGCATCCCGTGAAGGTGGATGTGCGCATCCTGGCTGCGACCAACCGCGATCTCCAGGCCGAAGTCCACGCCGGGCGCTTCCGCGAGGACCTCTATTTCCGCCTGAACGTGGTGCAGCTCCGCATCCCGCCATTGCGCGAGCGCGCGGAGGACATCCTCCCACTCGCCGATTATTTTTGCGCGCGCTACGCCGCCGCCAACGGCCTGCCGGAGCGGCCGCTCGCCGTGGCGGCCACCGCAAGGCTGCTGGCCCACCCCTGGCCGGGCAATGTGCGAGAGCTGGAGAATGCCATGCACCGCGCCGTGCTGCTCGCCAGCGGACCGGATATCGGGCTTGAAGCGATTGAGCTGGGTGCGCCGCCTGCCCTTTCCGAGCCCGCTCCAGCCTCGATCACCGCGAGCCCAAGAATCGCCCCTATTGCGGCGCTGGTGGGCCGGCGAATGGAGGAGGTCGAGCGGGAGCTGATCCTGGAGACACTCGGCCGCTGCCTCGGCAATCGCACGCGCGCGGCCGAGATTCTCGGTATCTCCATCCGAACCCTGCGCAACAAGCTTGCCGAATACCGCGGCGCGGGCGTCAGCGTGCCGCCCGCCCCCGGCGTCATGCCTGACAATTGGCGCGTCGCTTGAAGGACCTTGCCCTGCCAGGATGGCTGAAGGATCTGCGCCTTTCTTCGGAGGTGGCGCTCGTAGCTGGCGTCGTGCTGGTGATGATCATCCTGATCGTCCCCTTGCCCGCGCCGCTTCTAGATGCCGCGCTGGCGCTCAACATCGTGCTCTCCGTGCTCATGCTGATGGTGGCGTTGCTGCTGACGCGGCCGCTGGATTTCCAGTCCTTTCCGCAATTGCTGCTCATCACCACGCTGTTTCGCCTGGGCCTCAATGTCGCAACCACCCGGGCCATTCTCTCCAGTGGGCACGAGGGGCCACAGGCGGCGGGGGACGTGATCGCGGCCTTCGGCAAATACCTGATGGGTGGTGACATTCTGGTGGGCATGATCGTCTTTGCCATCCTGCTGATGGTGAATCACATTGTCGTCTCCAAGGGTGCCGGCCGCATCGCCGAAGTCGCGGCGCGCTTTCACCTCGATGCCATGCCGGGCAAGCAGATGGCGATTGACGCAGATGTCTCCGCCGGCACGATTGATGAGGCGCAGGCCAAGCTCCGCCGCCGTGAGCTCCAGGAAGAAAGCGGCTTTCACGGCGCAATGGATGGTGCCGCGAAATTCGTGAAGGGCGATGCTATCGCCGGGCTTATCTCCACCTTCATCAACCTGCTGGGCGGCCTGGCGATCGGCATTGGCCGCCACGGGCTGGGCTTTGGCGAAGCTGTGGAGACCTATTCCATCCTCACCGTAGGCGATGGCCTGGTGGGCCAGATCCCGGCACTGCTCGTCTCAGTCGCGGCGGCCATCGTGGTGACCAAGGCCGCGCGCGAGGAGCAGGCGGACAAGCTCATGGCGCGCGAATTGGCGGGTTGGAAACCGCTCGCCATCGCCTCGGGTAGCGCTGTGGTCATGGGGGCAATGCCGGGCATGCCTATCCTGCCCTTCATCGCGCTGGCGGGCGCCACGGGTGCTGCCGCTTGGTTCCAGCGGAAGGCCAGCCTCGCAGAGCCCCTTTCCCACGAACCCCCGCCACAATTGCCAACTGAGCCTGCCGTTTCCGAAGCGCTGCGCATGGATCTGCTTCGGCTGGAGCTTGGGTATGGCCTTCTCTCACTGGCTTCCGGCGATGCGCCGCGCCTTACGGAACAGATTCGCGGGTTGCGCCGGTCCATCGCCCAGGAGATGGGCTTTGTGCTGCCGTCGGTGCGGATCCAGGACAATCTGGACCTCGCTCCAGACACCTACATCCTTCGAGTGAAAGAGATTGAGGCAGCACGCGGCACCCTGCGCCCGCCCTTGCACCTGGCGATCAACCCCGATGGCGGCTTGCCTGATTTACAAGGTGAGAAGACCAACGAACCCGCCTTCGGCCTGCCGGCCCTTTGGATCGAGGAAAGTCTGCGCGAGGAGGCGCTCGCGCGCGGCTGCACCGTGGTGGATTGCGCCGGCGTGCTGGCGACGCACCTCACCGAAATCGTGCGGGAAAACATGAGCGAGCTCCTCTCCTACAGCGAGACGGTGAAGCTGCTCGATGAACTCCCCCGCGAGCAGCAAAAGCTGGTCCAGGACCTCATCCCCAGCCAGGTCAGTATTGGCTTGGTGCAACGCCTCCTCCAGGCCTTGCTGGCCGAGCGCGTCTCCATCCGCGATCTTCCGACCATCCTGGAAGGTCTTCAGGAGGCGGCGGCGGCAAATCTTCGTGCGCTGCCACAAATGCTTGGCATTGTGCGCATTCGCATCAGCCGGCAATTGTCTGAGGCCGCGCGCGGTCCCCAGGGCTATCTGCCCATCGTCATACTCTCACCCGAGTGGGAAGTGGCCTTCACCGAATGCCTGACGGGCCCGCCCGAGGACCGGCAGCTCGCCATGGAACCCGCCCGCCTCCAGGCCTTCATGCAACGCCTGCGCGATGTGCTGGACGCACAGGCTGCGCAGAGCGAGCACCCCGCGCTGCTCTGCTCCGGCGCGCTGCGCCCGCACCTGCGCTCCATCGTCGAGCGTTTCCGGCCGAGCACCCCCGTGCTCTCCCAGGCGGAAATTCATCCGCGCGTCCGTATTCGTTCCCTGGCCAGCATTTAGGCCATGCGGCTTCGCGTCTTTCACGCACGTACCGCGACGCTCGCTCTCTCCGCTGTGCGGGATGCGCTGGGTGAGGAGGCGGTTGTGCTCAGCACGCGCCGTGTTGGAGGCGGTGTCGAGGTGACGGCGGCACTCGACCTCGCCGAGCCCGAGTTGATCGGGCCGGGACCGTCCATGGAGGACGTGCCGCCGGAACTGGTGCGGCACAATTTGGCACCGGGACTCTGCGCGTCTTTCGCCGGTACGGATTTGACGCAAGCGCTGGCGGGGCGGCTCCACTTCATGCCTTTGCCAGAGGACCGGCCCATTCTGCTCGTCGGCCCGCCAGGTGCTGGCAAGACTTTGACCTGCGCAAAGCTCACCGTGCGGGCCAAGATGTCCGGCCAGACACCCATCGTGGTCACGGCCGATGGCGCGCGCGCCGGCGCTGTGGAGCAACTGGCCGCTTTTACCCGGCTGCTGCGCTTGACGCTGGCCGTCGCCGCCGCGCCCGGGGCGTTGGAGAAGGCGCTGAGTGCGCGCGAGCCCGGCCAGCCTGCTTTTATAGACGGCTTTGGCTGCAATCCGTTCAACGAGGCCCAGGCCGAACGCCTGCACCGCCTGATCCGCGCTTCGGACGCAACACCTGTTCTGGTGCTTCCTGCCGGCCTCGACGCTGAGGAATCCGCAGAAATCGGGCGTGCCTTCCATTTGCTGGGCGCGAGGCACCTTCTGCCCACGCGTCTGGACATGACACGGCGGCTGGGGGGCGTGCTGTCTGCCGCTTGTGTCGGCTTGGCACTGACTGAGGCAGGCATTGGGCCGCAGGTTGTGCATGGCTTGCAGGAACTATCGCCCGCCTGGCTCGCCCAACGCCTCGCTGCTGGGCCACAACGTGAGATCGCATCATGAGTTTGATCGCCATTGCCTCCGGCAAAGGAGGTGTGGGCAAGACCTGCCTGTCTATTGGTCTGGCGCAGGCGTTGGCCGAGGGGGGGCAACGCGCCTTGCTGGTGGACGCCGATCTGGGGCTGGCCAATGTGGATGTGCAGCTTGGCCTGGATCCACTGCGGGATTTGAGCGACGTGCTTGGCGGTCGCTGCACGATGGGCGAAGCGGTCTTGCGCCATCCGGCCGGCTTCAGTGTCCTCCCCGGAAGGTCGGGCTCGCCCGCACTTGCCGCGCTCGACGGCGTGGCCCTTTCCAGTTTTGCAGCACGCTTGCGCGGGCTCGGGGCGGAAATGGTGGTGCTTGATCTCGGTGCGGGGATCGGCCCGGCTCAGCGCGGCCTGGCGGCACTCGCGGATTTGCTCATCGTTGTTGCCACCGAGGAGCCAACCTCGCTGACCGACGCCTATGCCGTGGTGAAGCTGCATCAGCGCGATGCGCCCTCTGGTTATGCCTCCCTCTTGGTCAACATGGCGGCGCAGCCCGCGCGGGTCCATGCCGCGCTTGACGCCGCCTGCCGGGGGTTTCTGGGGCGGGGCCTGCCGCTGCTGGGGGCCATTCGTCGCGACCCACGCATTCCCGCTTCAATTCGCGCGCAGACGCCACTGCTCACCCGCTACCCCAACACCGACGCCGCCGAGGATCTGCGTGCTCTAGCGCGCGCCCTATCGGCGCTGCTTGCCCTGCGGCAGCCCACGCCGCTCCGTTCTGCTTGTTGACAACGCGTCGGGCAGCGGGCCGCCTTGGAGCCCTGATTGCGCTTCGCACAACAGCGCGGGTACGGCCGCGTTCAAGCGGGTAGGTTGTCCTCCGGCAGACAAGCTGCCGCTGCGTGCGCGGCCGTTCAGCATCTTCCCAAAGGGACAAGCACCATGACTTGGGACCTTTACGCCATCCGCTCTGCGACCAATCCGCGGCGAATCGTGCCGGACAATCTCATGGTCTCGCTCGGTTACGCGCATGACCAACCCATGCCCATGGATTTCTCCGTTTTGGCGGCGGTGCAGGGAACCCGCGCCATCCTGATCTGCAACGGAGCCGATCAAGCCACCTGCACGGCGCACGGCCATGATTTTCTGCGCTGTTCTCTGGCGGGGCTGCGCATGATCGGAGTCTTGGCCGTCCTCTTCACCCCCCCATGAGCATCACGCCGGGAATTTCCAGAAGTTCCCTCGGAGGAAGTTCCACGCCCAGTTTCGCGAGATCGCTCACGCCACCGGTCCTTCCACGCCCCGCCCGTCTAACGCCGCCCCTGCGACTTGGAGCAGATGGTATGCTTCTTGCGCCTGGTCCATGGTGATCGAGTGGCCTTCAATCGCGGGGCGTGCACACCTAGAGCATGTTTCGTTCGAAAGGGCTCACCATACTCGCTCTAGCCTGTTGTTTTTCGATCATCTTTATCCGATCAAACGATTCCGTTTGATCGGCTGATGCTCTAGCGCGGCTGCGTGGTGCTGGCTTCCGATGCGATGGCTGGAAATGCTGCCCGCCCTCGGCAAAAGCCGCGCAGTGATCCCGGAGCATGATCTGAAAGTAATGGCGAGTTATCCACAGATGGAGCAGGACAATCTCCGTCTCGATGTCCCGTGCATGTGCTGATAGACCCAACGCATGTCCTCCCGATCCGAACGCCAGGCCCGCCGAGTCGCACGCTATTACCGCTGGCTAGATGGCCTCTCATTCTTCCGCGAAAAGCGCGAGGAGGGGGAGGCCGCGCACCCGGTGCATCGCGCCCTGGCCGACCCGGCAGGGGGGCCGCCCTCGCCCATGGTCATTCATCGGCTGATGCTTGAAGGGGTGGCGATGCCGGAATCGCCGCGCGTGCTTGATGCAGGATGCGGCTATGGCGCGACGATGATTGATCTCGCCCCTGCACTCGGCGGTGACTGGACTGGCCTCACGCTTTCGCCTGAGCAGGCCCGCCGGGGTAACCAAGCGATCGCGGCTGCGGGCCTGGCAGATTGCGTGCGCGTCGTGGTGCAATCCTATGACGCACCCCCCAACGGCATGTTCGACCTGATCTATGGCATTGAGAGCCTGATCCACAGCGCGGACCCCGCAGCGACCTTGGCAGGTCTGGCGCGCCGCTTGGTGCCAGGCGGGCATCTCATTGTGGTAGATGATATGCCTGACGCCGTTCTAGCCCCCGAGCCAGGCGCACGACTCGCCGATTTCAAACGCTACTGGCGCTGCCCTGTGGCGCCTGATCGGGCGGGATGGATCACAGCGCTGGGATCAGCCGGACTGGTGTTGCGGCATGATCGGGATCTGAACCCACTGCTTCAGGTGCGCGGCATGGCGGAGGTGGCACCGCGGCTGCTGGAATTGCGGCGCAAGCCCTGGCTTCGCTTCGGCTTAGCAGTCAGGGCGGAAGCCGAAATCGGCGGGCTCTTGCTGGAAACTCTTCAGACCGAGGGTTTCGTACATTACCGTCTTTTGGTGGCCCAAAAGCCTGGTTAACTCAGGCCATCTGTCGTGCCGTTGCCTGGATCCGTGCAAGTACCGCTGCCACGCCGTTGCGCCGCGACAGGCTGAGATGTTCGCCGAGGCCAAGGCGCGATAAAAAACCTGCATCAGTCGCCAGAATTTCCTCGGCGGTGCGTTTGTCGAACACACGCATCAACAATGCCAGCAGCCCCTGCACGAAGGCGGCATCGCTGCCCGCACGGAAGAACACCCGACTGCCCTGCGCGGTCGGTACCAGCCAGACGCGGGACTGGCAGCCGGAGACACGATTTGCCTCTACCATCTCCTCTGGCGTCAGCACCGGCAATTCCCGCCCCAAATCCATGAGGTAGCGGTAGCGATCCTCCCAATCATCAAAAAGGGCGAAGCCCTCCTCCAGATCGCTGACCACCTGCTCGATGGTGTTGCCGGCTTCGAGGCTCATGTTGACTTGGCGAACACCACCAGCTGGTCGCTGGCGGAGAGCTTGTCGATCTTCTCGATCGCCGCGAATTCGGCGGCGAGGCGCTCCAGCGCTTGTTCATATATCTGGCGTTCGCTGAAGGACTGGTCAGGTTGGCCAGCATTGCGCTGGAGATCGCGCACGACCTCAGCTATCTGGATAGGATCGCCGCTATTGATCTTGGCCTCATATTCCTGTGCGCGACGGGACCACATGGTGCGCTTGATCCGGGCACGGCCCTTGAGCGTGTCAATCGCGGCCTCGAACTCCTTCTGGGTGAAAAGCTTGCGCAGGCCGGCGGTTGGGACCTTGTTCACAGGTACCCGCAAAGTCATGCGGTTTTCCTCGAAGGTCACGACGATCATATGGTGGTCCGTGCCGGCAACCTCGATCACCTCGATGCCTTGGACAGTGCCCACGCCATGCGTCGGATAGACAACATGATCACCCGCTTTGAACTCGATTTTGGGACCAGGCGGGCGCGGCGGGGTTGTCTGGCCCTCAGCAAATCCCGGGCGGCCGGGACTTCGCACGGCGAAGGATGGCGGCATGTTCGGCCGGCCCATGGGCGCGCGGGGCGAGTTGGGATTGCCCGTGTTTCGGATGGGCATGTTCGGTGGTGCGGCTACGATGATGGAGGGGCGCGGTCCAACAGGGGGGGCGGCGGGAGAAAGAGTTGGTTTAAGGAGAGCAGTTGGTAATGGGTTGGCCGGTGCCGAAGCGGATTCGTCCGTGCCAAGCGATATTACCAGCTTTTCGGGCCTGATGTTCTCCGCGGCGGGCTCGGATGCTACCGTTCCAGGCGCCTTAGCTGCAGCAGTTTTCGGAGAGGCCTTGGCCACGGGGGCTTTGCTTTTGGTCACTGGAAAAATTTTTGCCTTTTTGGTAAGAATGTTGGCGGACTTCAGGGTGGTTTGTGCCTTGCCGGCAGGCTTTTTTCCCGCCAGTTGGCTCGCCTGAGAAGGCCGTTGCGCAGATGATTTTGGCCTAGCATTTCCATTTGGCATCGCTGTCGCGGCCGTATCCCTGGGCTGCTTCGTCTTTGTGGCGACTTTCACGAAATGCTTGGTCTTTGCCGGCGCAACCGTAACAATGGCAAGTTCGGGCGTAGATTTAATCTGCGGCGCCAATAACTTCTTGGCGGTAGGCGCAAACGAAGATTTCGTAGGTGTTTTCAATCGAGCGGCAGTCTCTTCGGCGGCTTTCGTGTGGCCAAGCTTGGCGGTGCTCTTTGCCACGGGCTTAGATAATAGTCTTGCCGTAGCCTCTGGGCGGGTACTCCGGGGCGAATGTGCCATGGCCGCTCTGCTCCTGCATGCCAACGGGAACCAACAGGCAAATTAGGTAGGGAATGCCAAACCCGAGAAGGCTAACCATTCTCTTATTTGATAGGTAGCATCAATTCCTGCACAGGTCACGCCTGCACCTTAACCCTGTCCAAGCCTTGAAGCAGGCTCGCCTCCTGCCGACAATTTATGGTTTGCCTGGCTCCGGGCTCAACAGGGCCAGCTTGCCGGGCTTGTCCTTCCAATCTTCCGCGTCAGGTGGCGCCTCGCCCTTTCGGGTGATGTTCGGCCAGACTTGGGCATAGTTGCGGTTCATCTCGACCCAACTGGTTGCCTTGTCATCGCTATCCGGAAGAATCGCTTCGGCGGGGCACTCTGGTTCGCAAACTCCGCAATCAATGCATTCATCAGGATGGATAACGAGCATGTTCTCACCCACATAAAAGCAGTCCACTGGACAGACTTCCACACAGTCCATGAACTTGCATTTGATGCAGTTTTCGGTGACGACGTAGGTCACTAAGACAGCTCCTGAGTTGCATTGGGCAGATTAGAAATGGAGCCGGAAGGCCGCGTTGACAACCCTTGCCGGGCTATCGTTCCGCTGTCGGTATTTCCTCATAGAGTAGCCGGGCCTCGCTGACCGGGCCTCGCCTTTCGCCCAGTGCCAGCACCCGCCAAACCCGGACCTCCTCCTGCCAAGCAAAGGTGAGGACATCACCCACCCGCAACTTCGCGTGGGCCTTGTTGACGGGCTGGCGGTTGAGGCGGAAGCCGCACGCCTCGATCAGCGCGCCACATTCCGCCTTCGATTTGGCTACGCGGGCATGCCAGAGCCACGCATCCAGCCGCATGAAGGGCGCGCCCCTCTCCATGCGCTATTTGAGTTTGAGCTTCATGAGCGCGGCGAAGGGGCTGTCCTCGGCCTTACTGGAGGGACGGTCCTCGTAGAAGGTCCGAGTCTCTGGGCCGCCCGGGCCACGATCTCGGTCACGTGGCGGACCATCACGGCGGGGGCCTTCCCGGCGCGGACCATCCCCCCGGGGAGGAGCATTACCGCGAGGAGCATCGCTACGCGGCGGACTATTGCGCGACGTGCCGTCCCGGCGGGGAACATCCTTGCGAAACCCACCCTCCGGGCGAGGGCTGTTATGACGCTGCGCTTCCGGGGGGGGGGCCTCGGCGCCCTGTGGCGCGGCGGGCTGACCATCCACGAGGGCCTGCGCCGGCGTTTCGCGGTTCGTCGTGGGATCGCTGCGGTTGGGACGATCGCGCCGGGGCCCGTCTCGGCGCGGTGGACGGGCCTCCCTTCCTTCCGAAGGAGTTTCGACGGTGGCAACGCGCTGTGGCCTTGGATGGCGCTGCTGGCGCGGCGGTTGGGCGGGCCGCGCCCAAGCCACCATGGTTGGTAGCACCGGGCCTTCTTCGCCTTCCGGCAGTGGTTCGGACGGGATAAGGCGGAAGCCGAGATCCGTCAGCACAGATGCAAGCGCTAAGCCTTTTATGCCAAAGCGCCCCAGAATTTCAGGCGGCAACGGCGCGGGGGCGCGGCGGGTCAGATAGCCGAGTTCTGCTGCCACGCGCTCGGCCACGTCCAGGCGCAGCAGTACGGGACCTGCCGGTACCCATCCCATCATCGGCGCGAAGCCCGGCGGCCAAGAGAGGGCCATCACACCATCAGTCGGGATGGAGACCAGGCCTGGTGCGGGCAGGCTGGGCGTGGAAACCTCATAGCTCAGCGCCCAAATCTGCGCACGTAAAGCCATGGGTCGAGGCTTCAACGCTTCAGGCAAGTAAAGCGCAAAACGCCCCGCGCGAATTCCAATAGACTTGAGCTTCGTCCGCAGCTCTTGACCGATCTGCTGGCGCGTATCGCCCGGCTTGAGGCCAAGGGTCTCGCGCAGCTGGAAGGCCGGGCCACGCAGCGTGTTGTCCTCCGATGCCTTGGCCTCGATGGCCGAGATCGCAGCGAGGTCCTTGGAAACAACGCCCTCAATCCAAGCGGCCAGGCGCGCGCGAATGCGTTCACGCTGCGAGCCATCCAGGAATTCCGACGCATTGACTTCGATCAGCGGCTTGCCCGGCTCACTGCCCATCTTGAGGCGGGCGATCGAAGCTCCATCCCAAGTGATGCGATGTTCCGGCGTCAGACCGAAGCTTTCCGTTCTGGCGATATCCAGGGATGCGATTCGCCGGGGGATTTCCTGCACCAGCGCGCGACGTGCGGCACGCAGAACAAGCTTCTTTTCCTCCTCACCGCCCTCGCCCAGTTCGGGCACGAACTCGAAACCGACAACCCGGCCGACCTTGTGGCCCTCGACCACCACATCGCCCTGCCGTGTGACGGCCGAAAGAAGATCCTCATCCGTATTGTCCAGGCTGCGGATCAGCTGCGCGGCGCGGCGGTCCACGAAGCGCGCGGTCAGGCGTTCATGCAATGCATCGCTGACCGCGTCCTCGGCAGCCCGCGCTGCCTCCTGCTGGGCAATCGCATCCTTCACCCAATCAGCGCGCGCGGCGACATAGGCCCAGGTGCGTATCGCCGAAAGGCGGGACATCAACGTGTCCAGATCGCCCTCGGTGCCGGAGCATGTGGCGAGCTGCGAGGCGATCCAGTCCGCAGGCACTACGCCGTCCTCGCACAAATGCGTGAAGATCCGAGCGCAAAGCCGGGTGTGGCTGTCATCCGCGAGCTTTCGGAAATCCGGGACCTGGCAGGTCTCCCAAAGCAATTGCAGCCGTGACTTCGACGAGGCCATGCGCCGAATCGCTTCCTCGCGCGCCAGCAGACTGAGCGTGATGTGGTCCACCGCATCATGGCCCTTGGTCAGGCCCATTTCCGGTGGTGTGGCGCCAAGGCTGTCCAGCAGCGCCTCAATGCCGGAGAAATCGAGATTGCTGTTGCGCCAAGCCAGGGCCTGGATGGCCTCGAAATGATGGCCCTCGATTTTTTCGACCATCTCATCGGGCAAGGGTGGGCAATCGCCGGTGACGCCGAAGGTGCCGTCGCGCATGCCGCGGCCCGCCCGTCCGGCGATCTGCGCGGCTTCCTGCGGGGTGAGCTGGCGCGCAGCTTGGCCATCGAACTTGTTCAGGCTGGCGAAGGCCACATGGTCTACATCCATGTTCAGCCCCATGCCGATGGCATCCGTCGCCACGAGGAAATCCACCTCGCGGTCCTGGTACATTTTCACCTGGGCATTGCGCGTGCGCGGGCTGAGGCGGCCCATCACCACGGCGCAACCGCCCCGCCGGCGGCGAATTGCCTCGGCGATGGAATACACCTCGGCTGCGCTGAACGCGACGATTGCGCTGCGCGCGGGCAACCGGGCGAGCTTCATCGGGCCGGCATATTCGAGCTTCGACAGGCGTGGGCGAGTCTCGATCTCGACCTGTGGGACCAAGCGCTGGAGGAGAGGGCGGATGGTCTCAGCCCCCATGAACATGGTCTCGACCAGGCCGCGCGCATGCAGCAGGCGGTCGGTGAAGATATGGCCGCGATCGGGATCAGCGCAGAGCTGGATTTCATCCACTGCCAGGAACTCTGCTCTCCGATCGAGCGGCATCGCTTCCACCGTGCAGGCAAACCATTTGGCATCGGGCGGGATGATTTTTTCCTCGCCCGTGATGAGGGCGACGTTCTTCTCACCTTTCTGCGCCACCATCCGGTCGTAGTTTTCACGCGCGAGCAGGCGCAGCGGAAACCCGATGATGCCGGAAGAGTGCGCAAGCATGCGCTCCATCGCGAGATGGGTCTTGCCAGTGTTGGTGGGGCCGAGAATGGCTTTGACGCGGGCGTCGAACATGCGGTGTTCCGGTAAAGACCGCCCCATGGGGAGACTCAGGGACGAATACGGCAGGGTTATGAACCATGCGGCGATGATTGCAACGTGCACGCGGGCGGGGGAGATTAGGAAGCGTGACGCCCTCCCTGTCCTTCGCTCTGGTCTTTGGCGCTCAATTCGCTGCCATTGGCGCCATGATGCCCTTCCTGCCCGCCATCCTGGCGGAGGCGGGGCTATCCACGGCGCAGGTTGGGTTGCTGCTGGCCGTAGGCTCCCTTGTGAGGCTGGTCGCAGCCGCCCTCATCGGGCGCCTGGCCGACCGCGCGCCCGATATGCGCCTTGTCCTGGCGCTGGCAGCCCTTTTCGCGGCGGTGAGCGCGCTCGGCTTTGGGCTTGCCGCCGGATTCGCCGCCCTCCTGGCCGTCCAGCTGCTGCACAGTATCGCAGCGGCCCCCATCGTCCCGCTCTCGGATGCGCTGGCGGTGGGCGCGGTCCAGCGGGGCGGCTTTGACTATGCGCGGGTGCGTTCGGCCGGCTCCATCGCGTTCATGTTCGGTGCGCTCCTGGCCGGGATCGCTGCTGAGTGGGCGGGCCCGCGCATCGCCGCCTGGATGCTGGTGTTGGGACTATTGATCACGGCCTGGGCCGCATTACGCCTGCCGGCGCCTTCGCCACGCGGGAGCGCAGCCCCAGTTGAACCCGCTTCAGGATCGCTCTGGGCGCCACTCGCCGAAACAGGCTTCCGCTGGATTCTACCGCTGGCCGCGCTCATCCAGGGCAGCCATGCCGTGTATTATGCCTTTGGCACCCTGCATTGGCAGGCGGCCGGCCTTTCCACGGGTTTCATCGGTCTGCTCTGGGCCCTCGGCGTTCTGGCCGAGATCCTGCTGTTCCTCTGCGGACGCAGTCTTGTCGGCCGTCTTGGTGTGCGCGGCCTGACACTGATTGCAGCCGGGGCAGGCGTCCTCCGCTGGGTAATGACCGCGCTGACCAGCGATCCAGCCGCCCTCGTGGTGATCCAGTTGCTGCACGGCGCGACGTTTGGTGCCATGCACCTGGCGGCGATGCGCGCATTGATGGCGCTTCCGGCGGGGATTTCCGGCCGGGCGCAAAGTTTGCTCGCCTCGGCCGTGAGCGCGACGACGGGGGTGCTGATCTGGGCTAGCGGGCCGCTTTACGGCGTCGCAGGTGGCATGACCTTCCTTGCGATGGCTGCACTTTGCCTTCTGGCGTTCAGGCTGGCGCTCCAGCCAGCACCCGATCATGTTTGGCGCAGGCCCTGAACCAATCAGCCTTGGGCATACGGCCATACTTTCGCACGGCATTGAGCGATCATGGGCCATCGCCGTCTGGCTGATCTGGGCCTGCCACCCCGGCGCGTCCCGCAGTTCGCACTTATGGGAATTGCTGCATTCGGCGCGTCCATCCTTTTTTTCGGCGAGGCGGGCGTGTCAGATCCTTTCGGACATCGGCTGGGAAGGGTCAGGTTTCACCGCGGCCGGCCAGGACAGTGCGACCCGACCTAGCTCGGCCAGCGTCTCCCTGCCACCTTTCTCAAACCTCAGGCGGCAATGGAGCGAATGACCAGAGTTGACTGGACAGCCAGAACCTTTGTAGAACGTTCCGAACGTTTCTGATTTGTTCGCCCTTCCGTTGAATGAGCGAAAAGTCGCGGATAGCGAAAGGTCATAGTCTAATGCTAACGCGGAAGCAGCACGAGTTGCTCATGTTCATTCACGAACATCTCCAGGCGACTGGCTTTTCGCCGTCGTTCGATGAGATGAAGGTCGGTCTGAATCTGAAATCTAAATCGGGGATTCACCGACTCATTTCAGCGCTCGAAGAGCGAGGGTTTCTTCGGCGCCGCGCACACCGGGCCAGAGCTTTGGAAGTTGTACGTCTTCCAAGTGCGTTGCCGAAGCAAACGAATCAAATCGGCGTGAGCGACAATCCGAATGTGGTCCAGGGCCAATTTGGCCGATCATCGGTCGACAAACCCAGTATTGTCAGTCTTCCGCTCTTTGGGCGCGTCGCAGCGGGTACGCCAATAGAAGCACTGCGAGACCTGGGAAAATTTATTGACGTCCCTGCGAGTATGATTTCTGTCGGCGAACACTATGTCTTAGAGATATCTGGTGACTCAATGATAGAGGCCGGTATTGTTGATGGCGATATCGCCGTAATTCAACGTGCTGATAATGCCCAAAATGGGGAAATAGTTGTAGCTCTTATTGATAATAATGAAGTCACCATAAAAAGAATTAGAAAAAAAGGTAACTCGATAGCTCTTGAACCAGCAAATCGCGCATATGAAGCACGGATATTTGGTCCTGACCGAATTGAAGTACAAGGGAAGCTGTCAGGCATTTTAAGGTGGTATTAGGCGGGATGGAGATCGGAAGCCTGGCTCCGGCCAGCGCCTATTGGACGTCGGGCTATCTATCATAAAAAGCTGCATGCGGAGTAGTGGGCGCCAGAGACATCGCCAGCTTCGCTGTACGGGGTCTCGTATGTGATCGCTCTCGTTATGCAGGATAGGCGCAGCTGCTGAAGTTCAGGTAGTGGTCACCTTGATCTTCTTACCTTCATCCGCTGCACGCCACAGATACCAGGCTGCGATGCTCCGCCACGGTCGCCACTCTTCACCGATAACAGCAAGCTCCTTTGGCTTGATTTGGGCATCCTTGCCCGTTAGTAATCGCCAGCCTTCACGAACGCCAAAATCATCAACAGGCAGCACATCAAGTCGCCCAAGCGTGAAGATTAAGAGCATTTCGACGGTCCAGCGGCCAACCCCACGGATGGACACCAGACGCTCGACCAAGGTCTCGTCATCAAGCCTTTCCGCTTCCTGCAAACCAGGGACGAGGCCGCTCACCGTCTTGGCCGCAATATCCTGGATCGCCAGCACCTTTGCCCCGGAGAAACCGCACCCACGGAGAGCCTCGGTCGGAAGCCCTGTGACGAAATCAGCAGGCGGGAACACTTCGCCGGGGTAGAGCTCATTCAGACGCCCAAGCACGGCGCGAGCTGCATTTCCGTGTACCTGCTGATGTGCGATCGCACGCACCAGCGCCTCATAGGGTTGTCGCCTCAGGGGTTCGAGCGTGCAGGGGCCAATGCGCTTGATAAGGGGGCGGAGCAGCTTGTTGCGCATCAGGCTGCGTTCCGCATTCTGCAAATCGGCCATGTTCAACCCAACATAAATAGCGCCAGCGTACCGAAAACCATCACCAGCGCCATGGAAGGCAGCATCAATCGCCAGACTTGCATAGGCCGCGTCCCATCGGCGAGGAGCGCGCAAAGCATCGCCGTGACCGCTACGCTCATGCCCGCACCCGCTGCACCAGCAAAATTGTGAAGCGCGGGCGCAACGAGTGCGGGCAGGCCCAACACTTGGCCGACCGCAGCCTGCACCGGCATTAGCGCGGCATTGGCGCCGACATTGCTGCCCGTAATAACTCCAGCGATAAATCCGAGCGGCGTGATGGCGTAGGCAGCGAGATCGCCCTTGCCCTTGATCAGAGAGGTGGCGAGTGCGAGGGCCACGCCGCTGCTTGCGAGCCAGCGGCCCAGCAAGACATAGAGCAACATGGCGGCAGCCGGCCGCTTCGCTCGCGCCAGCGCCGCCTGCTGCTGCGCCCATCCATCGGCGCGCAGCAGCAAAAGCCCGGCCGAGACCACCCAAAGCACCACGGCCACATGGGTCATGGGAAAGGCGGGCAGTTCGGCGAAAGGGTGCAGGGCGGGCGGGTCCGGCACAAGCCGCGCGCCCAGCAGGCAGAGCGTCAGCAGCAGATAGGGCCAACTCAAGCTGAGCGCCGCACGCAGACTCCGCCGCGGGTCCGCGCGCCAGAGCGCCCATATGGTGACCACGCCTGAGGCGACGACGCCGATCACCTCGAAGGGCAGCACCGCATGCAGCCCGACGAGCAGCACCGCCAGCACGATGAGCATCAGCGCCTGCATGGCCTTCTCGCGCGCGCTGACCACCACGCCGGCGCGGGCTTGCAGCCACCACATCACCGGGGCGAGGGCGATGATCCATCCTCCATTGGGCCAGGCGGAGAGGGCCACCGCCTCCTGCGCTGGGACGCCGGCCAGAACCGCGCCCAGCGCCGTACCCGGCCCCAGCCCGCCCCAGGGCACCATGACCAATGCTTGCAGTGCCAGCGCGATGGCGACCGCGCCGCCAATGCCCATGGCCCGCAGCGCCGCCAGCGCAAAGACGGCGCCCACGGCAAAGCCCGTTACACTCTCAAGAAAGCAGCCCATGGGCAGGGTGACGGCGAAGATGCGCGCCGCCGTGGCAGGGCGTGCGGCGTCATTGGCGGCGGGCTGCACCGCCGCGTGGAACAGCAGGCCGCCCGCCACGACGGCCATGGGTTGCAAGGCCAGGAAAGCGGCGCGCAGGCTTTCGTGCCACAGAAAGCCGAGGAGGCGGGACTCGGCGGGCAGCGTCCATGCGATGGCCGGCACCGCCAACGCCAGCGCCACTGCGCAGGCGGCGAGCGGACCGGCGCGCCCGGTTGCCAGCAAGGCGAGCAGCGCCAGCAGCGGCGCCGCCTGAGCGAGAAGGATCACCTCTTGCGCGCCTCGCTGATGGTGATGATGACGGCACCGGTGAGGATGACGGCCGCACCCAGCCAGGTCCAGCCATCGGGCACCTCGCCGAACAGCACCCAGCCGAATGCGGCGATAACCACCAGCCGCAAATACTGGAAGGGTGCAACGGCGCTGGCCTCACCAGCCCGCAAGGCTTCGGTGACCAGCCAGATGATACCGGGGGTGACCAGCCCGAACACAGCTAGGATAAAGATGTCATGCATGCCCAGAGGCTGCCAAAAGGCAACAGCGAAGGGCACCGTGCAGATGCTTGTCACAAGGCCGACCCAAGCCACCACGCTTTGCGTTGATTCCGTCCGCGAGAGGCTGCGCGAGGTGAGTGTGATACCGCACCAGGCGACGGCAGCGGCTATCGCGATGCTCGCGCCCAGCAGCGGAATATCCGTCCCTGGCCGCAGCATCACCGCGATGCCCACCAGCCCTGCCATGGTGCCCACCCAGCGCGCGGCATCCACGCGTTCCTTCAAGACCGGGCCTGCGAGCACAGTGGTAAACATCACATTTGTGAAGGAAAGGACCGTCGCGGTCGCGAGATCGAGATAACCAAAGGACAGGAAGTACAGTCCCCAGGTCATCGCAGAGCAACCGCCGCGCAGTAGATGCATAGGCAGGCGATTGGTGTGAAATACGGCCAGACCCGTGGTGAGTATAAGCGGCGCGACCCAGACCATTTGCCCGAGCGAACGCGCGGCAAGCTGTGTTGCGACAGGAATGTCGCGATCCGTCATCCAACGAATGAACAGCGCCTCGATGGCGAAGAGCATGGCACTGAGCGCCATCAAAATCGCACCCCGGATGTTCCCCGGGAGCGCGGAAAAGCGCTTTCTCATGCTGAGATGGTGCGGCGATCCCGCTTGCGAAGCAACGCCCGAGAGCGCATTTCCTGCGCGAAGGGAGACCCCAAGGGGTGTAAACGCCATGACTCCATCCAATGCTGCGTTCGCGCAATGGCGCAACCATTGCGACCTCTATTGGCTGGCAACCGAGCAAGGCCTCTCGCCAAGCGCTGAGGAGGAGGTTATCGGAGCGGATCCCCACGCGGCCGAACACGCAGTGTTGGGCATTGCCGATTCGTTCGAGGCCCACGCGCCGCTGGGGCTCATTGCGATCAAGGTGGGAGTGGAGCGCCGATCGGTGGGTATGGTGCGTGAACGTATCGGTCCCGTTGCCGCTCCGCGGTTGTCCAAGACGCGCCGAGGGAGAATCCCGGGCGACAGATTCCTCAACGTCACCGATAGCGTGAACGATACCGTGCCGCTGCAACATACCGCTAGGTTGTCGGACAAATGATCCTTCTTGAACCCCGTCATGACGGCATCGTCCTCATCACTCTGGACCGCCCCGCCGCGCGCAACGCGTTGAGCCTGGCGATGCTGGAAGCTCTGCGAGACGCTCTGGGTGCCGCCGAGGATGCGCGCTGCATCGTGATCGCCGCCAACGGGCCCGCGTTCTCGGCCGGGCATGATCTGCGCGAACTGACGGCAGCGCGCGGCGATCCCGATGGTGGGCGCGATCTCTACGCACGCACCATGGCGCTCTGCAGCCAGGTGATGCAGCAGGTGGTGAACCATCCCGTCCCGGTGATCGCCGCCATCGAGGGCATCGCGACCGCCGCCGGCTGCCAGCTTGTCGCGAGCTGCGACATTGCGGTGGCCACGCCGGCCTCGAAATTCTGCACGCCTGGTGTGGATATCGGGCTCTTCTGCTCGACGCCGGCCGTGGCGGTGGCACGCGCCATTCCGCGCAAGGCCGCGATGGAAATGCTGCTGACCGGGCGCTTGGTTTCCGCGGAAGAAGCCCGCGCGCTCGGCCTCATCAACCGTATCGCCGAAGATGCGCGGGCCGAGGCGCTGGGCTTGGCCGCCCACATTGCAGCACGGTCGGCCCTCACAATTCGCCTGGGCAAGCTTGGCTTCAACGCGCAATGCGGATTGCCCCTGGCCGAGGCCTATGACGCGGCGAGTGCGGTGATGGTGGAGAACATGATGGCGGCTGACGCGGCGGAGGGCATTGGTGCCTTCCTCGGCAAACGCGCGCCGCATTGGCAGGACAGATAGAGGCATGGCCGCTTCCGACTATGACGCCCTGAAGCGCGTCGCCGCCAATCATCAGCCGCTTACACCGTTGTTGTTTCTGGAGCGGACGGCGCAGGTGTTTCCGCAACACATTGCCGTGGTGTACGGGGCGATCCGTCGCAGCTATGCGCAGTTGCGCGCGCGCAGCGTGAAGCTCGCCCATGCGCTGCATCAGCGTGGGCTTTCACGCGGCGATACGGTGGCCGCGCTGCTGCCCAACACGCCCGCCATGCTGGAGTGCCATTACGGCGTGCCCATGGCCGGCTGCGTGCTGAACACGATCAATACGCGCCTCGATGCGGCGACCATAGCCTATATTCTTGATCACGGCGAAGCGCGCATCGTCATCGTGGACCGTGAATTCATACCTGTGCTGCGCGCCGCACTTGTGCAATGCGCGAACAAGCCGGTGATCATCGAGGTGAATGACAGCGAGGCGCCCTCGGCCGAGACGATGGGCGGCCTGGATTACGAGGCCCTGCTGGCCGAAGGCCGCGAGGATTTCGCCTGGCCCACGCCGCGCGATGAATGGGACGCCATTGCGCTGAACTATACCTCGGGCACCACGGGAAAGCCCAAGGGCGTGGTTTATCATCATCGCGGTGCGCAGTTGCTGGCCATCGGCAATGTGCTCTCGGCGGGGATGGCGCGGCATCCGGTGTATCTCTGGACGCTGCCGATGTTCCATTGCAATGGCTGGTGCTTCCCCTGGACCATCACGGCGGTGGCGGGCACGCATGTCTGCCTGCGCGCGGTGCGCGGTGCGGCCATGTGGTCGCTCATCGCCGAGCATGGCGTGACCCATATGTGCGGTGCGCCGATCATCATGGGCACGCTGCTCGCGACAGCCGAGGCCGAGAAGCGCGCCCTGTCGGGTTCCGTTGCCTTCATCGTTGCGGGCGCTCCACCGCCCGAGGCGGTGCTGGCTGCGATGCGGCAAGCCGGCTTTGCCGTGCTGCATGTCTATGGCCTGACCGAGGTCTATGGCCCCGCCGTCACCAATGAATGGCACACCGAATGGAATGACGTGCCCCCGGCCGAGCAGGCGAAGCTCATGGCGCGGCAAGGCGTGCGCTATCTGCCTCTGGAGGCGCTGGATGTGATGGACCCCGCCACCATGCAGCCCGTGCCCGCCGATGGCACGACGATGGGCGAGGTGATGTTCCAGGGCAATGTCGTCATGAAAGGCTATTTCAAGGATGCGGCGGGAACGGATGCTGCTTTTGCAGGCGGCTGGTTCCATTCCGGTGACCTCGCGGTGAAGTATCCAGATGGATATATTCAGCTTCGCGACCGTTCGAAGGACATCATCATCTCGGGCGGGGAAAACATCTCCTCCATCGAGGTCGAGGATGCGCTCTACAAGCATCCGGCCGTCGCTTTGGCCGCGGTGGTTGCGCAGCCGGACGAGAAATGGGGCGAGGTGCCCTGCGCGTTCGTCGAATTGCGCCCGGGGATGAGTGCCACGCAAGCCGAGATCATCGCGCATTGCCGGGGGATCATGGCGGGCTTCAAGGCGCCCAAGCGCGTGTTTTTCACGGAATTGCCAAAGACCAGCACGGGCAAAATTCAGAAGCACATTCTGCGCGGGCAAATTCGCGCTCCCGCTGAATGATTTTGCTTGCGTCGAATCACGCGCCGCTTCACCGTGGCAAGGTCAACAATCGAAAGGAGGTGATCCAGTGTCTCATTGCACTTCGGCGTATGCCGTATCCGTGGCCTGGATGACCGCTCCTCAAGGGGCGGCTGGCTAAGGCGGCGACGCCACGGCAATGTTTTGGGAAGGCCCGGTGGAGCGATCCACCGGGCCTTTTTCGCCTACGCCGTCAGTAACCCCACGCGGCCTTCCTCGAAGACACCGCAAGTCAGCGGGCCGCCAAAGACGGCGCCCGTATCGAGGTTGACGCGGTTCGCGCGCAGATCGGCCACGCGTTCGCGCACAGGGGTATGGCCGTGGATGATGATGGCGCCGTGCTCGGCCTCGCTGTCCAGAAAGATGCCGCGGATGCGCATCAGGTCATCGGGTGATTGTGCTTCGAGCGCCACGCCGGGGCGTATGCCGGCATGGGCGAAGAAATAGGGGCCAACGCGGTGATGGGTGCGCAGGCCGCGCATGAAGGCGATGTGGCCGGGGGGGATTTTGCCGCCCCAGGTCTCGCGCGGGGCGTGTTCCGCCATGCCCCAGCTCAGCAGGGCTTCGCGACCGCCGTAATACATCCAGTCCGTGGCGGAGGGGGCATCGCCGTCAAGCGCTGCCAGCAGCGTGTCCTCGTGGTTGCCGCGCAGGTTGATGACGGGGCAGGCGTTGAAGGCGAGCGCAGTGTCGATGGCGCCCGCACTGTCCGGCCCGCGGTCAATGTAGTCGCCCAGATGCACGAGTGACGCGCCCGAGGTGGGATTGGCCGTCAGATCATCACGGATCATTTTGTGCAGTGATTTGAGCTGGTCCACGCAACCATGAACATCGCCAATGGCATAGACACGGACACCGATGGGCAACGTAGCAGGCGCCCGAAGCCATTTCATGAATTGAAGGTGCAGGAAACTGAGTTTCCTGCCGGGGTCAAGGGGCAGAGCCCCTCACTACCTCGCACTGGCGCTGGCATCCGACCGCGTATTACCCACCCGCGCAGCCAGTGCGGCGGCCATGAAATCATCAATATCTCCATCCAGCACGGCGGAGGGATTGCCCTTCTCCAACCCGCTGCGCAGGTCTTTGACGAGTTGATAGGGCTGCAGCACGTAATTCCTGATCTGATGCCCCCAGCCGATATCCGTCTTGCCCGCTTCGATGCCGTCGCTGATGGCTTCGCGCTTGCGCAATTCGAGTTCGTAGAGGCGGGCTTTCAGCATATCCATCGCGATGACGCGGTTGCGATGCTGCGAACGGTCCTGGGTGGAGGCGGCGACGGTGCCGGTGGGAAGGTGCGTGAAGCGTACGCCCGATTCCGTCTTGTTCACATGCTGCCCGCCAGCGCCCGAAGCGCGGAAGGTATCGGTCTTGATGTCGGCCGGGTTGATCTCGATCTCGATCTTGTCGTCAATCACGGGGTAGACGTAGATGCTGGCGAAGCTGGTCTGGCGCTTGTCATTGCCGCCGAAGGGGCTGATGCGCACCAGGCGGTGCACGCCGGTCTCGGTCTTGAGCCAGCCAAAGGCATTGGGGCCGGTGATCTGGAGTGTGGCGGATTTGATGCCCGCTTCCTCGCCTTCGGATTGCTCCGTAAGCACCGTCTTGTAGCCGCGCCGCTCGGCCCAGCGCAGATACATGCGCATCAACATCTCGGCCCAGTCCTGGGCCTCGGTGCCGCCTGCGCCTGCATTGACTTCGAGATAGGCGTCATTCTGGTCGGCCTCTCCCGAGAGCAGGCTTTCGATCTCGCGGCGCTTGGCTTCGGCAGCGAAGGTGATGAGGTCCGATACGGCGGCATTGGCTGTGGGGGCGTCGCCCTCCTCCTCGGCCATCCCGATGAGTTCGAGCGCGTCCGAGACGGATTGTTCCAGGCGCTGCACGCCCTCGACCTGATCCACGAGGCGACCACGCTCGCGCATGAGGCGGGTGGCCTCGGTCGCGTCGTTCCAAAGGGAGGGGTCTTCGGCCTTCGCGTTCAGTTCGGCGAGGCGAATGAGGGAAGCATCCCAGTCAAAGATGCCTCCTCAGCAGGGACACCGAGGCGGTGATCTGCTCTTGAAGCTGGAGTGCATCTGCGCGCATGAGGGCCTCAGTAAAGCCCGCCGAGGCCACTGTCCACTCGGGCCGCAGCACCGGCGCCCAACCCAGTGGGCGCGGTTGCCGAGTTCTCGGTCCCAGGGCGGAAGGCTTCGAGGATGGTTTCGCCCCGATCGGTTTGAATGCGGACAAGTGCCACGCCAGGTGGGGCACGGAAGGGCACGGCCGGGCTACCTTGCAACGCGGCCGCCATGACTTCGCGGAAGATGGGGGCGGCGTTGGTGCCGCCGGTCTCGCCATTGCCCAGGCTGCGTGGATCGTCATAGCCAATCCAGACGGCGACCACGATATCGGGCGTGAAGCCGACGAACCAATTATCCTTGTAATCATCCGTTGTGCCGGTCTTGCCGGCGACCGGGCGGTTCAGGCTGGCACCAGCGCGCGCTCCCGTGCCACGCTGTACCGCACCTTGAAGGATGCTGGTGATCTGGAAGGCGGCGATGGGATCGGCGATCTGGCGGCGATTATCGGTGAAGCGCGGTGGGCCGGCTTCGGGGCCACCCGCGCAATCGGCGCATTCACGATTGCTGCTGCGCCAGATGACGCGGCCGCGTTGGTCCTGAACGCTGTCAATCAGGGTCGGCTCCACGCGCTTGCCGCCATTGACGAAGCTGGCATAGGCCGAGGCCTGGCGAAGCACGGTGGTCTCGCCCGCGCCGAGGCTGAGGGCGAGGAAACGGGGCATGTTCTCGATCACGCCGAAGCGGCCGACCACATCGCTCACCCGCTCCATGCCGATTTCCTGCGCGATGCGAACGGTAACGAGGTTGAGGCTGCGCTCCAGTGCCGAACGCATGGTGACAAAGCCACCGCTGGACCCACCGCCGTAATTGCCTGGCCGCCACACGCCCTGCGGGGTCGCGACTTCCACACCACCATCCAGAAAGCGCTGATTTGGCGGAATTCCTTGCTCCAGAGCCGCGATGTAAACGTAAGGCTTGAAGGATGAGCCGGGCTGGCGCATCGCCTGACTGGCCCGGTTGAACTGGCTGCGCTCGAAACTCCAGCCGCCGGCCATGGCGAGCACGCGGCCGGTATTGGGGTCCATCGCCACGATGGCGCCTTCCACCTCGGGCATCTGGCGCAGCAGCACGCGATCTGCGCGCAGGCCCGGGGCATTGCGCGGCGGCGTGGCGGCAGGTGCCGCCGCGGGGGAGGGCTCGACCATCACCACATCGCCAAGTGCCAGCACGTCCGAGACGCGCCGCGGCGGATTGCCCAGGCGAACCGGCTGCTGGCCCTGGCTGGGGAGCACGGGGCGCGCCCAGGCCAGGTCTTCGAGGAGGATGGTACCTGTCCGCGCCTCGGCGGGCGCGCGCAGATTGGGGCGTTCCAGCCAGCCCACACGGGCGTCGCGGTCTCGCAGTTCCAGAACCACGGCCTGCCGCCATTCGGGCAGCATGCCCGGCGGGCGGCCGAACGCCTCCAGCGCTGGCAGCCATTCGGTGGCGGCATGCGCGCTTTTGGCCAGCGGCCCGCGCCAGCCGCCGCGGCGGCGGTCGAAGGCCATGAGGCCGTTGCGCAGCGCCACTTGGGTGGCAGCCTGAAGCGTGGGGTCCAGGCTGGTACGGACCACGAGGCCGCCACCCTGCGTCTGCTCCTGCCCGAAGCGGGATAGGAGTTCGCGGCGCACATCCTCGGTGAAATGGCCACCCACGGGAACGACTTCGGGGCGGCGCAGCGGGCGGGCCAGGATGGTCTCGGCGCGGGCGGCGGCGGATTCCGGAGGAGTAATCATAAGCTCCTCCAGCATGCGGTCCAACACCCAGTCGCGGCGAATGCGCGCCTGCTCGGGGAAGCGCAGCGGGTTGTAGTTGTTAGGCGCCTTTGGCAAGGCGGCGAGAAAGGCCATCTCCGAGATGGTCAGCTCATCCAATGCCTTGTTGAAATAGGCCTGGGCTGCGGCGGCCACGCCATAGGCTTGCGCGCCGAGGAAGATTTCGTTGAGGTATATTTCCAGGATGCGCGGCTTGGGCAGGGCATTCTCCAGCCGGATCGCGAGCAGCGCCTCGCGCGCCTTGCGCAGCACGGTGCGGTCGCTGCCGACCAACATGTTCTTGGCCACTTGCTGGGTGATGGTGGAGGCACCCACCATGCGCCGCCCGCTGCCATATTGCTCGACGTTCGTGACGAAGGCCCGTATCACGGCGATAGGGTCCACGCCTCGGTG
This sequence comes from Acetobacterales bacterium, assembly GCA_038247025.1. Lineage (GTDB taxonomy): Bacteria > Pseudomonadota > Alphaproteobacteria > Acetobacterales > Acetobacteraceae > Roseococcus. The sequence continues at coordinate 31,767 of JBBRVI010000002.1, forward strand.
GCTCTCGAAATTCTGATCTTCAGCGGCGATGAAGGCTTGCTGAAGCCGGCGGGGAATTGCTTCTATAGGGACGAAAACTCGTCGTTCGGCTGCCAGTTCGGCCATCAGGCGGCTATCGTCTGCGTAGATGCGGCTCATTTGCGGCGGTGAATAGTCGGCGAGCCAGCGGTAGTCGGGTAGGCCAGCCTCCAGCGAGCGATAAAGGCCGAAAGCCGCGACCCCACCACCCAACGCCAACACGGCGGCCATTAGGAAACACGTGCGGATGAAGCCGCCGAATAGCCGGAAGGGCGGGCGCCTCTGCGGGGCCGGCGGAGCGAGCTTGTCGGGCCGCGCCACGACAAAAGGGGCTTCGATCTGGGGAGCAGGCGCTTTCATGACGCGCACTTAGCACAAAGGCAGCCGAAACTCCTTCGATTCTCAACATTGCTGGCCTTCAGTCACTGGGTTGCGCAGCTTTGCGGCAGGTCTCCATCACGTTGGCAAGACGCTGGGCAGCGCCTGTCCATCCCCACCCAAGAAAGATGAAGCGGACCTAGCCTGTTGTGCAATCTCTGCTACACGTCGCGTTTCCTTCGCCACCCCGGAGACAATAAGATGGCCTGGAACCTTCGTAATCTTTCCGTGTTCGGCGCTCTGTCGCTCGCCACGCCCGCTTTCATCGCGCCAGCGATCGCGCAGAACCTCACCATGGCCGTGGGCGCCCCCGTCACCTCGATTGACCCGCATTTCCACCAGCTCTCCCCCAACAACGCCGTCGCCGGGATGATCTTTGGCCGGTTGGTCAACACCGATGGCCAGTCGCGCATGGTCCCTGGCCTTGCCGAAAGCTGGACCGCCATCGCGCCCGATGTCTGGGAGTTCAAACTGCGCCGCGGCGTGCGCTTCCACAACGGCAGCGAGTTCACCGCCGAGGACGTGGCCTTCACCTTCCAGCGCGTGCCCAATGTACCCAACAGCCCCTCCAGCTTCGCGGCCTTCGTGCGCCCCATGCGCCATGTCGAGGTGGTGGACAGCCACACGTTGCGCGTCACCACCAATGGCCCCTATCCGCTGCTGCCGCAGGACATGACGAATCTCTACATTCTGGACCGCGAGACGCATCAGGGCGTGACCACCGAGGATTTCAACTCCGGCCGCGCGGCCATCGGCACAGGCCCCTACCGCATGGTCAGCCACCGCATGGGGGATCGCATCGAGTTCGAGCGCAATGACCAGTATTTTGGCGAGCGCGCAGCCTTCGCCCGCGTGAATTACCGCATGATCACCAATGACAGCGCGCGCACCGCCGCCCTGCTGGCGGGCGATGTGGAATTCATTGACCAGGTGCCCACCGCCGACCTGACGCGCCTGCGCGCTGACCAGCGCATGGCGATGAGCGAGGTGACGGGGCTACGCCTCATCTATCTGGGCCTCGACCATCATCGCGACGAAGCCTCGCCCTTCGTGACTGACCATGAGGGCCGCCCCCTCCCGCGCAACCCGCTGCGCGATGTGCGGGTGCGCCGCGCACTCTCCATGGCGATTGACCGCCACGCCATCGTGGAGCGCGTGATGGAAGGGGCCGGCACGCCCAGCGCGCAATTCTTCCCGCCTAGCGTTTTCTCCTTCATTCCCGATTTCCCGGCCGCGCGCGTGGATGCCGAGGGCGCGCGCCGCTTGCTGGCCGAAGCCGGTTTCCCGCAGGGCTTTCGCATCACGCTGCATGGCCCCAATGACCGCTACCCCAATGATGGCCGCGTGATTCAGGCCATCGGCCAGATGTGGACGCGCCTTGGCGTGCGCACCGCAGTGGAAGCGCAGCCCTGGACCACCTTCGTGGCGCGCGCCGGCCGTGGCGAGTTTTCGAGCTTCCTGATCGGCTGGGGGTCCAACCCTGAAGGATCGCACCCGTTGCGCAACCTGATCGCGACCCCCGACCGTGAGCGCGGCTGGGGGGCGAGCAATCGCGGCCGCTACAGCAACCGCGAGATCGACCGCCAGCTGGAAGCCGCGCTGCGCGAAATTGACGATGCGCGGCGCGAGCAGATGCTGATTGCCACCCAGCGTGCCGCCTTCGATGATGTGGCCATCGTGCCGCTCTATATCCAGACGAATATCTGGGCGATGCGCCGCAACCTCCAGCACGCTTCGCGCACGGATGAACTGACCCGCGCGCAGGATGTGCGGCCGGCCGGAGCGCGTTGAAATGACCGTTTACCTGCTGCGGCGCATCTTCCAGTCGCTCCTCGTCATGGTGGCGATGAGCATCATTGTCTTCGTCGGCGTCTATGCCGTGGGCGACCCGGTGGAAATCCTGATCTCGCCCGATGCGGATCAGATGGAGCGTGAGCGCGCGATCAAGGCCCTCGGCCTCGATCTGCCGCTTTGGGAGCAATACGGCGTCTTTGTTTTCCGCGCCTTGCAGGGCGATCTGGGGCGCAGCTTTGTCTATAACGAGCCAGCACTGCAGCTGATTCTGCAAAAGATGCCCGCCACGCTGGAGCTGGCCTTCGGCTCCATGTTCATCTCCATCCTGATCGGCCTGCCGCTGGGCATGTATGCGGGACTGCGGCCGGACAGCACGGGCAGCAAGGTCATCATGGCGGGCAGCATCCTGGGCTTCTCGCTGCCCACCTTCTGGGTGGGGCTCATGCTCATCATGGTGTTTGCCGTGCAACTGGGCTGGCTGCCCTCAACCGGGCGCGGCGACACAGCGCAGTTTCTGGGTCTGCAATGGTCCTTCCTGACGGGCAATGGGCTCTCGCATATCCTGCTGCCCGCCATCAATCTTGCTTTATTCAAAATTAGCCTGGTGATTCGCCTCACCCGCTCTGGCGTGCGCGAGACGATGCTGATGGACTACGTGAAATTCGCTCGCGCCAAGGGGCTTTCGCCCGCGCGCGTCACTTTCGTGCATGTGTTCAAGAACATCCTGATCCCGGTGGTGACGGTGGTGGGCCTCGAATTGGGCTCCACAATCGCCTTCTCGGTGGTGACGGAGAGCGTCTTCGCCTGGCCGGGCATGGGCAAGCTGATCATTGACAGCATCAACGTGCTCGATCGGCCCGTGATCGTGGCCTATCTGATGATCATCGTGGTCATGTTCATCACCATCAATTTGATTGTGGACCTGCTGTATTCGGCACTGGATCCGCGTGTGCGCCTGGAGGGCAAGGCATGAGCGACCAGGCTTTGACGGCGCCCACCGCGCCCAAGGAAGAAACCCCCTTCCGCCGCTTCGTCTCGGAATTCGCCGCGAGCAAGATCGCGGTGGGTGGTTTTGTGGTGTTCACCATCATCGCACTGCTGGCGATTTTCGCGCCCTGGATCACGCCGCAAAATCCTTATGATCTGGCACAGCTCGACATCATGGACGGAAGGCTGGAGCCGGGGGCGGTGGGCGGTGGCGGGATGGTCCATTGGCTCGGTACGGATGACCAGGGGCGCGACATGCTCTCGGGCATCATCTACGGCCTGCGCATTTCGCTGACGGTGGGCGTGGGTTCGGCACTGATCGCCTGCCTGGTTGGCGCCTCGCTCGGGCTGCTGGCGGCCTATGCGGGTGGGAAGACCGACAGCGTCATCATGCGTGTGGTGGACCTGCAATTGTCCTTCCCAACCATCCTCGCCGCGTTGATGATCCTGGCCTTCCTGGGCAAGGGCATCATGAATGTCGTCATTGCGTTGGTGATTGTCGAATGGGCCTATTACGCTCGCACCGTTCGAGGTTCCGCGCTGGTGGAGCGGCGGCGCGAATACATCGAGGCCGCGCAATGTCTTGCCCTGCCGACGAGCCGAATCCTGTTCGGGCACCTGCTGCCCAACTGCCTGCCGCCGCTTATTGTTGTGGGCACGATCCAGATCGCGCGCGCCATCGCTCTGGAAGCTACGCTCTCCTTTCTCGGTCTTGGGGTGCCCATCACCGAGCCCTCGCTCGGGTTGCTGATCGCCAATGGGTATGAATACATGCTCAGCGGAAAATACTGGATCAGCTTCTATCCTGGCATTGCCCTATTGGTGACCATCGTGAGCATCAACCTGATGGGTGACCATTTGCGCGATGTGTTGAACCCAAGGCTGAAAAAATGAGCAGCCCCACTTTGGAGGTGCGGAATCTCCGCACGCATTTCTTCACCCGCGCCGGCGTGATCAAGGCGGTGGATGGCGTGAGCTTCACCGTCGGCCGCGGCAAGGTCATGGGCTTGGTCGGTGAGTCCGGCTCAGGCAAGACGGTCACCGGGTTTTCCATCATTGGCCTGGTGGATGCACCGGGCCGCGTGGTCGAGGGCGAGATCCTCTACCAGGGCCGCAACCTCGCCAATATCAGCGAGGAGGAGATGCGTTCCCTTCGCGGCAACCGCATCGCGATGATCTTCCAAGACCCGATGATGACGCTCAACCCGGTCCTGCGGGTGGATACGCAGATGATCGAGACGGTCCTGGCGCATGACAAGGTCAGCAAGGACGAAGCGCGCCAGCGCGCGCGCGATGCGCTGGGCCTGGTGGGCATCCCCTCGCCCGATGAGCGGCTGAAATCCTACCCGCACCAATTCTCGGGTGGCATGCGCCAGCGCGTGGCCATCGCCATTGCGCTGCTGCATAGGCCCGAACTCATCATCGCTGATGAGCCGACCACGGCGCTGGACGTGACCATCCAGGGCCAGATCCTGGCCGAGGTCCAGAAGCTTGCCGCCAATACCGGCACCAGCCTGATCTGGATCACGCATGATCTCTCGGTTGTGGCCGGCCTCGCGGACGATATCGCCGTCATGTATGCCGGGCGAGTAGTGGAGGATGGTCCTGTTTCCGAAGTGCTGGATAAGCCCCTGCACCCTTATACCCACGGGCTCATTGGCTCAGTGCCGAGCCGCAACAAGCGCGGCGAACCGCTGCGACAGATTCCAGGCATGACCCCCTCGCTTTTGAAGCTACCTGCCGGCTGCGCCTTCCGTGCGCGCTGCCCGCGCTCCGATGAAGCCTGCCTTGCAGAACAGCACCTCCTGCAACTCTTACCCGGCCGCCATGCGCGCTGCGTCCATCCGCATCTGGAGCGCGTTCTGGCATGAGTGACGTGCCGATTATCGAATTACGCGGCATCACGAAGCGCTTCGAGAAGAAACTGGATATCGCGGGCAAGATCGCTCAGCGTCTGGGCGCGCCCATCCGCGAGGAGATCGTTCATGCCGTGGACGGAGTGAGCCTCGCGATCCGCAAGGGCGAGGTGGTGGGCCTGGTGGGTGAATCCGGCTGTGGAAAATCCACGCTGGGGCGCGTCGTTGCTGGCATTCTTCCACCTTCCGAGGGCACGGTCCTGTGGCGCGGGCAGGACGTGAACGGGCTGACCGGCGCGGCGCGCAAGGAAGCCCAACTGCGCGCGCAGATGATTTTCCAAGACCCCTACGCCTCGCTGAATCCACGTATGAAAGTTCAGGACATCGTGGGCGAGGCGCCATTGGTGCATGGCATCACCACCCGCGCCGATTTTGACGAATATGTGGATGAGCAAATTCGCCGCGCGGGCCTCGATCCCGCTTTCAAGAAGCGTTACCCGCACCAATTTTCCGGTGGTCAGCGGCAGCGCATCGGCATCGCACGGGCGCTGGCCGTGAAGCCCGAATTCCTGGTTTGCGACGAGGCAGTCGCGGCGCTCGATGTCTCGATCCAAGCGCAAATCCTGAACCTGTTTATGAAGCTGCGGGCGGAGCTCGATCTCACCTACCTCTTCATCAGCCATGATTTGGGTGTAGTGGAACATCTCAGTGACCGCGTGGTGATCATGTATCTCGGCCGCGTCGTCGAGCAGGCGCCGAGCGAAGAGGTCTTTGCCCGTCCCAACCACCCCTATACTGTGTCGCTGCTCTCTGCCGTGCCGCGTATCGAAGCGAGGAAGCGGGTCTTTGCGGTCGTGAAGGGCGAAATCCCCTCGCCGCTGAACCCGCCCAGCGGCTGCCATTTCCACCCGCGCTGCCCGCATGCGATGGATCGGTGCAAGATGGAAGTGCCCAAGCTGCGCGAAATTGCGCCCGGCCATGTTTCTGCTTGCCATTTGAACGGCTAACGTGAGCGTCCACAGTTTCCTGCTGGCTGCGCGGGACGCCCCGTGCGGAGTACTCCCTTGATCCCCCCCTATTTCGCGCAGTGGGAGTCCGCCGATCTGGTCAGCGAATTCCTGCAGGGCCGGAGTGCGGAGACGGATCCGCAATGGCGTGAATCCGGAGCGCAGGACGTGGCGGAGTACGCCCGCTGGGTTGACCATCTCTGTGGCATGGCCTGCCTAAAGATGGTGATGGCTCATCGCGGGCAACCTCATCGCATCCATGATCTCCGCCGCCACGTTCAGGCGCTTGGCGGCTATGTGGAGGAGGCGGATGGCGGTGTCCGCGGTCTCATCTATATCGGCGCCGTGCGCTGGCTGGACGCGCGCGGCATCGCCGCCCGCATTATTCTGGGCGAGCCTCCGCCGCAGTTGGCGCCAGGCGAATTCTACATCGCCTCCGTCCACGCCATGATCCGCACACCAGAGGCGACGCCGCCGCGCACCGGCGGCCATCTGGTGCTGGTCTTCGGGCGCGACGACGAGGGGAGGCTGCGTTTCCACAATCCTTCCGGCGCCACGCCTACCGAACAGCGCGATGTCCGCCTCGCGCCTGATGCCTTCTCGCGCTTCCATGCGGGTCGGGGCATCCTGATTCCACTGTGAACCGCACCTCCGACCGCGAGCCGATCTTTGGCACCCCCTGTGACCGAGACCATTGGCTGGAGCACACTGCTCATTCCCTTCGCACTGATGGTGCAGCCCATAAGGCCGAACTTGGATGGTCGCGAGCGGAGATCAACGGCGCTTTCAAGCTGGGGGTAATGGTCTCGGGCGTCATGGCGATTCCGGTGGGGCGATGGGCTGAACAGCGCGGGGCGCGCAGGCCACGCTCGCATTCGGAGGCATGCTGGGTGCTGCAATGCTGGCCGGATGGGCGGTGCTGGATCAGCTCTGGCTCTTACATCTGCTCTGTGGGGCGGGGGCGGTGTGGCACATGCGACGGCTCTGGGGGCCGGATATGGCGGTGATGACTAACCCTCTGGCCAGCAAATCCGGCGGGTGCTGGCCCAGGAACCAGAGGCCGGTCGTCAGTGCGAAAGTAAGATCCGGGGGCGGCGAGGCGCCCCGACCTGTTGTGATCAACCCGTCCTTTGGGCAAACTGCCTTGTGAGCAAAATCACCGAAGCTGCCCTGCGCGAGGCCGCCCTGGCCCACCTCGCCCGGTTCGCTACCACGGAAGCGGGGTTGCGCCGCGTGCTGGGCAACCGCATCCGCCGATGGGCTCGTGCCGCGGCGCAGGAGGGCCAGGATGCCGAGTCGGTCGCAACCGCCCGAGCCACAGCCACACAGCAGGCCGCCGCCATTGCCGCGCAACTGGTGCAGGCCGGCGTGGTGGATGACGCTCTGTTCGCACAGGCACGCGTGCGCAGGCTGCGCCGCTCCGGGCGCTCCGCGCGCGCCACGCTCGCGCATTTGGCCACGAAGGGTGTAGTAGGCCAGATGGCAAGCGCCGCGCTCTCCCAGGAAGATGTACCCGACGAGCTGACCGCCGCGCTCATACGTTGCCGCAAGCGCCGCTTTGGACCCTTCGCGCCGCCGGATTCCGATCCCGCCCTGCGGCAGAAATGGCTGGCCAGCCTGGCCCGTGCGGGCTTTGATGGGGAGGTCGCCCGCCATGCCGTCCGCCTTACCCACGCCGAGGCCGAAGCGCATTTGGGCCAGACACCATGAGTGGTTCGCCCGTGGTCTTCACCCGCCAAGGCTTCTGGCGCGGCGTGGGGATCTCCCTGCCCGTGGTGCCAGCCATGGCACCTTTTGGGCTGATCGTGGGCGTTCTGGCCGATTCGCGAGGTCTTTCCTGGCTTGAGACGGTGCTGATGTCGGCGCTGGTCTTCGCCGGCACCAGCCAGATTGTGGCGTTGGAACTCTGGACCGACCCGGCGCCCGTCCTTGGCGCCACGCTTGCCGCCTTCGTCATCAATCTGCGCCTCGCCCCGATGGGCGCAGCCCTCTCTCCCTGGCTCGACCGGCTGCGTGGCGTTCGGCTTTGGGGCACGTTGGCCACATTGGTGGACAACGGATTCGCGATTGCCATCGCCGATCAGCGGCAGGGCGGCAAGGATGCGGCGCTGCTACTGGGCGTAGGGCTGACCTTCTGGGTTTTCTGGATCATGGCCTGCGCGGTGGGCCATGGCTTCTCCGGTCTGGTCGCGCTGCCGCCGGGGCATCCGATCTTCTTTGCCTCGGTTGCCACCCTCATCGCGCTGATGGTGCCGCTCTGGCGGGGGCGTTCGGAATTATTTCCCTGGAGTGTCGCGGCGGTGGCGGCGCTGACGGCCTCGCATTTGATGCATTTGGGCCAGCCCTGGCCGGTGCTGGCAGGGGCAATCATCGGGGCGGCGGCGGGGGCGTGGAATGATCAGCGCGACTGCTGAAGCTTACCTTCCCAATGCGCGCCAACGAGCGACGTTGCGATTATGCTCCTCCAGCGTGCGCGCAAAGGCGTGGCCGCCCGAGCCATCGGCGACAAAGTACAGGAATTCCGTTTCGGCCGGGCGCGTCGCTGCACGCAGCGCCTCGAGCCCGGGAGAGGCGATGGGGCCGGGCGGTAAGCCGCGAATCCGGTAAGTGTTGAAGGGATGTGGCTGGTCCAGATCGGCTCGGGTCAGTGGCCGCTCCAGTGGCATACCTTGGCCGGGTACATAGGCCACGGTGGGGTCCGATTGCAGCATCATTCCCCGCCGTAGCCGGTTCACGAAAACGCCACCGATCAGTGCGCGTTCCGCCGCGACCCCGGTTTCCCGTTCGATGATGGAGGCAAGAATCAATGCCTCGCGCGGGCTGGCGAGCGGCAGGTTTGGCGCGCGCGCGATCCAGGCCTCAGCGAGGGCTTGGTCCATGGCAGTCATAGCTCGGCGCAGCACCGAATCGCGTGTATCGCCCCAGCTGAAAGCGTAGGTTTCGGGCAGGGCAGCACCCTCGGCCAGGGTTGCGGCCGCGCCGGTCAACCCTTCGGTACGCTCCATCAGCGCCTGGATCTGCCGGGCCGTCAAGCCTTCGGGGATAGTCAGGCGGCGCTGTAAAGGCCGCGCCTCCCGCAAAATGGTAAGTGCGTCGCGGATGGAGGCATTCACGGGGAACTGGAATTCTGCTGCGCGCAAAGGACCTTCGCCGCGGGTCCACCACGCACCGATGGCGAAAAGCCTGGGGTCTCCGATAATACCAGCCCCGTTCAGCGTCGCTGCGATGACCTCTATCCCTCCGCGCGGAATGACAATGGTCTTGGGTTCCGTCGAAGGCCCGGGGCGGGTGAAGATGTTCAAGCTGACCCAAGCGGCGCCGCCCAGTGCCAGGAGCAGGGCGACGAAGGCAACGCCTGCAATCCGCAACGCCTTGCCCATCCTGGACTAGGGCGCGCCGCGAAAGACCACGGAGGCATTGGTGCCGCCAAAACCGAAGCTATTGGACAGCACAACGTCAATCTGGCGCTCCTGCGCCACCTTGGCGACACGGTCAATTGCACTCTCGCGCGAGGGCTTTTCTAGATTTAATGTCGGCGGCGCCACGTTGTCCCGTATCGCCAAGATGGAGAAGATTGCCTCTACCGCGCCCGCCGCGCCAAGCAAATGCCCGGTCGAGGATTTGGTGGAGGACATGGCAAGTGACTTGGCATCATCGCGCCAAAGGCGCTCCACAGCAGAAAGCTCAATGTCGTCGCCCATGGGCGTACTCGTGCCATGTGCGTTGACGTACTGCACCTCGGCCGGGGTGAGGCCTGCGTCGCGCAACGCTGCCGTCATCGCGCGAAACCCGCCATTGCCATCCTCAGCGGGCGAGGTGATGTGGTGCGCATCGCCGCTCATGCCGTAGCCGATGACCTCGGCATGAATTGTCGCACCGCGAGCCTTCGCGTGCTCGTATTCCTCGAGAACCAGTACGCCTGCGCCCTCACCCATAACGAAGCCATCTCGATCCGAATCCCACGGGCGAGACGCTTGGGCCGGCGTGTCGTTGAAGCTGGTGGACAGCGCCCGCGAGGCACAAAATCCACCAATACCCAGTTCGCAGACCGCTGCCTCCGCGCCGCCGGCCACCATCACGTCGGCGTCGCCGAGAGCTATGAGCCGAGCGGCGTCTCCAATCGCATGCACGCCGCTGGCGCAGGCGGTCACGGCGGAGTGATTCGGCCCCTTGAAACCATAGCGGATGGAGACGTGGCCCGAGGCAAGGTTGACCAGTGCGGAGGGGATGAAGAAAGGTGAAAGCCGTCTGGTCCGCCCCGCAGCTACGAGCAAGGCCGATTCCTGGATTGTTTCCAGCCCGCCAATGCCGGAGCCGATCATGACGCCCGTGGCGCAGCGCCCTGGCTCGTCTGGGGGCATCCAGCCAGAAGCCTCAACTGCCTCAACCGCCGCCACAAGGGCAAGCTGGATGAAGCGGCCCATTTTCTTCTGGTCCTTGAAAGGCATCCATTCGTTGAGGTCGAGCCGATGGTCAGCTTTGGTGCCGTTCGGGATTTGACCTGCGATTCGAGCAGGCAAATCCCGTACATCAAATGACTGAATGGCCGAAATGCCGCTATCGCCGTTGATCAGCCGCCGCCAGACATGCTCGACCCCGAGCCCAAGTGGGCTTGCGATTCCCATGCCAGTGACAACGACGCGGCGCGGCGCAAAGCCCTGCGCGAACACGTGGCGTTCCTATCTAAGTCGAAGTGTCAGGCCGCGGCCTGCTGCTTCTCGATGAATTCGATCGCATCCTTGACGGTCTGAATCTTCTCAGCCGCATCATCGGGAATTTCAACGCCGAATGATTCTTCAAAGGCCATCACCAGTTCGACTGTGTCGAGGCTGTCCGCGCCGAGGTCGTCGATAAACGAAGCTTCAGGGGTGACCTTCGCCTCATCCACGCCGAGATGCTCCACCACAATCTTCTTCACCTTGTCGGCGGTCTCGCTCATTTACTTGTTCTCCTGATGCCGGCTGCCCGCAGGGGTCAATCCCTTGGGTCAATCCGGATTTGCCCCTGGCGCTGGCCGGGATTCCTTGGCTGGGGCGGGTTACCATGATCGTTCGCGCGGCACTAGGCCGCTCAGCGCCATGTGGCAAGCCCGCAACACGCGATTTATGACGATCCCTGCGCCCTCTGGCCCGGCTTCTGCGCCACCCGTGACGTTCACGTCCTGCTTCCCAAAATTACGAGCGTACTCACGCAGGCTTTAGCCGGCGGTTAACCTTGTTTCTTCAGACTGCCAGGGCGGCAGAACGCCGCTATGGGGACTTAGGTTGGCCAAGCGCGGCAAGGGGGATGGCGGTATCACCATCATCAAGCGGATCGAGGCGGGCGGCCATGCTCATCATGGTGGTGCCTGGAAGGTCGCCTATGCCGATTTCGTGACCGCCATGATGGCATTTTTCCTGCTGATGTGGCTGCTGAACGCCACCACCGAAGAACAGCGCCGCGGGATCGCCGATTTCTTTAACCCCTCCGATGCCCTTGCTTCTGGTGCTTCAGGCACGGGGCAGCCCTTCGGCGGGCGCACGCCGCACAGCGCAGGCAACATGGCCTCCGACACCGGCGCCATCCGTATTGAACGCGGCCCCCGCCCGACCGAGCAGGAAATGGAAGAAGATGACAGCGACCGCCCGGCCCAGCCCACTCGCCGCGTCCCTGGCCCGCCCGGCGACGAAGATGCCCGCTCGGAGCCGGTGGACAGCCCAGCCACACCACGCCCCAACGGTGTGGGCGTGCCTGGCGCGTTAGAGGTACCGCAGCCGGCTTTGGCCGGGCGGGCTGCCACTGAATCACCCCCTCCCACTGGCGAGGCCGCGGGCCGGCGAGAAGCCGCCCGCGCCGAGCAGGAGCGCTTCGAGGACATGGCAGACGCGCTGCGCGCCACCTTCTTGGCCGATCCCGCACTCGCCGAACTCGCCCGCCAGGTGCTGGTGGAGATCACGCCGGAAGGGCTGCGCGTGCAGCTATTGGAGGCCGATGGCCAGCCCATGTTCGCCACAGGCGGCATTGCTCCCACGGAGCGCGCACGGGTGATGATCCAGCGCGTCGCGCAGGCAGCCGCTCGCCTGCCAAACCCCATTCAAGTGACAGGCCATACCGACTCCACGCCCTTTCGTGGAAGTGGCCGCAGCAACTGGGACCTTTCGACCGAGCGCGCCAACGCAACGCGCCGTATGCTCAGCGAAGCCGGTGTCGCTGATGCGCGCATTCGTGGCGTGACCGGCATGGCCGATCGCGACCCACTGCTGCCAGCGCAGCCGAACGCCGCTGGCAACCGCCGTGTGGCTATCACGCTCCTGCGTGAAGTGGATCGCCGACCATGACCGAAAGCCTCCAGATTGCCACTTCAATGAGCTTGCTTCCATGACCTCCATCGCAGGGTTCGTCTTTCTGCTCGTCATGGTCTTTGGCGGCTACATGATCGCTGGCGGAAAATTTGGGATCATCATGAAGGCGCTGCCCTTCGAGATGATGATGATCGGCGGCGCGGCCATCGGGGCCTTCGTCATGGCCAATTCGATCCATGACGTGAAGCACACATTGACCGCCTTCGGGAAAATTCTGAAGGGGCCACGCTTCAAGAAGGCCGACTACACGGACCTCCTGTCGCTGCTGTATTACTTTGTGCGCCTCGCCCAGACCAAGGGCGCGATGGCGCTGGAGCCACATATCGAAAAACCTGATGAAAGCCCCGCCTTCAGCAAGTTCCCCAACATCCAGAAGGACCATCACGCGACGGATCTCATTTGCGACTATCTGCGCATGGTGGGCATGAACGCCGATGATCCCCACCAGATCGAAGACACGATGGCGCGGGAGCTGAAGAAAATCAAAGAGGAGGAACTTCACCCCTCACACGCCATGCAGAACATCGCCGACGCGCTGCCCGCGCTTGGCATCGTCGCCGCGGTGCTCGGCGTCATCAAGACCATGGCTTCGATTGACCAGCCGCCAGCGGTACTGGGTGGCATGATCGGCGGCGCACTGGTCGGCACCTTCCTGGGGGTGCTGCTGGCCTATGGTCTGATGGGGCCTTTGGCCGCTCGGCTGAAGGGCATCGTCGAGGAAGAAGCTCTGTATTACGAGGTAATCCGCGCCGTTGTCGTCGCGCATCTGCATGGCAATGCGCCGCAGGTCTCTGTGGAGACAGGCCGTAAGGTCGCCCCATCCTTCCTCATGCCTAGTTTCGCCGAAACCGAAACTGCCCTGCAGGAGCTGTCCATCACGTGACGGGTCGGGCATGGGCCGCGGCCTGACCCTGCCCGACCATATTCTTGTGCAGTCCCTCTCATCCTTCCATGGGCTTCTCGGTGTCGAGCTACTGCATTGGGAGGAGCGTCTGGTTCGGCTGGTTTGCCCCGGCGGGGGCGCAGCACGCCACTCGTTCCGGCAAATTGCATGGCGGCGCTATGCTCGCGCGACTGGACCA
>JBBRVI010000003.1:0-41826 GCA_038247025.1 Acetobacterales bacterium
AGATCGCCAAGGGCGAGGTGGTCACGTTGCTCGGCCGCAATGGCGCGGGCAAGACATCCACGCTGCGCGCCATCATGGGGCTGGTGGGCCGCCGATCGGGCTCCATCCGCTTCGAGGGGCAGGAGATGATTGCCCTGCGTTCGGATCTGATCGCGCGCGCCGGCATCGCCTATTGCCCGGAGGAGCGCGGCATCTTCGCCTCGCTCGATGTCACAGAAAACCTGATGCTGCCGCCGGTGATACGGCCTGGCGGCATGTCCATCGAGGAAATCCACGCACTCTTCCCCAATCTGAAGGAGCGCGCGCGAAGCCCCGGCACCAAGCTTTCGGGCGGCGAGCAGCAGATGCTGGCCATCGGCCGTATCCTGCGCACCGGCGCCAATCTGCTTCTGCTCGATGAGCCGTCGGAGGGCCTGGCCCCGGTCATTGTGCAGCAGATCGGCCGTACCATCCGTGAACTCAAGGCGCGCGGCTTCACCGTGCTGCTGGTGGAGCAGAATTTCCGCTTCGCGCAGACCGTGGCGGACCGGCATTACGTGATGGAACATGGGCGTGTTGTGGACATGGTGCCGAATGCGGAACTCATGTCCTCGATGGATCGCCTGCACGAATATCTGGGCGTCTGAGACCGTGGAAAAACGGCCGACGCGAAACAACAGGGAGAGAAGAACATCATGATTGAAACCAGCCGCCGCGCCCTTCTGGGTGCTTCCGCCACTCTGCCGCTTATCGGGGCAAGCCCCGCTCGTGCGCAAGCCGCCAACACCATTCGCGTGGGTGTGCTGACCGATCTTTCGGGCACCTTCCGTGATCTGAATGGCCCGAATACTGTGGCAGCCACGCGCCTTGCCGTCCAGGAATTCGCCGGCCGCGGCTTCAATGTCGAAGTGGTTGTGGCCGATCACCAGAACCGCCCCGACGTCGGCGTGAGCATCGCGCGCCAGTGGTTCGACCGTGAGAATGTGGATGTGGTGACGAGCCTGGCCGCATCCTCCGTGGCACTCGCCGTCTCGGATGTCGCGCGGGAGCGCAACAAGGTGGCCATTGCCACCTCCACCGGCACCGCGGACCTCACGGGGCGCGCCTGCAACGCGAATACCATCCACTGGGTTTATGACACCTACATGCTCTCGCGCATCGGCGGGGGTGCCACGGTGCGCGCGGGCGGTGATACCTGGTTTTTCATGACGGCCGACTACGCCTTTGGCCACGCGCTGGAGCGCGACACCTCCAACTTCGTGCGCGCCGCGGGCGGCCGGGTTGTGGGCAGCGTGCGCACGCCCTTCCCCGGCACCACGGATTTCAGCTCCTTCCTGCTGCAGGCGCAGGCCAGTCGCGCCAAGGTGATTGGCCTGGCCAATGCCGGTGTGGACACGATCAATTCCATCAAGCAGGCGGCGGAATTCGGGATCACGCGGCGCGGCATCAAGATTGCGGCGCTGCTGCTCTTTATCACCGATGTGCACGCGCTGGGCTTGCAGGTGGCGCAGGGGCTGGTCTGCTCGAACACATTCTACTGGGACGCAAATGACCAGACGCGCGCACTCACCCGCCGCATCCGCGCCATCGCTGGCGGCGACATGCCCGTGGCGATGAGCCATGCGGGCGATTACGCCGGCACGCTGCATTACCTCAAGGCCGTCGCCGATATGGGTGTCGCCGCCGCCAAGGCCGATGGCCGTGCCACCGTGGCCCGCATGAAGGCCATGCCGACCCAGGATGACGCCTTTGGCGCTGGCTCCATCCGCGAGGATGGGCGCAAGCTGCATCAGGCCTTCCTCTATGAGGTGAAGTCCCCGGCGGAGAGCCGCTATCAGCACGACTACTACAAGCTTCTGGGCACCACCGAGCCCAATGATGCCTTCCGGCCCCTGTCCGAAGGCGCTTGCCCGATGATCCGCACCTGACACCCGTTGAGAAAGGTCCAAAGAGATGAATGACACCGGCCGCCGTAATTTCCTGACCGCCACGGGCGCCATGGCCCTGGGCGCCGCCACCCCCATGACGGGCGCGCGCGCCCAGGCGGCGAACACCATTCGCATCGGCGTTCTGACCGATATGTCCGGCCCGTTCCGTGACATCTCGGGCCCGACAAGCGTCGTCGCGACGCGCACGGCGGTGCAGGATTTCGGCAATCGCGGCTTCAACGTGGAAGTCCTGGTGGCCGACCATCAAAATCGCCCCGATGTCGGCGTTTCGCTGGTGCGCCAGTGGATTGACCGCGACGGCGTGGATGTCGTGCTGGACGTGCCGAGCTCGGGCGTCGCACTCGCTGTGAACTCGGTCATGCGTGAGCGCAACAAGGTCTATCTGAACAGCACGGCCGCCACGGTGGAGCTCACCGGCGGCCAGTGCAGCCCCAACACCATCCACTGGACCTACGATACCTGGATGCTGGCGCGCAGCACCGGCGCCGCGTTGGTGCGCGCTGGCGGACAAAGCTGGTTCTTCATCACCGCCGACTACGCATTTGGCCACAGCCTCGAAAGCCAGACCATGGAGTTCGTTCGCTCAGCCGGCGGGCGCGTGGTGGGCAGCGTGCGCCACCCCTTCCCCGGCACGACGGATTACTCCTCCTTCCTGCTCCAGGCGCAGGCGAGCCGCGCGCAGGTCGTCGGCATTTCCAATGCCGGCGTGGACGCGATCAACGCCATCAAGCAGGCCGGCGAGTTCGGCCTGATGCGGCGTGGCCAGCGCGTGGCGGGGCTGCTGGTCTTCGTGAATGATGTGCACAGCATGGGCCTTCAGGTGGCCGGTGGATCGGTGTGCACCGAAACATTCTACTGGGATTTGAACGATCGCACCCGCGCCGTCAGCCAGCGGATTGTCGCCAATGGCACGCCGGGCGGCAACCGTCCCTCGATGGGCCATGCCGGCTGCTACAGCGCGGCCACGCATTACCTCAAGACCGTCGCTGACATGGGTGTGGCCGCCGCCAAGGCCAGCGGCACCGACACCATCGCCCGCATGAAGGCGATGCCGACCGATGACGACGCCTTCGGCGCCGGCACCATCCGCGCCGATGGCCGCAAGCTGCACCCGGCCCATCTGTTTCAGGTCAAGACGCCGACGGAGAGCCGCGGCGCCTGGGACTACTACACGCTGTTGCAGTCCACCCCGGCGGAGGAAGCCTTCCGCCCCATGGCGGCCGGCAATTGCGCGATGGTCCGCACCTGATTTCCGATCAACCGGGGCGAGGCGGCGCTAAACCGCCCGCCCCACTCAGCAGGGAGCCAAGTCCAATGACCGAATTCCATCGCCGCACGCTGATCGGTGGCGCCGCCGCCACCGCCGCTTTCGGGGCCTTGCCTTCGTACAAGGCCCGCGCCCAGGCGGCCAACACAATCAAGATTGGCGTGATGAACGACCAGTCGGGCCTCTACCGCGACATCAGCGGCCCCGGATCGACCGTGGCGGTGCGGCAGGCGGTCAGCGAACTCGGTCAACTGGGCTTCAACGTCGAGGTGGTCCAGGCCGACCACCAAAACCGTCCTGATGTCGGTGCCACCGTTGTGCGGCAATGGATTGACCGTGACGGGGTGGATGTCATCATTGATGTGCCCACCTCCTCGGTGGCGCTCGCGGTCAACCAGATCGTGCGTGAGAAGAACAAGGTGTTCCTCAACTCGGGTGCGGCGACGAGCGACCTGACCGGGTCCGCCTGCTCAGCGAACACCGTCCACTGGACTTACGACACCTACATGCTGGCGCGCGGCACGGGCGGCGCCATGGTACGCGCGGGCGGTGACACCTGGTTCTTCATCACCGCCGACTACGCCTTTGGCCACGCGCTGGAGCGTGACACCTCCAACTTCATCCGCTCAGCCGGCGGTCGTGTTCTGGGAACGGTGCGCACGCCCTTCCCCGGCACAACGGATTTCTCCTCCTTCCTGGTGCAGGCGCAGGCGTCGCGCGCCAAGGTGATCGGCCTCGCGAATGCGGGCGGCGACACCGTCAACTGCATCAAGCAGGCGGCCGAATTCGGCATCACCCGCCGCGGCACCAAGCTGGCTGGGCTGCTCGTGTTCGTGACGGACATTCACGCGCTGGGGCTGGCGACGGCGCAGGGCCTGGTGCTGACCGAGACCTTCTATTGGGATCTCAACGATCGCACCCGCGCCCTGACCTCGCGGCTGCTGCCCAATATGCCAAGCCAGCTTCGCCCCTCGATGGTGCAGGCCGGGTGCTATGCCTCCGTGCTGCATTACCTCAAGACCGTGCGCGACATGGGCGTGGCAGCCGCCAAGGCCTATGGCGCGGCGACGGTGGCCCGCATGAAGACCATGCCGACCGATGATGACGCTTTCGGCGCCGGCTCGATCCGGTTGGATGGCCGCAAGCTCAGCCCATCCTACCTGTTCGAGGTCAAGACACCGGCCGAAAGCCGTGGCGCCTGGGACTATTACAAGCTCCTCAGCACCATTCCGGCCGATGAAAGCTTCCGGCCGATAACCGAAGGCAATTGCCCGCTGGTTCGTTCGTAGTCTTCACGCATCGAAATAACCTTGCGGCCGGCAAGCCTTGCCGGCCGCTTCCTGCATTCAGGGAATAGACCACGCATGGAAGAGCTTTTCGGCATTCCCATCCCGCTGCTTTTTGGGCAGTTGCTGCTGGGCCTCATCAACGGGGCCTTCTATGCGCTGCTATCCCTGGGGCTGGCCGTGATTTTTGGCATGCTCAACGTCATCAACTTCACCCATGGTGCGCAGTTCATGATGGGCGCCTTCGTGGCCTGGATGCTGCTGAACTTCCTGGGCATCGGCTATTGGGGCGCACTGATCTTGGCCCCGCTCATCGTGGGGTTCACCGGGGTTATTCTCGAACGAACCATGATCGCCCGATTGTATAAGCTCGATCACCTTTACGGACTGCTACTGACCTTTGGCGTCGGCCTCATCATCGAGGGGCTGTTCCGCAATGAATACGGCAGCTCGGGCTTGCCCTACCGCGTCCCGGCCGAATTGCAGGGCTCGTGGGATCTCGGCTTCATGTTCATGCCGATTTATCGCGGCTGGGTCGTGGTCGTTGCCATCGTGATGTGTCTCGCCACCTGGCTCGTGATTGAGAAGACCAAGATCGGCTCCTATCTGCGCGCCGCCACCGAGAATCCGGCGCTGGTGCAGTCCTTTGGCATCAATGTGCCGCGCATGATGACGCTGACCTATGGCGCGGGCGTGGCTCTTGCCGCATTCGCGGGCGTGTTGGCGGCACCCATCTATTCGGTGAACCCGCAAATGGGCGCCAACCTCATCATCATCGTCTTTGCCGTGGTCGTCATTGGCGGCATGGGCTCGATCCTCGGCTCCGTCCTCACCGGCTTCGGGCTGGGCGTGGTCGAGGGCTTCACCAAGGTGTTTTACCCGGAGGCGTCCTCCACCGTGATTTTCGTCGTGATGGCCATTGTTCTGCTGGCGCGCCCCGCCGGCCTCTTCGGGAGGAGCTGAGACATGGCGGCTCCCGGAGGTTTCAGCGGTACTGATTTCAAGCAGGAGGAAAGCTACTTCCTTGGCTTCACCAAGGCGCAACTCTTCGCCTTCGGGCTGATGGTCGCCTTCATCGCGATCAGCCCTTTCTACCTTTATCCCGTCTTCCTGATGAAGCTTCTCTGCTTCGCGTTGTTTGCCTGCGCCTTCAACCTGTTGATCGGTTATGTCGGGCTGCTCAGCTTCGGCCATGCGGCGTATTTCGGCATGGGCGGCTATCTGGCGGGGCATTCGGCCAAGGTCTGGGGCCTGCCGCCGGAGCTTTCGATCCTGATCGGCGGCGCCGTGGGTGCACTGCTCGGCCTGGTGATCGGCTGGATCGCCATCCGCCGACAGGGCATCTACTTCGCCATGATCACGCTGGCCTTCGCCCAGATGGTCTATTTCTTTTGCGTCCAGGCGGATTTCACCGGCGGCGAGGACGGCATCCAATCCATCCCGCGCGGAATGCTCTTTGGCATGTTCGACCTGCGCTCGGATATGAACATGTACTGGATGACCGCGGGCGTGTTCCTCATCGGCTTCCTGATGGTTCACCGCATCGTGCATTCACCCTTCGGCATGGTGCTGAAATCCATTCGCGAGAACGAGCCGCGCGCCATCTCGCTCGGCTACCGCGCGGATGATTACAAGCTTGTGGCCTTCGTGCTTTCGGCTGGCCTGGCCGGCGTGGCAGGTGGGCTGAAATCCATCGTTTTTGGCATCGCGACCCTGACGGATGTCTTCTGGACCATGTCGGGCGAGGTGGTGCTGATGTCGCTGGTGGGCGGGCTTGGCACCATTTTCGGGCCAGTCATCGGGGCTGCGGTCATCATCACCATGCAGAACTACCTGGCCGAGTTCGGCGCCTGGGTGACAGTGATCCAGGGCGCGATCTTCGTGCTCTGCGTTCTCGCCTTCCGCCGAGGTGTGGTGGGCGAGATCGGCAACTGGCTGCGCGTGCGGCTGTAGAACGTGATGACTTGAGGCGGAATCGTCGAAAAGTCTGAATCACGCGACCCAGCAAAGTCTCTGGCCGCACGCGTCCGGCTTCTGCGATCAGATGGCCGTCCCGCCCACGGTCAGCCCCATCATCTTCAGTGTGGGCTGACCCACGCCCACGGGCACACCCTGGCCGTTCTTGCCGCAGGTGCCGATGCCGGGGTCCATCGCGCTGTCATTTCCGATCATGCTGACCTTGGTCATCGCATCCGGCCCATTGCCGATCAGCGTCGCGCCCTTCACCGGCGCGCCGATGCGCCCATCCTCGATGATGTAGGCCTCGCTCATCGAGAAGACGAATTTCCCGCTGGTGATGTCCACCTGGCCGCCGCCGAAATTCACGGCATAAATGCCGCGCTTCACGCTGCTGATGATCTCGGCGGGGCTGCTTTGCCCGCCCAGCATGATGGTGTTGGTCATGCGCGGCATGGGACAATGCGCGTAGCTTTGGCGCCGGCCATTGCCTGTCGGGGCCACGCCCATCAGCCGCGCATTTTGGCGGTCCTGGATGAATCCGCGCAGATAGCCATCCTCGATCATCACGGTACGGCCCGAGGGCGTGCCCTCGTCATCCACCGTCAGCGAACCGCGCCGGTCCGCGATGGTACCGTCATCCACCACCGTCACGCCCGGGGCCGCGATGCGCTTGCCGAGCAGGCCCGAGAAGGCAGAGGTCTTCTTGCGGTTGAAGTCGCCTTCCAGCCCGTGGCCGATCGCTTCGTGCAGCAAGATGCCGGGCCAGCCCGAGCCCAGCACCACCTCGGTCTCACCCGCGGGTGCGGGGATGCTTTCCAGATTCACCAATGCCTGGCGCAGGGCTTCCGCCACGCCGCGCTGCCAGCCGCCATCCTCGATCACACGGGAATAGGCAAAGCGGCCACCTGCGCCGAAACTCCCCGTCTCGCGCCGACCATTCTCCTCGACCACGACGGAGACGTTGAAGCGCACCAGCGGGCGCAGATCAGCCACGCGCAACCCGTCGGGGCGCAGGATCTGCACGGCTTGCCATTCGCCGCTCAGCGAGGCCATGACCTGCGTGACGCGCGGGTCCAGCGCGCGGGCATGGGCGTCAATTTCCATCAGCAGCGCGGTCTTCTCGGCAAAGCCCATGGCGGTCAGTGGGTTGGCTGCCTCATAAAGCTGCGTGTTGGTCGCACGCGGACCCACATCGAGCGTTCCGCTGCGGCCCTGGCGCACAGCACCCACCGTCGCCACGGCACGCGCCAGCGCGGCATCGCTGATCTCGCCGGCATGGGCATAGCCCGCCGCCTCGCCCTGGATGGCGCGCAGGCCAAAACCGCGCGACGTGTCGTAGCTGGCGGAGCGGATGCGGCCATCCTCCAGGCTGATCGCCTCGCTTTCGCGGTATTCGAAGAATAGTTCTCCATCCTCCGCACCTTCAGTCGCCTCACGCAAACGCCGTTTCGCGGCTGCGGGGTCCAACTGCGCATAAAAGATGCGGTCGGTGACGGCGAGCGGCGTATCGAGAGGCATGGTGTTTCCGTTCAGAAGATGAGGCTGGAAGGCGGAAAGGTGAGACGCGCGATGGTGCCCACGCCGGGCGTGCTGTCCAGCGCGAGTTTGCCGCCCTGCGCCTCGGTCAGCAAACGACAGAGATGCAGCCCAAGGCCGGACCCCGGGAAGCGGCGGGAGAGAGCGCTGTCCAATTGGGTGAAGGGTTCAAATGCGCGTTCGATGTCCTCGGCCGCGATGCCGATGCCGGTGTCTTCCACTTCGAGCGTCAGACCCTTCGCGTCGAAGCGCGCGCGCAGTGTGATGTGCCCGCCTTCCAAGGTGAATTTCGTCGCGTTGTTCAGCAGGTTGAGCAACACCTGGCGCAGCCGGCGCGCATCCGCGCGGAGCGGTGGAAGACCAGGAGGAAGATCCAGCGTCAGGGTCAATTGCCCTGCGACGGCCACCTGGTTGACCATGCGCACCGCACCCTCGATGAGCGGGACAAGCGCCACGGCCTCCAGCACCAGTGGCGCACCGCCGCTTTCGGTCTTGGTGATGTCGAGAATGTCGTCAATCAACGACAGCAAATGCCGCCCCGCCTCATGGATGGCGCGTGCGAATTCTGCCGTCTGCGCAGAGGAGGGCTGGACGCGCAGCAACTCGGAGAAGCCGATCACCGCGTTGAGAGGCGTGCGCAACTCGTGACTCATCGTGGCGAGGAAGCGCGACTTGGCGCGGTTCGCGGCCTCGGCCGCTTCGCGCGCTGCCTCCAACTCATCGCGGATGTGCCGTTCCTCCGTCACATCGGTGTAGGTGACAACCCAGCCGCCATCGGGCGTGGGGTCGGAGACAACTTCGAGCACGCTGCCATCCGGGCGCGGCCTGAGCGAGCGGATGGGCGCTGAGCGCGGCCGCGTCTTGATCGCCTCGGCCACGCGCAGGCCTTCCTCGCCGGCGCCATACTCGCCCCGGGCGTACAGCGAATCCACCATGTCATGCATGTGCGTGCCCGGTTGGAGCGCATCGTCACGAAGCCTCAGCATTTCCCGCAGCTTCGCATTGGAAGCAACGAGGCAACCCGCTGCATCGAACAGCACGATCCCATGGCGAATATTGCCCAGCATCACACCCAGGATTTCAGCACGCCGCTTGGCCTCCTCTTCGGCGCGGGCCAGCGGCGTCACATCGGTGAGGGAGGCGACGAAGCCGCCATCGGGCGTAGGGTCGGACGCGAAATTCAGCACCGTGCCGCCCTCGGTGACCCGCTGGGAGCGGTGGGGCTTGCTGCGGTCAAGCGTGACCAGGCGCTTCAGGACCGTCTCCCTCTCCTCGCCAGCGCCGAGGTTGCCCGCCTTCGCCAGCAACGAAAGCAATTCGCCCAGGGTCATGCCGATGTAGTCGGGAAGGTGAGGCAGGTCTGTCAGTACGATGGCGAGATTGTTGAAAGCGCGCAGCCGGTGTTCGTGATCGTAGAGCAACACGCCCGAGGTGTTGTTCTCCAGCATGGTGCGCAACAGCCCCGCGCGGTTTTCCGCCGCGGCCTCGGCCCGCACCAGCGGCGTGATGTCGGACACCGAGATGACGAAGCCGCCATCGGGCGTAGGGTCGGAAGCGACGTCAAAGCGGCGCCCATCGGGCACAGTGCGCTGCATCCGGTGAGGCTTGCTGCGGTCCAGCGTGGCGAAAAGGCGCTCCTGCGCACCGCCATTCTCCTCGCCCCCATACATGCCGCGCGCCCGCTGGGCAGCGAGAATTTCGCGCTGCGTCGTGCCCGGCTTCGCCAGGAGGTCGGCTACGCCCATCATCTCGCCGGCGAGCGCATTGGCCGCAACCAGACGCTCCTGCGCATCATAGAGAACAATGCCCTGGCGGCTGTTCTCCAGCATCACCTGCAGCATGCCCGCACGGCGCTGAGCCTCCTCCTGCGCGTCCACCAGTGGCGTGACGTCGGAGATGGAGACCACGAAGCCGCCTTCCGGCGTAGGGTCGGAAGCGACGTCAAACACCTCGCCCGTGGTCCGCCGGCGATGGTAGCGGATTGCCTTGCTGCGATCTAGCGAGAGGATTTTCGCGACAAAGGCTTCGCGTTCGGCGCCCGCTGGAAGATGTTCGCCGGGCACCTGGTTGTGCATCACCTGCTCGAAGCTCTGGCCCATCATCGCCTCGGGCGTGGCGTAGCCGGCGATGGACATGCTCAGGCGGTTCGCGGCGACCACACGATGATCCGGGCCGTAGAGCGTGATGGCTTGGCGCGATGCGTCGAGCGTCGCGGACAGCGCGGCGGCCTGGGCCTGGGCCTGTTCGCGCGCCTGCACAAGCTCCGTCACATCGGAGATGCAGATCACATAGCCGCCCTCTGGCATCGGGTCGGAAGTGATGTCGAAGACCCGGCCGTCGGAACGCCGGCGTTGCCAGCGGTGCGACTGGCTGCGATCGGTTTCGAAAAAGCGCCGCGTCTGTGCCGCCTGCGCCTCGGGGGAGGATCGCTCAAAGGCGCGTTGATGCGTCACGATCTCCAGATGGGTCCTTCCGATCACGGACGCCACATCGTTGAAACCGGTGAGCCGCACGGCGATGTCATTGGCCGCCAGCACCCGGCCCTGCGCATCAAAGAGGGTAATGCCCTGGCGCGCCGCATTCAGCGTGGCACTCAGCAGGGCGGCACGCGCCTGGGCCTGTTCACGCGCTTGCACCAGTTCCGTCACATCGGAGATGCAAACGACATAGCCGCCCGCGGGCATCGGATCCGAGCTGATGTCCAGAACGCGGCCATCGCGGCGACGGCGCTGGTAGCGGTGCGGCCGTCTGCGATCAACACAATCCACGCCACGGATGATCTCGGCCAATTCGGCTTCGCTGGCGCCTTCCTGACGATGTTGCTCGGCAACGATCTCCGCATGGCTATGCCCGATCAGCGTCGCGGCATGCGAACGGTTGGTCAGCTCGCCAGCGATGTCATTGGCGGCAACCGCGCAACCCGTGGCGTCAAAGAGGATGATTCCCTGGCGGGCCGCGTTGAGCGTGGCGCCCAGAACCTCGGCGCGGCGGGCCACCTCGCGCTCGGCCGACACACGCGCGGTGACGTCACTCAGGGTGAGCACGAAGCCGCCGCCAGAGACGGGGCTGGCGGAGACTTCCAGTTCCTCGCCGCTGGGGCGTTGTTGGCTCTGCGTTCGGGCCTCAGTCATGTCGCAGCTGAGCAGATTGGCCAGCCACTCCGTCGCCTTGGGACCTTCACCGAACTCGCCGCGCGCGTGCTGCGCGGTCACCATACCGGCATAGGTCATGCCCGGCCGCAGCGCGTCCCCCAGCCCCATCAGTTCAGCGCAGAGCGCATTGCCCGCCAGCAGGCGGTGTTGCGCGTCGAACAGCGCGATGCCGTGGCGCATGTTGTCGAGCATATTCTGCACCATGGCAGCGCGGGAGGATGCGGCGGCCTGCGCCTCGGTGAGCAACGTGATGTCCGTGAAGGAACGCACGCACCCGCCATCCGGAATCAGGTCGGTGCGAACTTCGATGATGGTGCCATCGGGGCGCTTTCGCACATAGGTGCTCTCTCCCTTCCAGGGTTCGCGCACCCGGTTGGCCCTGTAGCGCGAAGCATCCTGGCCGTGCTCTCCACTCGCGCCTTGCAGGTCTCGCAACTCATCGAAATGGGCCCCCGGCACCAGGCGCTCCGGCGGGAGCCCGGCGAGACGTGCCCCGAGTAAATTGCCGGTGCGAACATGGCCATCGGCATCGTAGAGAATGATGCCGTGGCGCATGTTGTCGAGGACGGCCTGAAGGGTCTCGGCGCGGTTCGTGGCCTCGGATTCCGCCTGCACCTGGGCGGTGACGTCCGTGAAGCTGCGGACAAAGCCACCGCCCATCGTCCCGGATGCGGGCAGTTGGTCGGTGATGACCTCGATCACACGCCCATGAATGTCGGTGCGGCGGTAGAGGTCCGGTCCGCGCAGCGGCTCGTCAATGCGCTCGGCGAGGAAGCGGTCAGCGCTCACCCGGTCGCCATGCACGCCGAGCGACACCTGCAGGGCGCGCAAATCGCCGATATTCACACCGCGCACAAAGGCATCGGCCGGCAGGCCACAGAATTCGCCGGCGAGACGATTGGCCGCGATGACGGTGCCTTGCGCATCGAACATGGCCACGCCATGCCGTGTGCTCTCCATCATCTGATTCAGGATCTCGGCGCGTTCGCGCGCTTCTGCCTGGGCGGTGTGCAGCGCGGTGACATCCAGCACCACCATGGCGTGCCCGCCATCGGGCAGGGGCACGCTGCGATGGATGGTCGCCACGCCTTCGGAGCTGCGGCGTTCAAAACCCTGGACGGTTTTCACGTTGGAGAGGCGGCGGGCCACCTCGGCCTCGGGGTCGCAGTCGCCGAATTCGCCTGCCAGGGCCCGGCGCATCAGGATGTCGCCGAGATCCTCGCCCAGATGCGCAGGGCTGTGCGCCATGATGCGATTATAGGCCGGGTTTATGCGTGTTGCCATACGATCGGGGCCATAGACCGCAACACCCACGGGCAGCGCCTCCAGCAGCGCATCCTGGAAAGACATACGGCGGCGCACATCCTGCTTGGCCTGGTGGGTTTCCGTGATATCGAAGATCTCGGCCAGCCAGCCGCCATCGGGCATGGGTTGGTTGTCAATGCGCATCGTTCGGCCATTGGGCCGCGTGCGCTCATGCCGCCAGGGCTGGCTGACGGAACGCTCCGTCAGGTCGGCCGCAGCCAGGGCCGCAAAAGTGGCGTCGAGCTCGCCCACTTCTCGCTGGCGCGCCATGATCTCGCTGACCGGCATGCCCAGATGCACCGCATTTGGCTCCAGCCCGAGCAGCCGGGCATAGGCAGGGTTGCTGCGCACCAACCGTCGCTGCGCATCGAATTGCCCGACGCCGTTGTTCAGCCTCGACAGCAAATCGGAAATGGCGCGGGCCTCGCGGTCAGCCGCCTCACGGGCCTGAAGATGCTCGCTCACATCGCTCAGCGTCACGACATGGCCACCGCCCGGCAGAGGGGCTATGCGCAGGTCCAACCCCCGCCCCTCCGCGTAACGCAGCAAGCGCCTTTGCGCAGTGCTGAGATCCAGCGCCAGGACCTCAGCCAGCCGTGCGTCAGGATCTCCGGCTCCGAGCGCGCCGCGCAAGGCGAGCACACGCAGAACTTCGGGGAGCAGCGTTCCCTCTCGCAGCGGTTCCAGGTCCAACCGGAGCAGCGAGCGCATTTCGGCCGAAACGAATACGAGTGCCCCGCCCGCCGAGAAGCCCATCATCGCCACGGGCAGCGCTGCCAGGATAGCAAATCGCGGATCGGGCAGAATGTTTACATTCATGGAGGTGGGGTGTGCTCGCGCAGCGCGTGCCAGGCGCAGAGCCCCGCCGCCAGCACGCCCACAGCCAGCGCCTGGTGTAGCGTGCCCAGCGAGACGGGCACCACATGCAGCAAGGTGACGATGCCCAGCGCATATTGCAGGAGGATTACGCCCACCATCGCCAGGGCGGCGCGACGCGCGAACCCGTCAGGCAGGCGGCGCCATGCGGCCAGGCCAGCGCCCAAGGCGGCCAGCAAGGTAAGCGTGGCCAGAAGCCGGTGGTTGAACTGCACGGCCGCGATGTTCGCGGTCAGATTCCTCCAGACAGGTTCCAGGTCCAGGTAGCCCGACGGGATCCATTGGCCATCCATCAGCGGGAAGCTGTTGTAGGAGAAACCCGCACGGATGCCGGCCACGAAGCCGCCCGCCAGCATGGTGACGGCAGCAAGCCAGAACGCCACCACCACCTGCCGCCTGACATTGTTCTGCCCGGGCACGCCGGGCATCCGCTCTGGCCGCAGCAGGCTCAGCGCCGTCCACAGAATCACGCCAAAGAGCACGAAAGCCATGGAGAGGTGCACGACGAGCCGGTAAGGCGAGACGGCTGTGCGATCCGCATCGAAGCCCGAGGCCACCATGAACCACCCGATCGCCCCCTGCATGCCACCCAATAAAAATAGCAGGCCCAGCCGCGGCATCAGCCCGCGCGGAATGGCCCCGCGCCACCAGAACCAAAGGAACGGCACCAGATAGGCGAGGCCGATCAGCCTTCCCCAGAAGCGATGCCCCCATTCCAGCCAGAAAATGCGCTGGAACCCCTCCATGCCGAAGCCGGCATTCTGAAGCTGGTATTGCGGGATGGTGCGGTAGAGGTCGTAGAGCCGCTGCCATTCCGCCTGGCTGAGCGGCGGGAGGATGCCCGCAAGCGGCGCCCACTCCATGATGGACAGGCCCGAGCCGGTGAGCCGTGTGGCGCCGCCCAATGCCACCATCACCCAGATCAGCCCCGCGACAGTCAGCAGCCAATATGCCACCGCGCGGGAATTGGCTCGAGCCCCACGGCGCGAGGGGCCGGAAGCGGGTGAGAGATCGGGGAAGCTGCGGGCATCGAAGGGCATGACCCCTACATAATAGCAAAACCGGCGGTTGAAGCCACCGGCGTGACGATTTCGCACTGGCACGCGGGCTTGTGGCATGGGACGCCCTCCGCTAACGCCGGGCGATGTCCGCCGCACCGCAGGTTTCGGTCGTCATTCCCGTGCGGAACGAGGCCCCCAACATCGCCCCCCTGGTCGCTGAGATCGAGGCCGCACTGGCCGGGATCTCGCATGAAATCATTTATGTGGATGACGGCTCGACAGACGGCACGCAGGGCGTTCTTGCCGGCATTGCCGCCAGTGGAGCGCCGCTGCGCTGGCTGCGCCACCGCGTGAGCTGCGGGCAATCCGCAGCCATCATGACAGGCATCAAGGCCGCGACCGGTACCTGGATCGCGACCCTGGACGGCGACGGCCAGAACGACCCAGCCGATATTCCGCGGATGCTGGCCCGCGCGGAAAACGAGGCCGGTGCCGTGATGGTCGCCGGGCACCGCGTGCATCGGCAGGATTCCTGGATCAAGCGGCGATCATCCCGCCTGGCCAATGGCATTCGTTCGGCGCTGCTGCGCGATGCCACCCCCGATACCGGCTGCGGCTTGAAGCTCTTTCCACGCACGCTCTTTCTCGCCATGCCGCATTTCGACCACATGCACCGCTTCCTTCCCGCCCTTGCGCTGCGCGGCGGGGCACTGGTGCTGAGCGAGCCGGTGAACCATCGCCCAAGGCTGTGCGGCGCTTCGAACTACGGCACGCTGGACCGGCTGGCGGTGAGCATCTTCGACCTTCTCGGCGTCGCCTGGTTGCAGCGCCGGGGCCGCCGGCCCGAGATCGAGGAGCCGTGAGCCCGCAAGCCATTGGCAAACTGCTGCTGATGGTGGCCGGCCTCGCGTTGGGCGGCTTTCTGCTGCGCGCGACGGGCGCAGCGCCAGGCACCGAATGGGTGGACCTTTACATCCGCGACCAGGGGCTGCTGGGCGAGACGCTGTTTCTGCTGGCCGGGGCGGCCGCCACGGCGGTGGGGGTGCCGCGCCAGGCGGTCGCCTTCCTCGCCGGCTACGCCTTCGGGACGGTGGTCGGCGTGGGCGTGGCCCTGGCAGCGCAGCTTCTGGGATGCGCGGTGGCATTCTTCTGGGCCGGTGCCGTGGGGCACGCCTGGGCGGAGCGGCGCCTCGCCGGGCGGTTCGGCCCGCGCTTGCGGCCAGTGGTGGAGACGCTGCGGGAGAACCCCTTCGGGGCGGCGCTTGCATTGCGGCTTTTCCCGGTGGGCAGCAACCTCGCGCTCAACCTTTTGGCAGGCATGTCGGCGATCCCGGCCGTGCCCTTCCTCGCGGCCTCAGCGCTGGGTTACCTCCCCCAGACGGTGATCTTTGCGCTGCTGGGCAAGGGGGTGCGCGTGGATGGCACCTGGCAGCTCGTGCTGTCGGGGCTGTTGCTGGCGGTGAGCGTGGGGTTGGGCCTTTGGCTCATGCGCCGCCACAGGGCCGGGCGCGCGGTGGGCGGATAAGGCAGCGCCTCACGCGCCACCATGCACCACGGTGGCCAGGCGCTCGAACAATGTCTCGCCGTGGGTCGCACCTGGTGGGGCGCGCACCGGCTCGGCATCAATGAAATCCATCGCCCAATCGCCAAAGGCGCGTTCGCTGATGGCCTCGCGCTGCAGCAAGGTTACGTTGCAATGCCGGGAATCCGCCTGGATGGAATGGAACACGAAATCGAGGTCCTCCGCCTCGCCCTCCAGGACCTGCGCGAAGCAGTCATCATTGAACAGCAGCGCGCCCGTGATCCGGAAATATCGGTTGCGCACCCGGGCTCGTTCCAGCAACTGGTCCAGCTCAGCCCGGACCCGCCAGGATGGACCGCGCAGCAGGTTCTTGCTGAAATAGCTGAGGCGTTGGAGCGGCTGGAGCATGGGCGAGGAGCTTTTCTCTCTGGGCAGGACGCGCCGCCTGCCGATTGCTGCGGCCAATGATGCCGGCCG
Source organism: Acetobacterales bacterium (assembly GCA_038247025.1). Lineage (GTDB taxonomy): Bacteria > Pseudomonadota > Alphaproteobacteria > Acetobacterales > Acetobacteraceae > Roseococcus. The sequence goes on from JBBRVI010000003.1 coordinate 16,310, forward strand.
AGCTAATTCTGCGCGCGAGAGGTCAACGAAGCGTTAAAGCCCCCCACCGACCTGCAGCTTTGACATTGGACCCTGGCAAGCGGCGCTGACGCTGCCGGAGAGCTTCAGTTGAGCCGGTTGCGCAATTCTTCCACCAGACCACGAATGCGCGCCGCCGCCGGACCCGTCGGCTCGATCTCCAGAGCCTTCTCCAGGCTGGCCAGGGCGGCACCGATGCGCTCCAGCCGGTGTTCGATCAGCCCGGCTTCCCGCCACAGCCCCGCCTCTTTGGGAGCGATGCGCAACATGTCCCGCGCGGCGGCCAGCCCTCCCTCCAGATCATTGGCCTGCAACCGGCGCAGCTTGATGTTGTTCTGCAGGCGCAGCAGCACATCGCATTTGCTCATGGGCGCCAGCATACCTGGGCGAAGCTCCGCCTGCTCGCCGGAAACGCGCTTGATCAGGCTGCGCAGCTCGGGCGGCTGAAGCTGCACCCCCCCGGCGAAAACATCGAGCACGATCTGCCCCCGCGCGTGTTGAAGTGCGAGCAGGAAATGCCCAGGCGCGTTCAACCCATGCGCGCCCCAGCCCACAGCCTCGGCAGCGTGCAGCCAGAGCACGCCCAGCGCCACAGGCAGGCCCTGCCGGCGCTCCAGCACATGGATGAGGTTGGCGTTGGCCATGTCGTCATAGGTTTCGCCATCGCCGGAGAAGCCGAATTCGCCGTGGAGCAGTTCGGCCAGCAAGGCGCGGCGGCGGGCAGTGTCACCGCCGTCGGCCAGCTCATCCTGGGCGGCGCGCTGCACCGCGCGGCGGGCGATGCGGCTGAGCAATGCCTGCGCGCCCCGCCAATCGGCGTCGGGTGCGTCAATGCGGGCGAATTGCAGGGCCACGGCGCCGATGTCGAGCTCCGCATCAGGCAATTGGCCTGCGGCATCGAGGGCGGCGCGCGCCTCCTCCTGGGGGGTGGATGTCATGCGATCAGTCTAGCGCGGGCCGTGGCGGAGGAACACCTCACCCAACCGCTTGCGCCCGGTCGGACTTGGCGGGGACGCGATCCTTGGGTGGCAACCCGGCGAGGTTTCTCTCCCGCCACCTCTTCCCTCGCAGCTGACCCGCCCGCAGGATCGCTGCAACAAAACAGGTGGAAACGCATGACCTCCAAGCCGCATGGCCCGGCCTGACACAGCGACCTTGCTGCGCCTGCTGCGCACTCCGGATTACCGGCGGCTGTGGCTGCTGGGCGGGATCGCCAATGCGATGCGCTGGCTGGAGCTGCTGGCCGCCACGCTCTGGACCTATGAGATGACGGGCTCGGCGCTGGCGGTTTCTGCCGTGGCGATGATGCGCGCGCTGCCGATGATGCTGCTGGGCGCCATTGCCGGCGCCCTGGCCGAAAGGCTCGACAGGCGGCGCCTGCTCATCGCCTTGCAGATGAGTTCGGCGCTGGGTGCTGGGTCCGTCGCGCTGCTCGCCGCGCTGGGGTGGCTGGAACCCTGGCACCTCATGCTGCAAGGGCTGTTGGCGGGGCTGGCCTGGGCGGGCGAAATGGCCACGCGCCGACGCATGGCCGCCGATGCCGCACCCCCGGCAGACCTCGTGCCCGCCGTGGCGCTGGATACGCTGACGGGCAGCACCACCCGCGCCATCGGCCCCTTGCTGGGCGGCGTGCTGTTCCAGTTCACCGGACTTGCGGTGGCGGCGGCCATTGCCTGCGCGCTGCATCTGTGGGCGCTGCGGCTGGCCTGGCAGGTCACCGCGCCGCCGCGCCGGGCCAGTTCGGGCAATCCCTTGGGCGGCATCGGTGAGGCGTTCCGTCTTGTGCTTGGCCTGCGCCCGCTTCGGCTGGTGCTGGGCGTCACATTGGTGATGAATGTCTTCGCCTTCAGCTACAACTCGATCCTGCCGGCCTTTGGCAGCCTGGCCTTCGCGGCCTCAGGCAGCGCCATCGGGCTGCTGGCCGCGGCCGAGCCCTTCGGAGCACTGCTGGGCGGGCTATGGATCGCGCTGGGGCGTCGCACGCCACCGGACGCCACGCCGCTGGTGATCGGCTCCGCGCTGTTCCTCGGGCTGCTGGTCATGGTGGCCTTCGCCGAGGGCTACACCCTGGCCTGGCTGCTGCTGGCGCTGGGCGGATTGGGCACCGCGCGCTTTGCCGCGATGCAGACCTCGGTGGTGATGACCGCCGCGCCCCCTGAGATGCGCTCCCGCGTGCTGGGGCTGGTGACGACGTGCATCGGGATGGGGCCGTTTGGCGTGCTGGCCATCGGCGCGCTGGCTGACGGGCTGGGGCCGCGCAGCGCCATCGCCATCATGGCCACCTTGGGGCTCGCATTGATGGCGCTGCTGCTGTTGAACGAAGGGCGGCGGCGGTGAAGTCCGGCCGTTAAGCTGGGCGCATCAAGGCGCGGTCCAGCAAGGCTTCCACCTGCGCCGGATCATCCCAGCGCAGCGTCACGCTCACCACGCTCACGCGGTTCTGGAATTCTGGCGGAATGCGCACCCAGTCCTTGCGGGTGGTGACCGGGATCGCGCTCAGGCGTTCGGCCTGTTCCAGCATGGAGCGGATGTCGCCGGCGTCGAAGGGGTAATGGTCGGCGAAGCTTTCCGTACCAGCCACCACGGCACCGCCCTGGCGCAAGGTCGTGAAGAACTTGCGAGGGTTCGCGATGCCACAAAAGGCAAAGACATTCTCGCCCACCAGCGCTGCCATTTCCGGCCCCGACACCAGGTCTCCGCGCAGCACCGGCAGGCCCTCGGGCAGGAGGGAGAGCGCGCCCGTCTCGTCGCCCCCGATCAGCACGGCCGCATCGCAGCGCGAAGCGGCGGCCGCCACGCTTTCGCGCAGGGGCCCGGCGGGAATGATATGACCGTTGCCAAAGCCATAGCCGCCATCAATGGTCAGCAGGGAGAGCGTCTTGTTCAGCGTGGGATTTTGCAGCCCGTCATCCATGATGATGGCCTCAGCGCCGCCGGCCACGGCCTGCCTCGCCCCATCCGCGCGATCGGCGCTGACCCAGGTGGGACCGATGGCCGCGAGCAGCAGCGCCTCATCGCCCACCGCCTCGCTGTCATGATCGGCGGGTTGGACCTGCACAGGCCCTTTCACGGAACCGCCATAGCCGCGCAGCAGGAAATGCCCGGCCAGGCCGCGCGCCATGATGCGCTGGCCGATATCCATGGCCAGCGTGGTCTTGCCAGCACCGCCGGCCGTCGCACCGCCGCAGCAAATCACGGGGATGGGCGCCTGCCAGCCGGTCCGCGCCATGCGCCGCGCCGTGGCCGCAGCATAAAGCGCGGCCAAGGGCGAGAGCAGGAAGGGTGCCACTCCCGCGTTGGATTTGGGCCGACCCCAGAAATCGGGCGCTCGAATGCTGATGTTGTGACCTTTCCTCTGAACTTTTGGTCTCTATCGTTCTTGCGGCTCGGTCATCCCAGCCAGGGCGATCAGAGCTTCCGCCATGCGCCCAGGCAGGTCGGACGCCGCCGAGACCAGCGTGGTAGCGGCTGCAACCAGGGCAGCCACTCCCTGGGGAAAGGATAGCATATCCGTAACGGTCGCCGCCAGCGCCCCGACATCCGCCACTTGCCGCGCACCGCCGGCGGCGAGGAGGGCGGCCGTTGCATCCCGGAAATTGGCCATGTCAGGCCCGAAGATGACGGGGCAACCCAGGCGCGCGGCCTCCAGCGGGTTTTGGCCGCCATGCGGCACCAGGCTGCCGCCGATGAAGGCCATGCTGGCGACGCGATAGAACAGGCCAAGCTCGCCCATCGTGTCGGCGATATAGAGTGGACCAGCGCCAGGCAACGCCCCCAGGGACCGGCGTGGAGCATCGGCGATGGCCGCACCCCGTTCGGGGTGGCGCGGGGCGATGATGGTCAGCAGATCAGGGAAGCCCTTCCGGACCAGTGCGCTGGCGGCGATGATCTGCGCCTCCTCGCCCGGATGGGTGCTGGCGGCGAGGAGCACCGGGCGCGGCCCGATCGCGGCGCGCAGTGCGGCCAGCGCCGCATCATCGGCCGGCAGGGGCGCGGCCGCGAGTTTCAGATCGCCGGCAGGTGTCAGACTGGGAGCACCAAGCGCCGCCAGGCGTTCCGCATCCTCGGCAGAGCGCGGCATGATGAGCGCGAAGTGGCCGAGCAGCCGCCCCGCGAATTCGGGGGCGAGGCGGCCCCAACGGCGCGCCGAACGCTGCGAGATGCGGGCATTGAGCAGGGCCAGCGGAATGCCCCGGGCGGCACAGGCGGAAAGCATGTTGGGCCAGAGCTCGCTCTCCACAAAGCCCGCGGCATCCGGGCGCCAGCCATCCAGGAAGCGACCCACCCATTCGGGAACATCGAGCGGCGCGAAGCGGTGAAGCAGCCGGCTACGCAGGTGTTCCGGCAGCCGTTGCGGCAACAGCCGGGCCGAAGTGACGGTGCCCGTGGTCACCAGCACGGTCAGCGCCGGGTCTCTTGCGGCCAGGGCCTCGATCAGGGGCAGGATGGAGAGGCTCTCGCCCACGCTGGCCGCGTGCAGCCAGATGAGGCGGCCTGGCGGGCGCGTGGCCGCAAATCCCTCGCGTTCGGGCAGGCGAGCGGCCTCCTCTTTGCCCCGCCCAACGCGGCGGCGGAGGTTCCAGCGCAACAGCGGCGCGGCGAGACGCGCGGCGAAGTGCCAGGTGTTGCTCATCGGCGAGACAGGCCGAGCGCGGCATCGGCAACAACGCAGGCAGCATCGAGCGCTGCGGCGATGTCCGGCAGGCGCGCCTCTGCCGCATGGCGTGCGACGGGCAGGGCTGGCCCCACGACCATCACCCCCCGGCCGAAAGGCAGGGGCACTTCCATCCGATCCCAACTCTTCAGGCCGATGGCAAATGAGAGACGCCCCGCGCAAGGCAGCACGGGCTTGCCGCTGATGGCGGCAATCTGGGCGACACCGAGTGCCGCGGCGCGCCGCGGCCCGCGCGGGCCGTCGGGGGTGATGACCATCATCGCGCCGGTTCGCAACAGGCGCGCCATCGCCATCATGCCCGCTGCGCCCCCCTTGGAGGAGGAGGCGTGGATCATCTGCAGGTCGAAGCGGCGCATCACATCGGCGATGAAACGGCCATCGCGGCTGCGCGAGAGCAGGACATGCGCGGTGGGAATGCCCACCCGCGCTTTTCCGGTGCGCCACAATTGCGGCATCAGCGGCAGGGTTTCATGCCAGAAGGCGGCAATCACCGTGCCATGGGTGGTGAAGGCGGCGTCAATCTGCTCGCCGCCGATCAGGCGCCAGCGCGTGGTGCGATAGACCAGCTCCAGATACATCCAGCACAGACGCGCCAAGAAGGCCTGGAAGGCGGGATGGCGCGTCAGACGGCGCAGCATGCGGGAGCTTCACTCATATATCCGCGCCGGTCGCATGCCGCGCGCCGGCATGCAAGTACGGCGCCTAACGGAACAGGCCGAGGATGGCAGCGGGGTCCACCGCTTCCAGCGTCGGGGGTGTCCAGCTTGGCGCGCCATCCTTGTCCACCAAAACGCTGCGCACGCCCTCGCGGAAATCCGGATGGTCATGCACCACCGTGCGAGTGAGCTTGAGTTCCTCATCCAGGCATTGGCGCAGGTTCATGCCCGCTCCGCGTCGCAGCAATTCCAGCGAGACGCTTAGGCTGGTCGGTGACATCCGGCGCAGGATCTTCACCTGCGCATGGGCCCATTCGCTGCCCTCGGCCTCCAGCGCGGCGATGATCGCGAGCACGCTGGGCTGAGCGAAGCAGCGGTTGATCACAGCGAGATGAGGGGCGAAGCTTGCCTCGGGCAGGGAGGCGGCGAAGCGCTCCACCACCCCCACATCGCCGCTTTCCACAAGGGCCGCGCGCAACGCCGGAAAGCTTTCGCGCGGGACGAAATGAGTGGCGAGGCCGGCATGCACGCAATCCGCCCCGGCCATCCGCGCGCCGGTCAGGGCAAGCCAGGTGCCGATGGCGCCGGGCAAACGCGGCAAGATGTGGCTGGTGCCGACATCGGGAAACAGCGCGATGGCAGTCTCGGGCATGGCCAGCAGTGCGTGCTCGCTCACCACGCGCGGGCCATTGTGGATGGACAGCCCAATGCCGCCTCCCATGCAGACACCATCAATCAATGAGACCCAGGGCTTGGGAAACAGGGCGATACCCTCATTTACCGCGTACTCCTCGGTGAAGAAGGCGGCGACAGCGGGGCGATCGCCGTCAATGGCGGCCTGACGCACGGCGCGCACATCGCCGCCGGCGCAAAAGGCCCGCCCACCCGCGCCTTCAAGCAGAACGAGCTTCACTGAAGCGTCATCCTTCCACTGCGCGATGGCCGCTGCGAAATCCTGGATCATGCCGAGATCTAGCGCGTTGAGCGCCTTGGGGCGGTTCATCAGGATGGTGCCGGCATGGCCCTCGCGGTTCAGGACCAGGCTTGCTTCGCTGGCGGTCTTGCTCGCTTCGGTCATCTGGGCTTCCTCGGATTGTCTTGCGGTCGCGGTAGCGCGGGGGCCCGATCCTGTCCAGAAGGCTTGAACAACCCGCCCAAGCGCATCAGCTTGGACGCACCAGAACACCAACGGAGGATAAACATGGCTTTCATCCATCGCCGCGGCCTGCTGCTGGGCGCCGCCGCCCTCGGGCTGGCTACCATCACGCGGCCCAGTTTCGCCCAGGCCCCGGCCGCCCCGCCAACGGGGCCGTTCACACTGGCGCCCCTTCCCTACGCCTTCGACGCCAACGAGGCCTCGATTGATGCGCGCACCATGGAGCTGCATTGGCGCTTCCATCACGGCGCCCAGGTGAACAACCTCAACACCGCGCTGGCTGGCCAGGAGGCGCTCGCGCGCCTGCCGCTGGATGAACTGCTGATGAACCTCTCCCGCGTGCCGGAGAACATCCGTACGGCCATCCGCAACAATGGCGGCGGCCATGCGAACCACACCATGTTCTGGGAGATCATGGGCGGCCGCGGCGGCGAACCCACGGGCGATCTGATGGCCGCCATCACGCGTGACCTCGGCGGCTTGGCCGATTTCCGCACCCGCTTCAACGCGGCCAGCATGAGTGTTTTCGGCTCGGGCTGGGCCTTCGTCACAGTCACGCCCTCCGGCGCGTTGGCCATCGCCACCCGCCCCAACCAGGACAATCCCCTGATGGATGGCCAGCGGGTGCTGATGGGCAATGACGTGTGGGAGCACGCCTATTACCTGCGCTACCAGAACCGCCGCGCCGAATATGTCGGCAATTGGTGGAACATCCTGAACTGGGAGAAGATCAGCGAACGCTACGCCGCGGCGGTGGCTGGCACGCTGCGCGTCTAAAGCAGCGCAGCGACATCCTTCGCGAGTGCGGCCGGCGTGGTGGTGGGGGCATAGCGCCCCGTCACCACGCCCTCGCGGTTGAGCAGGAATTTGGTGAAGTTCCACTTGATCCCGTCGCCCAGCAGCCCGCCCTTCTGGGCTTTCAGCCAGGCATAGAGCGGGTGGGCCTTGGCGCCATTCACCTCGATTTTTGCGAAGACGGGAAAGGTGACCCCGAAGCGCGTGTCGCAAAAGGAAGCGATTTCGCCATCCGTGCCTGGCTCCTGACGGCCGAACTGGTCGCAGGGGAAAGCGAGGATCTCCAAGCCCTGCGCATGGCGCTGCTCATAGAGCTCCTGCAGGCCCTTGTATTGCGGCGTGAAGCCGCATTTGGACGCCACGTTCACAATCAGCATCGCCTTGCCGCGATATTCGCCGAGGCTTTGCTCCAAGCCATTGCCGAGCTTCGCCGTGAAATCATAAACCGCCATGGATCCGTTCCTCAGAGGGGTTTGCGCGCTGTTGCCAGCACATAGTCGAGCGCGCTGTAAACCAGCTTCGCATCCAGGCGAAGCAGGGGGCGATAGGCCAGCCGGCCCGCGGCGGGAAGCCGGCGGAACAAAGCCGCGTCCTCGGCCAGGGCGCGATGCCAGCCGGGAAAGACATCAACGGTGATGGGCGTGACATTCAACCCCTCAAATCCCGCCGCGCCAATCTTCTCCGCATAGGGGCCGAGCTGGTCGGCATTGGCGGCGGGGATGGCGAATTTATCGGCGAAGGCCCGCCAGGTGGCGGATTGGAAGCGGCGGCGCCAGGGCCTCGCGTCAGGCGCGGCGCGGATGATATCGGCCAGCACCAGCCTCCCACCAGGCCGCAGCACGCGAAATGCCTCGGCCAGGAAGGCCTCGCGCGTGTCGAAATGGAAGGCGCATTCCACGGCGGTGACGATGTCGCAGCAGGCGTCTCGCAGGGGCATGGCGGTGGCCGAGCCTTCGCGCAGGGTAATGCGCCCTTCCATGCCGCGCCGCCGCACGCGATGCCGCCCCAGCCGCACCTGCATGGGCGTGACATTCAGCCCCGTGATGTGGCGCGGCGCAAAGCGCTCCATCCAGAGCATGTCCTGATCGGCGAAGCCGAAGCCGACATCCACCACCTCATCGGCGGGGCCCATCCCGGCCGTCTCGGCGACCAGGTGGGCCAGGGCTGTGCAGGCTTCGTCAATGCCGCGCGCCTGTTTCCAGTAGCCGAGGTTCAGATACAGCCCCTGCTGTGTGAAGGCGCGCGTGCTGAGCAAGCCATAGAGGTCGCTCGCGGCCAGGCGCTGGAAGGGTGTGAAGGCCCAAAGAGCCAGCGCAAGGGGCGAAAAGGCTGCGGCACGCGGCGTCATGGGCGCATCTCCTGGTTGTTGCGTAGATGCGCGCGCGCCACGCTGCGGCAACCCCTTCCCTCACCGAGCGAATGCGGCGAGGCTGAACCGCAAGTTTCAGGAGAGCACAAACGATGAGCGAACTGATCGTCACCGGCGGCGTGGTCATCACGCTGGATGAGCAGCGGCGCGTCATCGAAGGTGGCGCGGTCGCCATGCGCGGCGGGCGCATCCTCGCCGTGGGCACCGCGGCCGAGATCGCGGCGCAATTCCCGACACCCGAACGCGTGCTGGATGCGCGCGGCAAGGCTGTGCTGCCCGGGCTGATTGATACCCACACCCACGCCGGACATGGCCTGGTAAAGACGCTGGGCAATGGTGACAGCGCGGCCTGGAGCGAGGCTTGCCGCATCATCTACACCAGCGCCTCGCCCGCCGAATTCTGGTTTGCCGAAGCGCGCCTCGCCGCACTCGAACGGCTGAAGGCAGGCGTGACCACCGCCGTCTCGCTGCTCGGCGGCGGGGATTGCGTGATGCGCGTGGACACACCCGCCGCCGGCGAGGCCCGCGCGCGCGCCATCGCCGAGATCGGCGTGCGCGATATGATGGCCGTAGGGCCGCGCCGCCCGCCCTTCCCGCATGATTATGTGATGGAGGACGGCACCACCCGCGCCATCCGCTTCGAGGATCAGCTGGAAACCATGGGGCTGCTGTTCGAGCGACTGCATGATCGTGGCCGGATGCGGCTTTGCACCTTCATGCCCGTCTATCGTGAGGCCACGCATGACGCATCGAAGGTCGCGCAAATCAAGGCGCAGGGCCGCGCCGTGCGCGAGCTGGGGGCAAAGTTCAAGGCGCGTTTCCACCAGGACGGCCATCGCGCCAACTCCATCGCCATGGCAGACCAGATGTTCGGCCTGCTGGGCCCGGATGCCTTTCTCTCGCACTGCACCGACCTCACCGAGGAGGACATCGCCACACTGGTTCGGACCGGCGCGCATGTGGTCCACAACCCGACCGCGATTGCCGCCGTGCGCGGCTTCTGCCCGGTCGTGAAGCTGCTGGATGCGGGGGTGAATGTCTCCATCGCCAGCGACGGCACCGCACCCGACCGCAGCGGAGACCTGTTTCGCCACGCCTTCGAGGCGATGCGCTATGCCCAGCGAGCTGCGCGCGATGACAGCCTTCTGCCGCCCGGCCGCGCGCTTGAGATGATCACCATCAACGCCGCCGCGACCCTCGGCATGGAGCGCGAGATCGGCAGCCTGGAGGCAGGCAAGCGCGCGGATCTCATCACCGTGGACCTCACCGCGCCGCATATGGTGCCGGCCAACATGCCGGTCTGGCGCGTGGTGTGCTTCGCCACGGGCGCAGATGTCCGCGATGTGGTGATCGGTGGTGAGCTTCTGATGGAAGGCCGGCGCCTCGCGCATCTGGATGAGGCGGAAATCGTGGCCGCTGCCGAGGCGGAGACGGCGACCATGCTGCGCCGTTCCGGCCTTGCGCATCTGGCTGTCGAGGACCCTGGCTGGCGGCGCACGCGGCGTTAGCTGAAAAGGGGTTTCGCGCTTGCCGCTCTGGGTTCTCATTACCGTGGTCGCCGCACTGTTCCAGACCTGGCGCACAGCCTTGCAGCAGCGGTTGCGGGGAACGCTTTCGCTGAACGGCGCCGCCGTGGTTCGCTACCTCTATGGCGTGCCCTTCGGGTTGCTGATTCTGGGCAGCTACTGGCTGCTCATGGGTGGCAGCTTTGGCCCGCCTACGGCCTATTTCTTTCTGCTCTGCGCATTGGCCGGCATCACCCAGATCTTTGGCACGAATCTGCTGATCGCCTCCTTCGGCCCGCGCGGGTTCGCCGTAGGGACCGCCTATGCCAAGACCGAGGCCGTGCAGGCCTCCATCATCGCAGTGATCATCCTGGGAGAAGTGCTGGCCGCACTGTCCTGGGTGGGCATCGGCATCAGCGTGTTTGGGGTCATGTATCTCTCGCTGGCAGGGAAGGGGCTGCGCCTGCCCGACATATTGCGCGCGACGACGCAGCCCGCCGCGCTGTGCGGCATAGGGGCGGGCTTCTGTTTCGCCTTCACCGCCATCTGCGTTCGAAAGGCCAATTTCGAGCTGCCGGGGGCGGACCCGGTGCTCAAGGCGCTCTTCTCCGTCGTTGTCACCAACGTGATGCAGACGGTGATGCAGGGCGGCTGGCTTGTGGTGCGCGAACCGCGCGAGGTCATGGCCGTCTTCCGCTCCTGGCGCAGTTCAGTTCAGGTGGGCGCGCTCTCGGCGGCGGGTTCCTGCTGCTGGTTCATCGGCTTCGCGCTCGCCCCGGTGGCGCTGGTGCGCGCGGTGGGCCAGGTGGAGATCATCTTCACCCTGCTCTTCAGCCGATTTTTCCTGCACGAGAAGCTGAAGCGAAAAGACGTGATCGGCGCGCTGACTGTTGTCTCGGGCGTGGTGCTGGTGCTGGCGGGCAGCCTGTAGTTACCCAAGCCCCAGCGCTCGCAATTCGGAGATTGCCGCGCGAACCGGCGTGAAACCCGCCACCGCTTCCAGCGCCGCCAACCGGACAGAGCGCAGTTCCGCCTCGGAGAGCGAAAGCATGCGACGGATGGCTGTCGCCACCGCTTCGTCATCCGTCGTATTGGCCAGAAAGCCGTTGACGCCATCGGTGATGAAATCCGGCGCGCCCCCCAGCGCGGGGGCCAGCACCACGCAGCCGCACGCCATGGCCTCGGCGGCGGTGCGGCCGAAGGCCTGGTAGTCCGAGAGATCGAGAAAGGCGTCGCTCGTCCGCAGCAATTCGGCCACCTCCGTCTGCCGCAGCCGTCCCGCCAATTCAACGCCATTGGGTAGAACCAGGCCAAAGCTGTCCAGCTCCTCCGGCGTGGTGCCGAAGGCGACGATTGCGACCGGGCCGAATTCGTCGGCCGCAAGCCGCGCGAGCATGCGCAGGGTGCGGCGGGGCGCGCGGCGCGGCGTACTGGGGCGTACCATTGCCGCGACCAGACGAAGTCCATTGGGCGAGCGGCGAGTCGGCCGATAAATGGTGTGATCAATGCTGGGCACCACAAGCGCTGCAGCATGGCCATGCGCCGCCTGGACCATGCCGGTCAACCATTGTGTCTTGGCAAAATACTGGCAGTCCCGCAACGCGGCAAAACTCGCGACCGCCAGCGAATGTTCAGTGCTGCCGGCGTTGTAGAAGAGCGGTTCGTAGTCCTGCACGTAGTAGCCTGTGCGGAAGCGCAGGCCGCGCGTGGATTTCAGCGCCGCTGCGATGGAATGGACAGAGGTGTTGGTGGTAGCGACCACCACATCGGCATCGGCCGCCAACGTGGCGAGTTCGGACGCGCCGTCGAAGACGCCCATGCCGCCCTCCTCCACCCAGGGGAAGCGAGCATAGGTGCTGCGGAAACCCTCGGCATTGCGTTGATTGACCAGCACCCGCGCCTCGATGCCGATGTCGCGCATGGCATTGACCTCCTGCACCACGGAATGTGCTCCGCCGCCGCCGCCGCCGACGGGCAGCACAAAGGAGATATTCGCCATATTCAGTCCAACTCCGAGGCGAGGTCACAGAAGCGCGCGCGCAGCCGGCCCAGGGGCGCATTGTCCTGCATCATCCGCTCCAGTGACGGGATGATGACGCCCGAATGCTTGTTCGTCATCTCCAGGCCGCCCGCGCGGGACAACCGCGTTCGTGCGACGGAGCCGAAACTCACGCTCTTGTGGTGATAAACGAAGCAGTCATCGGCCAGCGTCAGGCGAAAACCGGCGCGGCGCGCGCGCAGGCAAAGATCAACTTCTTCGCCATAGCCCATCGGGAAGGCGTCCTCGTCGTACAGGCCGACCGTAGCGAAGACGCGGCGCGAGATCATGGTGCAAAAGCCGTTCAGCACTGGAAACTCGGGGTAGGCGCGTTCGGATGCCTCGTCGAGCAGGGCCTGGACCTGCGCCACGTGCCGTGGCTCGATCATCTCGTTGGTGGACCAGCTGCCATCCGGCCGTTTGGCCGCCGGCAGGCTCTGCCAGGTCGCGGCGTTCGACAGCGGGCCGACCATTCCCGTGCCAGGTCGCGCCGCAACGGCGGCGTGCAGCCGGTCCAGCCAGCCATGCGGCACGATGGTATCGGAGTTCAGCACCACCACCCATTCGGCGCCGGTCAACATCACGCCCTCATTGATGGATTTGGTGTAGCCGCGATTGATGTCACGCCGATGCAGGATGAAACGCGGGTCGGCCAGGGCTTCCGCGCGCAGCATCTCGGATGTGAATTCGCGGCTGCCATCATCCAGCATCACCACCTGTATGGGGCCGGTGGCGGCGGCGCGGAGTGCGTGCAGGCATTGCCGCACCTCCTCGCTTCCATTGTAGATGGGCAGGATGATCTGGGTGAAGGGATGCGTGCCGGCAGCCGGAGGCCGACTCGCCGGTGGCGCGGCCCACAGGCCGGGGAGCAGGGCATGGCTTTGTATCGCCGCCTCCCCATGAACGCGCAAGAATTCCACGGCGTGGGAGAAGGTACTCTCCAGCCGGACGTCCTCGAAGCGGGGCGAAACTGTCGGGGTGAGAGGTGCCGCTGACAGGCGCTCGGGCAAATGGGTGGAGAGGCCCTTCGCGTGATGTGCCTCCAGCGCCAGCCAGACGCCACCTGCCGCAAGCTGCTCCGCCTCGTCGGCCGAGAGCCGAAATTCTACGAGATGCTCCGAGGGGCGGCGGAACAGCGTTCCCCGGCGCAGGCGCCGCAGGGGGCGAAACCCTTCCCCCTCCCGGCACTCCAGGGTGATGTCGAACCGCGCCTGGAGCTGTGCTTCCGTCGCCTCCGGCAACCAGGCGGTGATCAACCAACGCTCCGGCTGATCCGGCACGGCGTTGCTCAGGCGCAAGTGAACGTAAACTCGGCCGGCCACCTCGTCAGCCAGCACGCGAAGGCCACGGCGTGCCAAAGGTTGTCCCAAAGGTTGTCCCAAAGGTTGTCCCAAAGGTTGTCCCAAAGATTGTCCCTGGGATTCATCGGCGTCAGGCGACACTTCCGCCAGATGCTCGAAGCGCAGCAACCTGGCCGGCGACGTGGCTTGGACAACCACACCGTCGGCCAGGAGTGAGAGCAGCGGTGCGGGACAGCATCCCGCCAAGCCTTCGGGCCAGTGCAATCCGGTTTGGCCCGAGCCGCCAACATCCGCCGGCAGCCCTTCCGACGAAAGCCGATCAGCCCCCGGTGGCGCCCCTAGCGTCAGGGGCGAACCTAGCAGCTCCAGCCCCGAGGCCATGTGGAAGGCGCGGGCCTCACGCGGCACGCCATCGCGCAGCGACGCGGGCAATGGCCAGGTGAGGCGAAAGCGGCCTTGTGCATCCTGCTGCGCCTCGCTGGTCAGGATGAAGCTCGCGCAGCCTGCGATATCGAGGGCAATCTCGATACGTTCCTCGGGCAGGCGGGGATCAGGGTCGGCCCATCCGCGCAGAGTGGGGGGGGACGGGGTCAGGCCAAGTTCACCGCGGGGCTCCGCTGCTGGGGCTTCGGGCTTGTTGCGCTCGGCGCTGCCATCCATCCGATCGTTCACCAATCTCGCGCCCAATTTTCTCCCAAAGCCAATAGCATCTGGCAGTATGCCGAGGAAGGCTCCGCTTGAGCCGGGGCGCGGCTGGCGATAGTGAAGACATGGTGATCCAACTTGGTCGAGAAAGGAAGTTTCGCTGGATCAGGACGCGCCCTCCCTTCCCAGGCCGTTGCGCTTGCTGGTGGTCGCCCCCCAGCGTGATCCGCAATCTGCCGCCTGGCGCCTCCTCACCATGGCCGAACCCCTCCTCTCGGTGCGCGTCCTTTGCGGTGCGGCAGGCCTGGAGCCACCCCCGGGCCGACGCATCTTCCAGCCCTTTGAGGAGGAGAGCTTCCTCGCCGAGGCCGAGCCGGGCTTTGACGCGACGCAGCTCAGCCAGGGCGATGGTGATCTGCTGGCCCATCTGGCGGATTTCCTTCGGGATGGGGCGCCGGAGATTGTCCACCTGTACGATCTTGCGCCCTTCGGTGTGGAGTTCATCGGGCTCATCCGGCGCGTTCTGCCCCAGGTTCCGATCCTGGTGACGCTCTCGCGTGATCTCGCTGCGCGGCTCGGCATCACGGGCCCATCCCGTGATTACCTGCATGCCGCGCCGCTACGGCGTTTCCTCGCCGAGACAACGCTCCTCCTGCCCTGCGAGAGCATGATGCCGGCCTGCCTCGCCTTTGGGTTGGATCCGGCGCGGCTGTTGGTGCGGCCGCCCCTGCTGCCCCGGATGGCCACAAGCCCGCTGCCGCCGCTCGGCCGGTTCCTGGTGATCGCCTGCTTTGCCGAGACTCCCGCCGATGCGGCGCTGCTTGCCGCCACGGCGGAGCTTCTGGCCGCAGCATCGCCGCCAGGCAACGGCCTTCGCCTGGAGACGCCAAGCCTGGAGACGCCAAGCCTGAAGACGCCAAGCTTGGAGACACAGGGCCCTGAGCGCCTCGCCGGCGCACATCTGATGCTTCTGCCGCATGCCGACCCTTACGCCCTCGCGCCACTTGCCCTGGTGCTGGGTCGCCCGGTGATCTGCGCAGCGGAAGGGCCGGTGGCCGAACGGGTCAAAGCGGGCCGGGATGGCTGGCACATCCCGATGAACCCCACGGCGCTGGCCCATCTTCTGCTCGATCTTTACGCCGCGCCTGATGCCGTGGCTGCCATGGCAGCGACGCTGGTTCCGCCGGCAGATTCGGGTGCTGCGCTGATGGCGCTGTATCGCGAATGCGTGGCCGAGCCAGCGCGCAGCGCCCCTCCGGAAAGGATCTGACGCTTGCAGGGTCCGCTTCATCCCCCCGCCGCGCAATCCGTCCGCTTCACCGCCCGCGCGGTCACCCGCTCGGAAAGCGCCAATTATCACCAGGGCGAGGATATCCGCCTGCATCTCGTGGTACGCGGTCATGAGGGGCAGCCCTGTCTGATCGTCAATGACTGCCTGGGCGGCCAATGGGGGGAGGAGATGCGCCTTCCCTTGACGCCCGAGGAGGCCCTGGCCCCGCATGTGGAGGCCGCGTTCACCACGGCAGGCATCCTGATCACCTTGGCCGGCGGCGCAGCTTTGCCTTTCCGTCCCGGCCAGCCCGTGCCTCTGGCGTTGTTGCCGCGCCATGGCCCGAGCATCGAGATTTCCCCGACTTCGCCTCCCTTCGCGCCAGCGCTCCCTCTCGCACCCATCGAGGGCGAAGGGATCATCGAGGCCGCGGCAAGGTTGCCGGGTACCGGGCATTGGCTTCTGGTCCTGCGCCTCGCCGACCCGGTGCTGGAACGGCAGATGAGCACGGCGCCGGTGCCCGTCCGCTTGCGCGACGATGAGGGGCTCGGCCCGCTGCGATCCGCCTGGATCTGCGCGCTGCCGGAGGGCAAGGGGCTCCTGGCGGCCGTCGCCCATGCCGGAGAGGCACCGCTGAGCGGGTTGGAATTGTTGCCCCCCGGACGGCCCCCCCTGCATCTGGTGCCACAACGCGGGCAACCGCATGCGCACCGCCCGCCACCTTCTGATTTCGCGGGGCGGCTGGCGGAAGCCCAGGGTCCCTCCCGGCCGGAACTGGAGCGGTTGCTGGCGCGCGGCTTCACCGGCCGCGATACGCTGCCCTGGCTCTCGGCACCGATTCGTCTTGGTGTGACGCGGCTGTTGCCAACGCCCGAAGGGCTGCTGATCCAGGGCTGGTTGGGCGATCCGCAGCGCGCAGTCGCCGATATCCGCCTCCGCGTGGGCGAGGTCGCCTGGCCGCTGCGTCCCGGTGCCTGGTTCGACACGGAGAATTTCGACGCCGAGGGCGCACGCGGCTTCATCGCGCGCGCTCCGATGAACACCCCGCTGGGCGAGGCCTGGCTCGACGTCACGCTCGCCACCGGGGAGGTCGGCACGCTGCCCCTGCCCTTGCCCGAGCCCGCAGAGCTTCCGGCGTTGCTCAGCTTGCTCGCCGCCGCCGGGAGGATCCCCGAAGCGATGATGGACCATGCTTTCGGCGAAGTGCTCGGTCCCGCTTTGGTGGCGCTGAACCGCCGCCGCCTGGCGCGCCCCATGGCAGTGGAGGAACGTGGCTTCGGCACGCTCCCCGCAGAACCGCGCGCAAGCCTGATCATCCCCCTGCACGGGCGGCTCGACATGATGCCGGTGCAGATGGCGTTGTTTTCCGCCTGCCGGATGGAGGGGGATGAAATCATTTTCGTGCTGGATGATCCGCCCCGGCGCGAGGCGGCGCTGATCATGGCCCAATCCTGCCTGGACCGCTTCGGCCTGCCGTTGCGGCTGATCCTTCCCGCGAAATCCCGCGGCTTCGGCCCGGCCAGCAATCTGGGAATGCTGCACGCGCGCGGGCGGGTGGTGGTCTTTCTCAATGCGGACGCCTTCCCGCAAGGCAGAGACTGGCTGGACCGTCTGGTGGCGGCGCTGGAACCAGCCGATGTGGGTGCCGTGGGGGCGCGGCTGCTCTACCCTGATGGCAGCCTGCAACATGGCGGGATGCGGATGGAGGCCAGCGCCCATGGGTCCGGCTGGCGCTTGCCTGAGCATCCCGGCAAAGGTCTGCGCCCGCCGCCCGCCGCCTTGCGCGAAGTCGAAGCGCTCACCGGCGCATGCCTTGCGTTGCGGCGCGAGGTGGCTGAACGGTTTGGTGGCTTCGCGCCTGACTATGTGATCGGCGATTTCGAGGATGCCGATTTTTGCGCGCGGCTGCGCGAGGCGGGGCTGCGCTGCCTCATCGAGGACCGCGCAACGCTGGTGCACCTCGAACGGCAATCCCAGGGCCGGGCCGATGACCAGGCGGGGCGGTGGAACCTGACTTTGCTCAATGCCTGGATCTATCGGCAAAAGTGGAAGTGAGCCGCCGTCACCGCGCTGTGGCGGCCAGCCAGCCGCCGCCGGCCACCGCCGCCAGTGCCAGCGCGACATTCCAGGTGAAAACACCCTCTCCCGCCGCGATCAGCATCAGCGTGGAGACCACCGGCACCGCATAAGCCAAGGTGCCGAGGAGGCGGGGGTCGCCCTGCTTCATGCCGCGATCCCACAGGAAAAATGCCGCCCCCATGGGGCCGAGGCCCAGGAGCAGCACCGCCAGCGCCTGACGCGTATCGGGCATGACACTTGGCTCCAGCGCGAGATGAGCGAGGAGTGCCAGGCAGGCAGAGGCGGCGCAAAACCCCGCCACCGCTTCGGTCGGCACCGCCGTGAATCGCCGGGACGTGACCGAATAGAGCGACCAGACCAGTGCGCAACCCAGAGCGCAAAGAAAGCCGAACCAGGCCTCCGCCGGGAAGCGCGCGCCCCCGCCGAGCAGCAAGGCGCAGCCGACAAAGCCCAGCGCCACGCCACAAAGCCTGCGCGGACCAAGCCGTAACCCCAGCAGCGGCGCGGAGAACAGCACAATCAGCAGCGGCCAGAGGTAGTTCAGCAGATTCGCCTCAACGGCCGGCGCGTAGGCCAGTGCCGCGAAATACAGCGCGTGATAGCCAAACAGCCCGCCCACCCCATGCGCCCAGGCGAGAGGGGGCTGGCGCAGGGCACCCCACGCGCCCCGCGCCTGGAGGAGGGCCAGCCCAAACGCCGCGCCGACCGCAAAGCTCATCGCCGTGAGTTGCAGGGGCGGCAGTCCCGCCGCCAGCGTCGAGAGCAGGGCGAGAAAGGCCCATAGGATCAGCGCGCCCAGGCCGAGGCCATTCGCCGTCACTCCAAGATCACCGGCCCGCAGCGAATTCGGGCCAGGCCTCGGCGTATGCGCCGATCCCGCTCATTTGGGCTGTGGCAGCGGCCCGCACGGTAGCCGCGCGTAAGGCAGCGGTGCGAAGCGGGTGGGGAAGAAGCGCATATTCTGCCAGACGCCGTGCTGCACATAGGGATCTTGCGCCCACCATCCCCGCGCTTGCGCTTCCGTCGGGTGGCGGGTGATGGCGATGGAGCCGACCATCTCACCCTTCGCCCCCAGCAAGGCACCACCCAGGGCCAGCACGCCCTGCTCGGCGAAGGCGTGCACGCGCTGCATGTGCGGCTCACGCACGGCCATGCGGCGCTCCAGCGAGTTTTCCGCATCCTCCGCGATGACGACGCAATGGGTCATGGCACTCGGCGTGGGGTCACTGGGCAAGGGCTGGTAGTTCATCGGCGCGATGCGGTAGGGACGCATCTGGTAGTTCAGCCAGACGCCCTCCCGCGCAAATGGTTCTTCCAGCAGGTATTCCCGCGCGCCGACCTCATCTTCGTCATTGAGGATCATGATCGAGCCGGCGATGCTGCCATCGGCGCGAAACAGCGGCACGGCCAGATGAAGCCGGCCGGCGGCGACCCAGCGCGTGATGACCTCCAGATGCCGCTCCCGCACGGCGGCGCGGCGGGCGGGGGCGTCAGCATCCTCGCCATCCCAACCCAGGATCACGTAACCCCGATTATCGTGCGCCATCAGCGCCGCAGCTCCATCTGGATGGGGCCTTCGCGCTCACCGCGTGCGAACTGGTCCACCATCGCGTTGCCCGTATCGCCCAGCGCGCGCGCTGCACCTCTCCAGACGATCTGACCCTTGTGGATCATCGCCGCGTCATCGCCGATGCGCCGCGCGCTGGCCATGTCATGCGTGATGGAGAAGGCCGTGGCTCCCAGCCGCTGCACGCAATCCACAATCAGACCGTCAATCACCGCGCCCATGATGGGATCAAGCCCCGTGGTTGGTTCGTCGAAGAAGATGATGTCCGGCTGGGCCGCCACCGCGCGCGCCAGGGCCACGCGCTTCTGCATGCCGCCCGAAAGCTCCGACGGCGAGAGATCGCCCACACTCGCGGCGAGCCCCACCTGGGCCAGCACCTCGGCCGCCTTGTCGCGCGCGGCGGCGCGAGTGATGCGCTTCTGCGCCAGCAGCTTGAAGCAGACATTTTCCCAGACCGGCAGGCTGTCAAACAGCGCGCCATTCTGGAACAGCATGCCGATGCGGTCGCGCATCTCCGTGCGGTCGCGGCGCGAGAGCTTGCTCACATCCTGGCCGTCAATCTCGATGAGACCTTCATCGGGGGTGATGAGGCCCAGGATGCACTTGATGGTGACCGACTTGCCCGAGCCCGAACCGCCCAGCAGCACCATCGAATGCCCGGCGCGAACATCGAGAGCCACGCCATCCAGCACGCGCTTCGCGCCGAAGGATTTGCGCAAGCCGCGAAGCCGTATCTTTGGGGTATCGTTGCCCGGCTGATTCACGCTGCGCTCCGCTCCGCGATCAGACGCGTTGCCCGGCTGATTCACGCTTCGCTCCGCTCCGCGATCAGACGCGTTGCCCGGCTGATTCACGCTTCGCTCCGCTCCGCGATCAGACGCGTTGCCCGGCTGATTCACGCTTCGCTCCGCTCCGCGATCAGACGGGGTCACCGGGAGAAAAACGCTTCGGTGATGACATAGTCCAGCGCCAGAATGAGGATGGAGGAGGCGACCACGGCCGAGGTCGTCGCCTGGCCCACGCCTTGCGCGCCGCCGCGGCTGTTGTAGCCGCACCAACTGCCCATCAACGCGATGACAAAGCCGAAAACCGCCGCCTTCACGAGCCCACTGACCACATCCATCACCTCCAGCACGTCCCAGGTGTTGTCCAGATAGGTCTGCGCCACGAAACCAAGCTTGACCGTGGCGATCAGGAACCCGCCCAGCACGCCCAGGATATTCGCCACGATCACCAGCAGCGGCATGGCCAGCGTGGCCGCGAGGAGCCGCGGTGCGACGAGGTATTTCATCGGGTCGGTGCTGAGTGTGGTCAGCGCATCCACCTGGTCGGTCACGCGCATGGTGCCGATCTCGGCCGCAATCGCCGCGCCGATCCGCCCCGCCACCATGAGGGCGGCCAGCACCGGCCCCAATTCGCGGGTTACGGAGAGCACGACGACACTCGCAATCGCGCTTTCGGCGTTGAAGCGCGAGAATCCCGTGAAGCTTTGCAACGCCAGCACCATGCCGGTGAAGAGCGCCGTGAGCGCCACCACGGGCAGGGAGAAATACGCAATCTCAATGAAATGCCGTCGGAATTGCCGGAACTGGAACGGCGGGCGCACCAGATGCGAAACGCCAATGCCCGCAAAAATCGCAACCCCGCCGAGCGTACGGCAGGCCGAAATCAATCCCCGGCCCATCAGGGCGAGAAAATCCAGGAATGGGTTCATGCCGGCAAATACTCGCGCCGGAAGCGCTTGCCCAGCGAGGTCAGGACCTCGTAGCCGATCGTGCCTGTCATTTCGGCCATGGCATCCACATCCTGCGCGGTGCCGATCATCTCGATCCAGCGGCCTGGCTTGACGTTGGGCGCGGCTGTCACGTCAAAGGTGGTCAGATCCATGGAGACCCGGCCGACCAGCGGAAGGCTCTGCCCCATGAATTGCCCCCGCAGCCGCCCTTCGATCCGGCGCGGGATGCCGTCCGCATAACCCAAACCCACGGTTGCAATGCGGGTCGGCCCGGTCGCCAGCCAGGCCCCGCCATAGCCCACGGTCTGCCCTGGCGGGATGTCGCGCAATTGCAGCACCTGGCCCTCCAGGCGGAGCACGGGCTCCATCGGGTTGGGCCGCCCGGGCGTGGGGTTGATGCCATAGAGCGCAGCGCCGGGCCGCGCCAATTCGCTGGCGAAGCGCGGGCCGAGGAAGACGCCCGAGGAGTTGGCGATGCTGCGCCGCGCCCGTGGAAGTTTCAGGCACGCCTCGTTGAACCGCTCAAGCTGCGCCAGATTCATCGGGTGTGACGGGTCCTCCGCGGCGGCCAGGTGGGTCATGATGAACAGGATGTCGAGACGCGCCAGAAGCTCCGGCTCGCGGGCGAGGGTTTCCAGCTCATCCGGCGGCAGGCCGAGGCGCGACATGCCGCTGTCCACATGGAGGATCGCGGCTCCCTTGTGGGCGCGGATATCTTCCAGGCTGTTGAGAACGGGCGTCAGGCGCGGGAATTGACCGGCGCGAAAGCCGTCCAGCACGGCGATCATGACGCCCTCGCCACCGCCGGCGGCGTCCAGAGCCCGGCCCAGCGCGCGGCCTTCCCCAACTGTGGCAACGAAGAAATGCCGGCAGCCGGCCGACAGCAGCGCTGTGGCGATGGGTGCCGCCCCCAGGCCATAGGCATCGGCCTTCACCACGGCGGCAACCGCCCCACCCGCATGAATCTCGCACAGGCGGCGCCAGTTGCGCACCACTGCGCCGCAATCAATGGTCAGAAGCCCATGCGCCATTCAGTCGCCATAGCTTTGCGCATGCTCGGTGTCGAGGTCGCCGAAGCGGGTGAACTCCGCCTCGAAAAAGAGCGGGATGGTGCCGGTGGGGCCGTGGCGCTGCTTGGCGATGATGAGATCGGCCTTGCTGTGGGCGCGCTCCATATCCTGCTGCCACCGCGTCATCGCATCCTGGAACTTCGCGTCATCGGGGAAATTGGTGATCTTGGGTTCGCGTTGTTTCAGGTAATATTCATCGCGGTAGATGAAGCTCACGCTATCCGCATCCTGCTCGATCGAGCCTGACTCACGCAGATCGCTCAGTTGGGGACGCTTGTCCTCGCGCTGCTCGACAGCGCGCGAGAGCTGGGAAAGCGCCATGACGGGGATGCCCAGCTCCTTGGCGATGGCCTTCAGCCCTTGCGTGATCATGCTGATTTCCAGCACGCGCGACTCGGGCCGCGTGCCAGCGGCGGGGCGCATGAGCTGGAGGTAATCCACCACCAGGAAGCGCAGCCCCTTGGTGCGCTGGATGCGCCGGCAGCGCGTGCGCAGCGCGGAGAGCGTGATGGCCGGCGTATCGTCAATCAGGATTGGCAATTGCGCCAATTCGCGGCTGACGCCGACGAAATGATCGAATTCACGTTGCGAAATCTCGCCGCGACGAATGCGGTCGCCCTGGATGCGGCTGGCCTCGGAGAGCAGGCGGTTGGCCAACTGATCGGCGCTCATTTCCAGCGAGAAAATCGCCACCTGACCAGGCTTGCCGCCGGTCTCCTCGGCCTCGCGCAGCAGCGCCTTGGCCGCGCCGAAGGCGATCTTGGTGGCGAGCGCCGTCTTGCCCATGCCAGGGCGGCCGGCGAGGATCAGAAGGTCTGAATTGTGCAGCCCGCCCATCTTGGCGTCGAGGTCGCGCAGGCCAGTGGCCAGGCCCGAGACGCCGCCGCCATTCTCCTTCGCCTTGGCGGCGATATCCACCGCGCGGGCCAGGGCGCGGTCGAAGGTGATCGCCCCGCCCTCGCTGGCCTTTTCGGTGGCGAGGTCGAAAAGCTGCTGCTCGGCCGCTTCGATCTGGTGCTTGCCTTCGAGCTCCGGCTCGGCCCCGAAGGCGCGGTTGACCACCTGCTCACCCAGGTCAATCAGCTGGCGGCGGATGTAGCAATCATGGATCAGCTTGCCGTACTCGCCGGCATTGACGATGCCGACCATGGCCCCCAGCAACTGCGCCAGATAGGCCGGGCCGCCCACCTCGGCGAGCTCGCCCGTATGCTCGAATTCATGGCGCAGCGTCACCGCATCGGCGAGATTGCCATTTTCCGCCCGGCGGCGGATCGCGCTGTAGATGCGCCCATGGATGGCGTCCGCGAAATGCTCGGCTTCAAGAAATTCGCTGACCCGCTCAAAAGCCTTGTTGTTGGCGAGCAGAGCGCCCAGCAGCGCCTGCTCGGCCTCCAGGCTGGCAGGCGGTAATCTGGAACCGAGGCCAAAAAGGCCACGATCCTCGCCAAGCGGGGGGATGCTGTTCATGTGAGTGTAGTCTAGCCCGCGGGCAGGGGCGATGCCATGGCCTTCGGCTGTGGATATCGGGCGTAACTCAGGGCCGGGGGCTGGGCCTGTGTGGCGGATACCCTCAGGCGCCCAATTCCTCGCGCAACATCTCCAGCCGCAACCATTCCTCCTCGGCCGCCGCGAGGGTGGCCTCGCGCTCAGCCAGCGCACGCGTCTTGGCGTCGAAGCCTTTCGGATCACGGCTGTAGAGCGCCGGATCGGCCAGCCAGTTTTGCAACACCGAGATTTCCTTGCGCAGCTTCTCCATCGTTGCTGGCAGCGTGGTCAGCGCGTGCTGGTCCTTGAAGCTCATCTTGCGGGCGGTGCTGGCTGCTGCAGCCGCGCGCGCCGCGCTGCCACGCAGGGGTTTTGCCGCGCTACGTGCCGCGACACCCTCGCCGCGCTGGTTCAGCATGTCGGAATAGCCGCCCGCGTAATCCTGCCAGTTGCCATCACTCTCGGACATGATGATCCCGGTGCAAACCCTGTCCAGGAAGTCACGGTCATGGCTGACCAGCAGGACTGTGCCGGCGTATTCGGCCAGCATGTCCTCCAGCAGATCGAGCGTCTCCAGGTCGAGGTCGTTGGTCGGTTCGTCCAGCACCAGCAAATTGGAGGGCGCAGCCAACGCGCGCGCCAGCAACAGGCGCCCTCGCTCGCCGCCCGAAAGCTTGCTGACAGGCGTGCGCGCCTGTTCGGGGATGAACAGAAAATCCTGCATGTAGCCAATGACATGCCGTGGTTTGCCGCCCACCCACACCTGGTCGCCGCTGCCATCCGTCAGCGTATCGGCCAGGGTGCGGTTGGGGTCGAGTGTCGCGCGCAGCTGGTCCAGCGCTGCCATGGCGATGTTGCTGCCCAGCTTCACGCTGCCCTCATCCGGCGGCGCCTTTCCGATGAGGATGTTCAGCAGCGTCGTCTTGCCCGCCCCATTGGCGCCGACAATGCCGATCCGGTCGCCCTTGATGATGCGCGTCGAGAAATTCCGCAGGATGCGCTGCTCGCCCCAGGATTTCTCCACCCCCTCGGCCGTGATGACGAGCTGGCCCGAGGAGGAAGCCTCCGCCGCCTGCATCAGCACCGTCCCCGTCGGCTTGATGCGCTCGCGCCGCGCCGCACGCAGCGCCTGGAGGTCCCCAACACGGCGCATGTTGCGCTTGCGCCGGCCGGAGACACCATGGCGGAGCCAATGCTCCTCGCGCACGATCTGCCGACCGAGCTTGTGCGCCGCCTGCTCCTCCAATTCGAGTTGCTCCTCACGCCAGGCCTCGAAATCGGCGAAGCCGCGATCCAGCCGGCGCGTGGCTCCCCGGTCCAGCCAGAGGGTGGCGCGCGAAAGCCGCGACAGGAAGCGCCGATCATGGCTGATCAACACCAGCGCACCGCGCAGGGAGGCCAAGGCGCCTTCAAGCCACTCGATGGCCGGCAGGTCGAGATGGTTGGTCGGCTCATCCAGCAGCAGGATGTCGGGCTCGGGGGCCAACGCCCTGGCCAGTGCTGCACGTCGGGCTTCACCGCCCGAGAGTCGCTCGGTGCCTTCCTGCCCGGTCAGGCCGAGGCCCTCCATCAAGGCGCGCGCGCGGTAAGGATCATCCGAGGGGCCGAGACCGGAGAAAATGTAATCCTCCACCGTGGCATGTGCCGAGAGGTCAGGCTCCTGCGGCAAATACCGCATGGTCGCACCTGGCTGGAGGAAGCGGGTGCCGCCCTCGGCCTCCAGCTCGCCGGCGGCGATGCGCAACAGGGTGGATTTGCCACTGCCATTGCGCCCCACCAAAGCGAGCCTCTCGCCCGGCGAGACGGACAGCCCCGCCCCTTGCAGCAGGGGCGTATTGCCCAGCGTGAAGCGCGTGTTATCGAGCAGGAGAAGCGGGGGAGCGGCCATGCTGGGGGCGATGGCCCGGCATGGGGCTGAGGTCAAGGCTGGACAGACGCGCCCGCCCGGGTTTCGATGCCTGACCCGGCGGAAAAGATGCCGGCGGCCACAGCTTCACCGAAACCACCAGCCAAACCTGGTTCTCCCGCATCGGTGGTGCGCTCACCGGCATTCTGACGGGCTTTGTGCTGCTTCCGGTCGCCGGATTCCTTTGTTTTGGAATGAAAGCCGCGCTGTGCAGACGGCGCGAAGCCTCGCCGAAGGGGCGGGACTG
>JBBRVI010000004.1:0-41216 GCA_038247025.1 Acetobacterales bacterium
CACGAGGTATCAGGGCAGGCCGGGCGCGCGCATGCGCAGCAGCGCCATGCGGGTCGTCACAGCGCCACCCACCGTGACCAGCACGGCCAGCAACACTTCCTCCTGCTCGATCACCGCGCTGCGCCGTTCGAGCCAGAGAGAGAAAAAAATGCTCCAGATCAGCGCAACTTCTCCATAGAAACCGGTCTTCAAGTTGGGTATATCGCCGCCCCCGCGAATAATGTCCCGCAGGATGCCGCCACCCGCACCGGTGATGGCGCCAAGCAGCGGTCCCCACATCCAGAGCGGGGTCGCGGTCGTTCCAATGGCCACCGCAACGCCCACCACAGCAAAAGCCCCGAGACCGATCGCATCGGCGAGGTCGAAAAGGCGATCCCGCCAGCGTCCGCCGGGCAAGGAGAAGCCACGCAGACCTTCAGCAAGCCGGCCCGCCAGATAGGCCACAACCACTGTCCCGAGCACCATTTGGAGATAGATGGGGCTGCTCATGACGCCGATCGGATGGCGGCCGACCAACAGATCGCGCAGGATGCCGCCGCCGACGGCGGTCACGAGCGCCAGCACCATGGCGCCAAACAGGCTGTAACGACCAGCCCGTGCAGCAAGGTAGCCCGCGAGGGCGCTTGCCAGGGTGCCGATCACCTCCAGGACAAAAAACCAGCGGCTGTTCAGCGTGAGCGAAAGCAGGACTGGCGCCCGAAAACGCGCCGCGATGCGACCCAGCGTCCCGTCTGCGGCCAGTGCTGTGATGGCGGCCTCGAAGGCAGCAACGGTTTCAAAGGGCACGGCATGGCTGAATTTGAGATGCAGCGGAATCACGATGCGCAAGGTGTTTTCCTCGACGGCGCGCGGCTCAATGCTGGCGGCAATAAGCTGGGCTACCGTGAGCCTCTCAGCGAGAAATCCGTCAATCTTGCCTGTCAGCAGGAGACGCAGATTGGTGGCATCATCGCTGCTGCGATGAACCCTCGGGCCCCGAGCCGGGTCATTGATCCAGCTGTCCAACCTGGGATCGCCATAGGAGAAACCGTTGATCACGCCGATTCTAAACGCAGACGCCTGGAGATGGGCCAACAAGCTCGCGGCGTCTTGCAAGATCGGACCGCCCCCTTCACCGCGGCGTTGGATCAATACATTGATGTCTTGACGATAGGCGGCAGTCATTTGGCCAGCCGCTGCCCGTTCGGCAGTCCAGGCAACCCCTGTCGCCAAATCGCGCTCGCTGGAGGCGACGGCGCGCAGCAGTTCCGGCCAAGTGGTGCGCGTGAAGTTGAGGTCATGGCCCGCCCGGACTGCAATCGCCCGCACCATTTCGATATCCAGGCCCATCAACCCTCGTGGCCCTTCGGCCTGGAAGCGTGCCTCTGTATACCAACCGGCATTGATCGCGGCCTCAGCGCGACCCGGCAGGCCAGACACGCCCAGAAACAGAATCATCATCCCGACCCAATGCTGCATGGTCGCGCGCCCCAATCGCCCAACCTGGATCATCAGACTGAATATCAGGCCAAGCAAGCGCCTTGCTCCACACGATGATGGATAGCCCGAGTGATAATCAGATGGATATGCCGATGATCGCCGCCCCGCTTCATTTGGCTGGTGAGCGATTCATGTTGTGCCCGAGTGGCGTTGCCATATGGCCGGCCAAACGAACGCTCATCGTTGCTGATCTGCATTTCGAAAAGGGCAGTGCCGGCGCCGTGCGCGGCAGCCTCCTGCCGCCCTATGACACACGTGAGACGCTCAGCCGGCTTGCTTCCGCAATTCGCCGCCATTCACCTCAAAGGATCATTGTGCTGGGGGACGCGCTGCATGATGATCGGGCGATAGCGCGCATGGCTTCGGCTGATCTGATCATGCTGAAGCGTCTATTTGCGCCGTTGCGGATACTCTGGATTGCGGGAAATCACGACCCCGCGCCGCAACCGGAATTGCCAGGCGAATGCGTGGCAGAATGGCGCGAGGGGACACTGCTTTTTCGACACATCGGCTGCACTGCACCCTTGGCGCGCAACGAAGCGGAATTCAGCGGCCACTACCATCCCAAGGCCACGCTGCCCACGCGCATCGGCGGGATCACGCGGCCCTGTTTCCTGGCGACCAACCAACGCCTCGTCTTGCCGGCCTTCGGCGCCTTCACCGGCGGTCTCGATGTGAAGGACCCGGCGATGTCTGCACTGACGCGTGGCGCCCAACGCGTGTTTCTCCTTGGCCGGGACCGCCTGCACAGCGCCTCGTTTGAAGCGCTGCGGCAGACGTTTTCGCCTACTGGATTACAGGCTGGCTGACCGGGTGGACGACGCCGTTGGAGCAGAGGATCTGCTGCGCTGCCACCATTGTGGGCTGAGTCGGGATCGTGATTCCGCCCACGCCGAAGCCGCTGTCACCGACGATCTTGACCGCCATGTTCTGCGCCTGAACACCGTTGATTTCCACGGCGTTACCGTTGCGCGTACGCAGATTGGTAACACGGCCCATCAATTCCGCATTGCTGTAGCGACCGTTGATAATGTGCATGTTCACGAAGGCGGCCAGTCGCACAGTGTCGTTGCCAGCACCGGTGTTACCCGGCGAACCGCTGCCAGTTGTTGGGGCGATCATCTCGCGTATGGAGGCAGGGAGTTTTGCCATGGCCGCATTGTTCGGTGCGAGCAGCGTGAACGGGCCAACCTGGCGCAGCGTCTCAACCGCACCGGCGCGGCGCACGAGTTCGATGAATTCATCATAATTGCCGGCTGCGGCCAATGCATCAATCACATTGGTCTGCTGGATCGTGGACTGGCCGGCGTTGATGGGGGCATTGCTCTGTGCAAGCAGCGGCGCCGGCAGAAGGGCGACGGTGGCTCCCAACAAAAATTGGCGGCGGAGGGTCATGGCTTTGACTTTCTGTTCATGGAGTGCCGCGGGACGCGGCCCTACTCCAAACAACGTCAACATCGCCGAGGGGTTGCACAGCGTGCCTTTGCGCGGCGCGCGCCATGCACCACAT
The DNA here is from genome assembly GCA_038247025.1 of Acetobacterales bacterium. GTDB lineage: Bacteria > Pseudomonadota > Alphaproteobacteria > Acetobacterales > Acetobacteraceae > Roseococcus. The sequence goes on from JBBRVI010000004.1 coordinate 2,990, forward strand.
TGGTCACATGCCCCCTCCCGCTCTTTTCTGGTTTCGCCAGGATCTTCGCCTCACCGACAACCCTGGCATCGCCAAGCTTGGCCAAAATCCCGCGTTGCTGGTCTATGTCCTGGACGATGAATCCCCTGGTACCTGGACACATGGTGGTGCACAGCGCTGGTGGCTGCACCATTCCCTCGCCGCGCTGGACGCTGATCTGCGACGGCAGGGCCATGCCCTGCATCTGGCGCGCGGCAACGCAACGCGGATCATACCTGAACTCGCCCAACGCATCGGCGCGAGCGAGGTCATCGCCGGGCGCATGTATGAGCCATGGGCGCGCAAGCGCGACGAGACGGTGGCCCAGCACCTGACGAAAGAGGGCCGGAAGCTCCAGCTGCACACCTCATCATTGCTGCATGAACCGCATCAACTCCGCACGGGCACCGGCAAGCACTATTCCGTGTACACGCCCTTCTCCCGCGCCGTCTTTGCACTGGGCGAGCCGCCGCCGCCCCTGCCCGCCCCCGACCGCCTCACCCCGCATGGCCTGTCCGGGGTTCAGCTTGACGCGCTGGACCTTCTGCCGCGCCGGAATTGGGCTGACGAATTCGGGGGGCATTGGACCCCCGGCGAGGCAGGCGCCGCCCAGCGCATCAAAGCCTTCCGCGACATCACGCGCTATGATGCCAACCGCAACCTGCCGGGCATTGCCGGCACCTCAGGGCTCAGCCCGCATCTTCGCTTTGGCGAGATCAGCCCCCGCCAGGTCTGGCACGCCGCGCGCGATGCGGGGGTGACGGGCGATGCCACATTTCTCAAGGAAATCCTCTGGCGCGAATTCTCCTATCACCTGCTTTGGCATCGGCCCGACATGCCGGAATTTCCCTTGCAGGAAAACTTCCGGCGTTTCCCCTGGGCCCCGGACGCCAAGCTTCTCAGCACCTGGCAGCGGGGGCAGACCGGCTATCCCATCGTGGATGCGGGCATGCGCCAGCTCTGGCGGACCGGGTGGATGCACAACCGCGTCCGCATGATCACCGCCTCCTTCCTGGTGAAGCATCTGCTGCAACCTTGGCAGGACGGCGAGGCCTGGTTCTGGGACACATTGGTGGATGCGGACCTCGCTTCCAACGCCGCCTCCTGGCAGTGGGTGGCGGGCTGCGGGGCCGATGCGGCGCCCTATTTCCGGATCTTCGCCCCCGTCCTTCAGGGCGAGAAATTCGACGCAGACGGGAGCTATGTTCGCCGCTGGGTGCCGGAAATCGTCAGCCTGCCAGACAAGTTCCTGCACAAGCCCTGGGAGGCACCGGAGCTTCTTCGGCGTGGATTGCATTACCCGCCCCCGATCATTGCCCATGCGGAGGGACGCGCCAGAGCGCTCGCCGCCTATGCCGCCATGCGTGCTGCCGGATGATCCGCAACAGCGCTTCGCTTCGTGCCCGTGGCTTCTCCGGCGTTCGCGTGGTCGGCGACGTCCATGGCGAGCCCTCCTCCCTCGCCGCTGCCATCGCAGGCGCCGGCGATGCCGGGCTTTTTGTTGTGCAACTCGGTGACCTGACGGATTACGGGCCGGATTCGCCGGCGGTACTGCGGCTGGCCTTCAGCATGCTGGATGACGAGGCAGGCGTGTTTCTCCTCGGCAATCACGACCACAAGCTGCGCCGTGCGCTCACCGGTGCGCGCGTCCGCAGCCCGCCTGAGGCGACTCATCGAACGATGGAGCAACTTCATGCCGCGCCGGACGGATCGGAACTTGCCAGCCGCGCCGTCACCGAGATCGGCCAGGCACCCGCCTGGTGGCGACTGGGGCCGCTGCTGTTCGTGCATGCAGCCTTCCATCCGGGGATGTTGCTCGAACCGCCGCACCCCGAGGCGGGCGCCCGCAAGCCTGACGCCATCACCTCACGCGCGTTGTTTGGCCAAGTCACTGGCGGCACCGCGCAGGATGGCTACCCAGAGCGCGTGCTGCACTGGGTCGAAGGCATTCCCAAGGGCCTGACCGTCTATTGCGGCCACGACCAGCGCTCACGCGATGGCAGGCCCTGGCCCACCAGCGGCCGGGGCGGCGGCAGCGCGATCTTCATGGATACGGGCTCTGGAAAGGGCGGTCACCTGTCCTGGGTGGATTTGCCCCTGCCCGAATAGATGGCGCTACACCCTGCCCCAGATGGCAGGATTGGCCAGAAGCTCCGCGCATTTCGAGGAGATGGCCGCCAGCAGTGCCTCTCCCTTTGCCGCTGAGGCCTTGCGGGCATCTCCGACCACGCCGCTCGACGTGATCTCGCGGAAGCTCCGGCGCATCAGCAACCCCGGCGGCTGGCCTGGCGCGCGCGAGGAGGCGGGGCCATGCGCCTGCTGCAGGTTTTCCTGCCGCACGCCATCGGGCAGCAGGTGCCAGACCATCGAGGTCTCGGCTTCGCAGGCATGCATCAGGGTGGGCTGATCGTCGAGCAGCGGCGCGATCACTTCAGGCACCATGTGCCAATAGGTGCCGCCGCCCACGCGGATGCCGAATTCCACCGCGAAATCCGTGGCCGCCGTGCCGATCGCCTCGGCATTACCGCCATGGCCGTTCATCAGGAACACCCGCTTGAAGCCGTGCCGCGACGCGGACTTCACCACATGGCGCAACACGGCCTGGAAGGTTGCGCTGTCCAGCGTCACCGTCCCGCCAAAACCCATATGATGCTCGGCCAGCCCGTGCCAGACCACGGGCGTGACCAACGTGCGCTGCCCTGCTTCCACCAGGCGCCGCGCCGTCTCCAATGCGACATTGCCGCCCAGGATCATGTCGGTGCCGGTGGCCAGATGCGGCCCGTGCTGCTCCAGTGAGGCGACGGGGATGATCAGCAGCGCATCCGCATCCGCTTCGGCCTGAACCTCGGCGGCGGTAAGCTTCATCCATTCCAGGCTGCGGGCCATGAGCGATTCCTGTGCGTGACGGAGTGACAACTTCGCCCCGTCACACCGTGCTGGTCAATGGCGGGGGCGCTACTCGGCGACGGCGCCCGAGGCCTCGACCAGGTCACGCCAGACCGGCACTTGCGCGCGCCAGAACGCCCCAAAGGCAGCCGGTGTCGCGTCCGGCGTGGGCTGGATGGTCAGGCCAAGCAGCCGCGTGCGGATCTCCTCCTGAGCGAGGACGCGCAGGATCGCGGCATGCATGGTGGCGATGGCGGCTTCGGGCGTGCCGGTGGCACCCACCACGCACCACCAGTTCAGCGCATCAATTCCCGAGCCGGGCATCAACTCGCCCATGCTGGGCACATTGGCGATCTCGGGCACGTAATCCACCCGCGCGGCACTCCCCACGGCGAGGGCACGAAAGCGGCCCTCGCGCACATGCGGCAGCAAGGCGGGCATGACGTCGAACATCATATCTATATTGCCGGATATGAGGTCCTGAATGGCGGGTCCGCCGCCGCGATAGGGAACATGCGTCATGTCCGCATTGGTCTGGCGCTTCACCCGCTCGAAAAACAGGTGGCTGATGGTGCCAGTGCCGCTGCTGCCCATGGTGACGCGGCCGGGATTGGTGCGGGCGAAGGCGATCTGCTCCTGGAATGTCCGCCAGGGGCGCTGGGCGTTCACCACCCAGAGCAGCGTGCCGACGCCCACGCGCGTGACCGGCAAGAAATCGCGCAGCGGGACGAAGGGCATCCGGTTGCCGTAAAGGTAGGTGTTGGCCGTCAGCACATTGGCCGAGGTGAGCAGCCAGGTGTGGCCATCCTTCTCGGCCTGGATGACGGATTGCGCGCCGATATTGCCGCCGGCACCCGGCCGGTTCTCGACCACCACGGTCTGGCCGAGGATGGGCTGCAGCCGCTCGGTCATCAGCCGCGCGATGATGTCATTCGCGCCACCCGGCGCGATGGGCACCACCAGCCGGATGGTGCGCGAGGCCGCCCAGCCCTGCGCCAACGCCGGCGCCGCCAGAAGGCCAGTTGCGCCAAGGATGAGGACGCGACGATGCAAATTCGGCATGAAAATCACTTTCCCGGAGATGGTCTGCTTCAACCGTGCTCACCGGCGCCGGTCAAGGCAAAGGTGACACATTATCCAGGAATTTCGACGCCTCCGCCCGCAGCTCTGCCACACGTTCGGGCGCCATCTTGCGCAACGTGCTCAGCGGCATGGCCATGCGCGGATTATTGGCGAAGCGCCCGGCATGGCGGGCGATGAAATCCCAGTAGAGAAAGTTGAACGGGCAGGCCCCCTCCCCCGTCGCGCGCTTTACGTCGAAGCCACATTTCGCGCAGTGGTTGCTCATGCGGTTGATGTAGGCGCCACTTGCCGCATAGGGCTTGCTGGCCATGATCCCGCCATCGGCATGAATCGCCATGCCATGGGTATTGGGCAGTTCCACCCATTCATAGGCATCGGCATAAACGCTCAGATACCAGTCATTCACCGCATCCGGATCAATGCCGGCAAGCAGCGCGAAATTGCCCGTCACCATGAGGCGCTGGATGTGATGGGCATAAGCAAGATCGCGCGTCTGGCCAATGGCCGCATCCATGCAGCGCATGCCCGATGTTGCGGTCCAGTAGAACCCCGGCAAAGGGCGATGCGCGTCCAGGGCGTTCAGCGCCTTGTAACTCGGCATTTTCAGCCAGTAGAGGCCGCGTACATATTCGCGCCAGCCCAGGATCTGGCGGATGAAGCCCTCGGCCGCATTGAGGGGCACCTGACCGGCACGATATGCCGCCTCCACCGCTTCGCAAACCTCGCGCGGCAAAAGCAGCCCGCAATTGAGGCTGGTGGAGATAAGGCCGTGAAACAATGTCGGCTCGCCCTCGGCCATGGCGTCCTGATGGTCGCCAAAGAGCGGCAGGCGCTCAGCGATGAAGCGCGAAAGCGCAGTCTGCGCCTGCGCGGCTGTCACAGGCCAGTTGAAGCCCTCCAGCTCACCGAAGTGATGGCCGAAGCGGGAAGCAACGAGGTCCATGACCTCCCGCGTGATGGCATCGGGTGAGAACCGCGGAGGGGCCGGTGGAACGAGACCGCGCGGCAAGGGTTTGCGATTGTCGGAGTCATAATTCCACGCACCACCGGTTGGCAGACCGTCCTCCATGAGCAGGCCGGTAGCCCGGCGCATCTCACGGTAGAAGTATTCCATGCGGAGTTGCTTCTTCCCCTGCGCCCAGCGGCGGAAGAAGGACAGGTCGGCCAGGAAGCGCGTATCGTCACGCCAATCAACGCCCAAGCCCTCCATCTCCTGCACCACGCGCCATTCACTCGGTTCCGTCCCGATCACTTGGTCAGGCGCGTGGCGACTGATCGCGCGCGCAACCTCGCTGGAGAAGCTATGGGTGTTGGCTGTGTCATCGAGGCGGACGTAGTCCACATGGACGCCGCGTGAGCGCAGCATTTCCGCAAAATGCCGCATGGTTGAGAGCACCAGGACAATCTTCTGCGGGTGATGCCGCACATAGGTGCATTCCGCCTGCACTTCCATCATCAGCACCACATCCCGCGCTGGGTCCAGATCCTCCAGCGCAGACAGGCTGACCGAACACTGGTCGCCCAGAACCAGCCTCAGGCTACGCGGCTTCATAGATCACATTGATGCCGTCATCGCCCTTGACCTGATAGGCGCTCCATCGCCCGGCAGCAGCGAATTCCAATACTGCTTCCAGTTCGCCGGTCGTACGCCAGCGAACGCCTCCGCCCGGCAGCGCCTCGCGGGCCCAGCGCAAATCCATCAGCCTGCCTGTGGTCGTGCCAAACACCGGCGTCGCGCCGCCGAAACGCTGCGGCTCCCACCAGGAAAGCGGCGCAGCGTTGGCAGGAAGTTGCAGGGCGCCCTCTGGCCCGCGCAGGGCCACGCCATGGGGCGTCGCGTCGGCTTCCACCTCGGTGATGCGGCCATTGCGGTTGAGGCGTGAGCGCACCGAGACAAAATTCCCCCCGCGAGTAACCTCAGTGTAGCGGTGCTCAAAACGATAGACGACAACCCCCATGACGCTCGGCACCACCAACATCTCGGCGACGGCCACGCGCTCCGCGCCGTGCTGTGTGAAGGTGACGCTTTGCGTGCCAATGGCGCTGCCATTGCGGATGACGCGCCAGCGGTAGTCACCTCCGGATTGCGCCAAGGCGGGCGCCACAAACAGGAAAGGGAGCGCGCGCCGGGCGACCAACTCAGCCAGCCTTGGTGCGCAGCGTGCTGCGACCACCATCCACCGCGATCACCTGTCCCGTGACCCAACTCGACGCCGGCGAGAGCAGCATGTCCGCCATGGCGGCAATGTCGTCGCCCTCACCCAGGCGGGGCAGCGGGTGCAGCTTGGCGATGGCATCGGCCATGGCGGGATTTTTCGTCAGCGGTTCGGCGATGCGCGTGCGTGTCAGGCTGGGGGCAATGCAGTTGACCCGCACATTCGGGGCCAGTTCGGCGGCCATAGCAACGGTCATGCCCTCCACTGCGGCCTTGGCTGCGGCGATGGCCAGATGGCTGGTGAAACCGGCCCGCGCGGCCACGGAGCTGAACAGAACCACGCTGCCCTGGCCCGCCACAAGCGCAGGTACCGCCGCCTGCACCGCCATGGCGGCCGAGACCGCGTTCAGCCGAAAGCAATCGAGCAGGTCAGCCTCCGTGATCCTCGACAGCGGCTTGAGCAGGATCGAACCCACGCAGAAGGCCAGCCCTGAGAGCGGCGTGCCGACCGCCAATATCGCGGCTTTCAAGGCAGCGAGGTCGGTCACATCCACAATTGCCGTCTCTGCCCCCGGCAGCCGGGCAGCCAGCTCGGCCAGCCGGTCCGCGTCGCGCGCCATCAGGATCGGCTGTGCCCCGCGCGCCGCGACACGCACCGCAAGTGCTGCGCCGATACCGCCCGTAGCGCCAATGATCAGAACCCTATCCGCCATGAAAACCCATGCTCCAGTCGCTCAAGATGCCAGAGGTGGTGTCTCTGGGCCGGTAGCGGAAGACGCGCAACTGAATCGAACCGCTGCAAGGGACGGGACAGGCGCCGCCTGCCGTGTCATAACCCATTCCCATGCGCCAGCTCCTGCTGCTCCGCCACGCCAAATCCTCCTGGGATGACGCGACGCTCTCCGACCACGCGCGCCCGCTGAATGCGCGGGGGCGACAGGCGGCGGCCGTCATGGCGGACCAGATGCGCGAACTCGGCCTCGCGCCTGACATTGTCCTTGTCTCCTCCGCACGGCGAACCCTGCAAACGCTTGAGGCAGCACAACCCATGGAAGGTTTGCCGATTGTGGAAGTGATGGATGACCTCTACCTCGCGCCCTGGCAGCGCCTGATGGATACGTTGCGCGGCATGCCCGAGACCGCTCGCTCCGTGCTGATCATCGGCCACAATCCCGGCCTGCATGATTTGGGGCTTGCCTTGATGGGGCCAACCGGTGCGGCGATGGGCGGCCACCATGCTCGCCGTCTGGCCGAGGGCTATCCCACAGGGGCGCTGGCTGAATTCACCGTGGCGGGCGCGTGGCGGCAATTGCAGGATGGCAGCGGCCGCCTGGTCCGCTTCCTCACGCCGCGTGACTGGCCGGAGGTGGCAGCCTGATCCTCGAACTCGCCCCGGGTACAGGCCTCACGCGCTGCCCGAAACACCCACTGCTGGTGACTGCGCCGATTTGGGTGGCCGAGACCATCACGTGGTTCCGCGGAGAGGGCGAGGACGCGCCCATCTTGCAGCGCATCCGCGGCGATTGGCAGCTGATTCATGTGATGCCGCCTGAGGGATGCCTCTGCTGGCCGGGCTTTCTTCCTCCTCATGAGGCACATGATGCCGACCCGGCCGCATTGCCTTTTGGGCGCTTCATCGGGCGGCGCGCCATCCTGGCCGAGGGGGTTACCTGGCTGGAAGGGCGCCTGGAAGCAGGCGTTACGCGGCAACGTGTCGCGCGGCTGTTCCTGGATGGACCCCCTGCCGAGACGCTTGCGATGGCAGCCAAATTGGCCGAGGACCTGCCGCTGCTGCCCGCGCGCCACGGCCTTGCTGAGATGGCGCTGGCGTTCACAGAGTCTCGCGCGCCCCGCGCACGACGGATTGGCCCGCCTACGCTTGCGGGTGCTGAGACGATCGAGCCGGCGTTCCTCGCAGCCTTGGCCCACCTGCAGGACGTGCTCCTCGCCGAGACGCCGAATTGCCGGCTGGAGGCAGGGCCAAGAGGGGTCCATCAATCGCGCGTGGCGATCAGGCGTTTGCGCTCGCTGCTCAAACTGTTCCGGCGGGTGGTGGACGGGCCAGGCTGGCGCGATTGGGATGCCCGGCTGCGGGATCTCGCGCAGGCGCTGGGTGCCGCACGCGACTGGGATGTCTTTTTGACGGGGATCGGTCAGGCCACGCTCTCCGCCCTAGATGGTGACGTTCGTATCAAGCGCCTTCTCACGACTGCAACTCATGAGCGTGACGCGGCCTACATGGCACTGGCCAGTCTCCTCGAAGGCGAGGGCTTTCGCCGAACCATCTGGCTTGGCCTGCAACTCACCATGATTCGGCCCAGCACCGTCGTCGAGGAACCTCTCGCCCCCTTTGCGGTGACGCTGCTGGGCAAGCGGTGGAAGCGACTCAAGCACGCCGGCGCCGCGATGAAGGAGCTGGACAGCACCGCCCTGCATGAGATGCGTCTGGATGCCAAGCGCCTGCGTTATGCGGCCGAACCCTTCGCGGCCCTTTGGCCCGGACGCGCGACGAAACGGTTCTCGCGCCGCCTGTCAGCGTTGCAGGAGGCGCTGGGCCTGGCCAATGACGCGACGGTTGCGCGCGAGCTGGCCAAGCGACTCGCTGGGCGTGGGGCGGGCGGCTTCGCGATTGGAGCGGTCACGGGATTTGCGGCTGGGCGCGCCGAAGGCAGCCGACTCGCGGCGATGAGCGCCTGGAAGGCATTGCGCGATGCGGGGCCCTTCTGGAAAGGATCGCCTGAGCTGAAATTGTAACATCCCGAAACAACCGGGTTGCCATTTCCCTTCATGCTGGGTTAACCACGATCCCTATGCGCCGACGCAAACTTTACCAAGCCGCCCGATCGCCCCGCCGCTGGGGCCGCGCTTTCATTGTTGGTGCGACCGCCCTCGCAGGTGGTGCCTTTGTGGCCATGGGGCTGCCTTCCGATCTGGCGGGCTCCGCCCCTCGCAGCCAGGATTGGGCCACACCGAACTCGCAAATTCGCATCGTGGACGGCGACACGCTGCGCCTGGGCGACCGGATGCTGCGACTATATGGCGTTGAAGCGCCTCAGCGTGGCCAATTTTGCACGGACGCTCAAGGGCGCCTTTATGATTGCGGTACGGCCGCGGCGGCCGAGCTGGCCCGCCTTGTCGGCGAAAGGCCCCTGGATTGCCGTATTTATGGCCGCGACCGTTTCGGTCGCGCGCTGGGCGCCTGCCGAGCGGGCGAGGTGGACCTGAACGCTGCCATGATCACGGCCGGCTGGGCACTCGCGGATGGCGGTGCGATGCCCGCCCTCGCCCCCATGGAAGCCGCAGCCCGACACGCGCAACGTGGCCTCTGGGCGGGCGGCTTCGAGCCCCCGGTCCATTGGCGCCGAGGTTACTGAGCGACACCCTCCCAGCGTCTTAGCAGTATCTCAACCGGGTTGTGCGGACATGCTGCTGCAAGGTCGTCGCTGGACGGTGGACAAGCGCGTTGAGCTGCCTACACTGCAATGCAACATGGCGCGGCGGAGAACGTCCCTCGCGTTCCACCAATTGAGGGAAAGCCGCAACCATGAGCGACAATGGCTCGATTACCGTCACGATCGAAGGCAGCAACAGCAGTACGTCACTACCGCTGCTTTCAGGAACGCTTGGTCCGCCGGTGGCCGATATCCGCAAGCTGTATTCCAGCCTCGGCATCTTCACTTATGATCCCGGCTACGGTGAAACCGCCAGCTGCGAAAGTAAGATCACTTATATTGACGGCGATGCCGGCATTCTCATGTATCGCGGCTATCCGATCGAGCAACTCGCGGAGAAAAGCGACTTCATCGAGGTTTGTTATCTGCTGATGAATGGCGGTTTGCCAAATAAGGTTGATCTCGCGAAGTTCAAAAACGACGTCACCTACCACACCATGGTACATGAGCAGATCCGGCGTTTCTTTGACGGTTTCCGCCGTGACGCGCACCCCATGGCCATCATGTGCGGCGTGGTTGGCGCGCTGGCGGCGTTCTATCACGACAACCTGGACATCAATGACGCGCGCCAACGCGAGGTTGCGGCCTTCCGACTGATTGCCAAGGTCCCGACCATTGCCGCAATGGCCTATAAGTACTCACTTGGCCAGCCATTCGTCTACCCGCAAAACAAACTGAGTTATGCGGCGAATTTCCTCTACATGCTTAACACAGTGCCAGCGGAACCCTACGTTGTAAGCCCAGTCCTGGAAAAGGCGATGGATCGTATATTGGTCCTGCACGCCGACCATGAACAGAACGCCTCCACATCTACAGTACGACTTGCCGGCTCAACTGGTGCCAACCCCTTCGCCTGTATTGCTGCCGGCATCGCGGCGCTTTGGGGGCCCGCCCATGGTGGGGCGAACGAAGCGGTGTTGAAGATGCTGGGCGAAATCGGCACGCCGGATAAAATCCCGGCCTTCATCGAGACGGTGAAGGACAAGAACGCCGACGTGAAGCTCATGGGCTTTGGCCACCGGGTCTACAAGAATTTCGATCCCCGGGCGAAGATCATGAAGGAGACCTGCCACGAGGTTCTGGCCGAGCTTGGCATCAAGGATGATCCGCTCCTTGAGATGGCGATGGAGATGGAGCGGATTGCGCTGACGGATGAATACTTCATCTCACGCAAACTCTATCCGAACGTGGATTTCTATTCTGGCATCATTCTCAAAGCGATGGGCATTCCAACCTCCATGTTCACGGTCATCTTCGCCGTGGCCCGCACGGTTGGCTGGGTCAGTCAGTGGAAGGAAATGATCGAGGATTCCAGTCAGCGCATCGGACGCCCGCGCCAGATCTACACGGGAGCGGCTGCGCGGGACTACACGCCTTTGGACCAACGCGGCTGACGATTCAGCCTGACCGAAGGGAAGTTTTCACCCCGCCACACGTCACCCGCTCATTTGGGCGGGTGCGTTGCCCACCAATGCCGCGCGATCTCCTCGCGCGTCGCAACCCACACATCGTTGCAGCCCACCACGTGATCCAGGAACCGCGCCAGCGCGGCCGCGCGCCCTGGGCGTCCCACCAGGCGGCAATGCAGCCCAACGCTCATCATTTTCGGGGCGCCCGCGGCGCCTTCGGCACGCAAGAAATCACAGGCGTTCATCAAATGGTGCTCAAACCCGAAGGGGTCTCCGAAGCCTGGCGGTACAGCAAATTTCATGTCGTTGTTGTCGAGCGTATAGGGGATGATGAGCTGCGGTTTGCCCGCTACCTCGATGTAGTGGGGAAGGTCATCATCATATGAATCACTGTCGTAGAGAAACCCGCCATGCTCGGCCACAAGGCGGCGCGTGTTGGGGCTGATGCGGCCGGTGTACCAGCCGACAGGGCGCTTGCCTGTGAGCCGTTCGATTGTTTCTACGCAGCGGATAATCTCAGCGCGCTCCTCGGCTTCGGGCATGGCGTGGTAGTCAATCCAGCGCCAACCATGGCTTGCCACTTCATGGCCCGCCTGGGCAAAGGCGCGCGCGGCATCGGGGTTCAGTTCCAGCGCCCGGCCGACGCCATAGACTGTCAGATGCAGGCCGCGTTCCGCAAATAGCCGCAGCACGCGCCATACCCCTGCCCGCGCGCCATAATCGAACTGCGTCTCAACGGTACGGTTTCGTTCACCCACCATCGGACTACCGCCGGGCACTTCATGCAGATAGATTTCAGAGGCGGCGTCACCGTTCAGCACGCTGTTCTCGCCGCCTTCCTCATAGTTCAGCACGAAGGAGAGGGCGAGTTTTGCGCCACCAGGCCAGCGCGGATCGGGCGGGTTCGGGCCATAGCCGAGCAGATCGCGCGGATAGGTGGTGCCGGGGGCCATCGGAATTGTCATTTGTCAAGGGTTCCCCGGCCAGCGCCCAACGTCAACCCGTGACAGCATGGACCAGTTGATGCACAACACGCAAAATAATGCCGGTTCGGCCGTACGAAGGAAAATGCCCTATGTCCAGCATGTTTTCCAAAGCCGCGCTCAGCGCTGCCCTTCTAGCACTGGCAGCCTGCACCGATACGCCGGCTCCAGTGGTCGCGGCTGCGCCACCGCCCGTGGCAGTGGCTGCCCCGACCGCGCCTGTGGATCCCAACCGAGCCCTGCCGATTTTCTTCGAACCGTGGTCGGCCGCTCTGGACGATTCCTCCCGGATGGCGCTCGGCGAGGCTGCCGAGCGGATCAAGGCCAATCCCCGCGTTCCCGTTCTTGTGATTGGCTTTGCCGATCCGCGCGGCTCGCGCGAGGCAAACACCATGCTCTCGCGTCTGCGTGCTCGCATTGTGGCTGATGAGTTGATCGGGAACGGCGTGCCGACCGCGCGGGTCCGCATCCTTTATCGCGGCCCGACCCCGGGCTTCGCCAGCGTGGAAAGCCGCCGCGTTGAAGTGCGAGTGGATCGCGGCCAGCGGTAATCGAGCATATCCGGCAGCCATTTCTGCTGATCGTATTCGCACTACGAATGCGCGTATGACGCGGGGCGCGGCCGCCGACGGCGTCCAACTCCAGGTGAGTGAGCGCCCAGGCCGCCGCTGAGCATTGGCCTCCGGGTATCAGTGACCCTGAAAGGTCCGGGGCTTCCCACCGGACCTACTTCTTGGCGCCAGGGTTTTGTGCACGCAGGGCAGCGATCGTGGCACGGTTGGTGACTTGCTCCGGGTTCATCCGGACTTCGATCAAAGCGGGTCTTCCGCTCGCCACGGCGCGCTGATAGGCCGGCACAAGTTCGTCCGTCGCGCTCACCACCTCTCCATGCCCACCAAAGGCCTCGATGAACTTGTCGAAGTCGGGATTTGTCAAAGCGGTGCCGCTAACACGTTCGGGATAGACGCGCTCCTGATACATGCGGATCGTGCCGTACATCCCATTGTTGAAAACCATGATGATGGGTGCCACGCGATGGTGGAACGCAGTGGCGATCTCCTGCCCTGTCATCAGGAAGCCGCCATCGCCGACGAAGCAGATCACGCTCCGCCCTGGGTAGGTGATAGCCGCCCCGATGGCCGCGGGCACGCCGTACCCCATGGCCCCATTGGTTGGGCCGAGGAACTCCTGGCCTTCCTTGACGTGCATGAAGCGGCTGGGCCAAGTGGCGAAATTGCCGGCGTCGGTGGTGAAGATGGTGTCCTTGGGCAGCTCCTTCTCCAGCGCCTGCAAGGCGCGGGCGAGGTTGAGCGGGCCTTCGTACTCGGGGGCCACGGCCTGCGCCTCGCGTGCGGCGCGCAGCTTCTTGCGCCAGGCGGCCCATTTCGGCTTTTTCACGCGCTCGTTCTGAATCGCCGCGGCGAAGGCGTTCACATCGCTGGTGATGCCCAGGGCCGGGCGATAGACACGCCCGATTTCCGCCTGCTCGGGATAGACCTGCACGAGGGGCACGGCGCCCGCCATATCGAGCAAGGTGTATCCCTGGCTCACCGGCTCCCCCATGCGCGTGCCGATGGCGAGAATCAGGTCCGCCTCCTTGGCGGCCGTGACGAGCGCGGCATCCGCTCCCACGCCGAGATCGCCGGCGAAATGCTTGGACGTTCCGTCGAACAGGGACTGCCGGCGAAAGGAGACGGCGGTGGGGATGTCATTGGCTACCAGGAAGTCGCGGATGGCAGAGCGGCCTTGCTCGCTCCAACGGCTGCCACCCAGGATGGCCAGCGGGCGCTCGGCCTTGGCGAGCAATTTCATCATCTTGAGGATGGCATCGGGGGCCGGGTGCGCGGGGGCAACATCGGCCGCGCCGATATCGGGCACGGCTGAGAGGTGCTTCTGCATCTCCTCGCTGATGGCGACAACGACCGGGCCGGGCCGCCCGCTGACGGCGACATCGAAGGCATGGGCCATGATTTCGGGGATGCGGTGCGCGTCATCAATTTGCGTCACCCATTTGGCGATGGGCGAGAACATCCGTCGGTAATCCACCTCCTGGAAGCTCTCGCGATCCGTCTCCTCGCGCGGGATCTGCCCGACCAGGAGAATCAGAGGCGTGCTGTCCTGCTGGGCCACATGCACACCGATGGCGGCATGGCACGCACCGGGGCCGCGCGTGACCACCGCCACACCAGGCCGGCCCGTGAGCTTGCCATGGGCTTCGGCCATATGGACCGCTCCCGCTTCGAAGCGGCAGGTGATGAGTTCAATGCGGTTGCGGACATCGTAGAGCCCGTCCAGCAGATCGAGATAGCTCTCGCCGGGCACAGCAAAGACATGCGTCGCACCGTTGGCCACCAGCGCGTCGGCGAGCAGTTTCCCGCCGGTTCTTTCACTGGCCGGTTTCGCCGTCTTCGCCATGCCCGTCTCTCCCCTGTCGAATCGCGGGGAAAGCTAGATCAGGTAGCCCGCTTCGTCACTCCGCGGGCTGGGGACGATTCTTGGCGGCAAGCTTTGCAGCCTCGTCCTGGATCACCGGCGCGCTGGTTTCCAGATCAGCCAAAAGACGCTCAATGGCACCAGCCGGCTTCGTGAAAGGGGCGAGCATCATGTAAAGCGCGGGGATGGCGAACAGCGTGACCACAGTGGAGACGGTCACGCCGCCCACGATCACCACACCCAGCGCCGTGCGGCTTTCAGCCCCTGCCCCCGTCGCCATGGCGAGCGGCACCGCGCCCAGAACTGTCGCGATGGAGGTCATCAAAATGGGCCGCAGTCTCACCACCGAGGCTTCAAGCACCGCATCCTTCACGCAAAGCCCCCGGTCGCGCAATTGATTGGCGAATTCGACGACGAGAATCCCGTTCTTCGCCATCAAACCAATCAGCAGCACCATGCCGATCTGACTGAAGATGTTCAGCGTCTGCCCCGTGATGTGCAGCGCGAGCAGCCCTCCCGTCAGGGCAAGGGGCGTTGAGAGCAGGATGGTGAAGGGGTGGATGAAGCTCTCGAACTGCGCCGCCAGTACGAGATAGACGACGATGAGCGCCATCAGGAAGGTGATGTACAGCGCCGAAGAACTCTCGCGGAACTCCAGCGACTGGCCTCGATAGGCGATGCGTGCATCGGGCGGCAGAACCTCCCGCGCCACGGAATCCATGAAGGCCAGAGCCTCGCCCAGCGAGTAGCCAGGGGCGAGCGAGGCGGTAATCGTGATGGCACGCACCCGATCCGCACGGGCCAGCGTCTGCGCCCGCGCACGCTCGGTCAGGGTCACCACGTTGGAGAGTGGGATCAGCCCGCCATTGGAACGTACGAAGATGTTCTGCAGGTCAAAGGGGGTGACGCGGTCGCGGTCATGCGCCTGGAGCAGCACGCGGTATTCCTGCCCGCCCTCCACATAGGTGCCGACTTGGCGTGAGCCCAGCATGGTTTCTATGGTGCGCCCGACTGCCTGGACGGAGACCCCAAGATCGGCGGCCTTGCGGCGGTCAATGTCCACGCGCAATTCGGGCTTGGTCTCGCGGTAGTTGTTGTCGAGGTTGAGGAGGCGATTGTTGGTGCGCGCGCGCTCCATGAAGCGGTCTCGCCACTGGACCAGCGTGTCGTAGTCCGGGCCGCCAATGACGAACTGCACAGGCGGCTGGAAGCCCGACTGCCCGAGGCTGGGCGGGACGAGTGTAAAGGCGCGAACGCCGGGCATCGCCGCCATCTGCGGAAAGAGTTCGGCCGCGATCTCCTGCGCCTTTCGCTCGCGCATATGCCAGGGGGCGAGGCGGATGAACATATTGGCGACGTTTCCGACGGGAGGGCGCTGTTGCCCGCCCATCACGGCAAAGACACTGGCCGCTTCGCCGCTCTCGACATAGCGCCGGCCGATGGCTTCGGCGCGGAGGATGTGTTCGCGCATGTAGTTGAAATTCGCACCCTCTGGACCGGTCATCGGGATGATGACCACGCCGCGATCCTCAGTCGGTGTGAATTCCTTGGGGATGATGTTGAACAGGATCACGGCAAGCCCCGAGAGCACCAGCGAGACGCCGAGCGTGATGATGGGCGCCTTGAGCGCCCCGCGCAAAAGCCAGCGGAAGCCCTCATTCATGTAGTGGAAAACCGGCTCCGTCATGCGCACGAAGCGGCCTTCGCTGCCATGGGGCTTGAGCAGCTTGCTGCACATCATGGGCGTCAGCGTGAGCGCGACGAGGCCCGAAAAAAGCACCGACGCCGCCAGCGCCATTCCGAACTCAGTAAACAGCCGCCCCACATTGCCCTGCATGAAGGAGAGCGGCAGGAAGACGGCCACCAGGACCAGCGTCGTTGCGATCACCGCAAAGGCGATTTCGCGCGAACCGCGGATGGAAGCAAGCAGCGGGTCCTCGCCCTCCTCAATGCGGCGATGGACGTTTTCCAGCACCACAATGGCGTCATCCACCACCAGCCCGATGGCAAGCACGAGGCCCAGCAAGGTTAGGATGTTGATGGAGAAACCGAGCGCGGCCATCGCCACAAAGCTCGCCACCAGCGAGACGGGAATGGCGACGGCTGGGATGATGGTGGCGCGGAAGCTGCGCAGGAAGAAGAAGATGACGCCAACGACCAGCACCAGCGCCGTGACCAGCGCGTGCTGCACCTCATAGATGGACTGGCTGATGAACAGGCTCTCATCGAAGCCATAATCCACGTTCAGGCCTTCGGGCAGGCCGGTGCGGATTCGCGCCACCTCCTCCTTCACGCCATTGGCGACCGAGAGAGTGTTGGCCGTACCCTGGCGCAGGATGCCGAGGCCAATGCCTGGACGGCCATTGATGCGGTATTCGCCGCGTGTGTCCTCGGGCGCGATCTCGACGGTCGCCACATCGCCCAGCAGCACCTGCGCGCCACCGGCGGCGGTGCCCTGGCGGGAGACGACGACGGCGCGGAACTGCTCCGGCCGGCTGAGGCGCGTATCGGTGCGGACGGTCAGTTCGCGCTGGGCGGAATCCAGGCGGCCACCAGGCAGCTCGATGTTCTCGCGCCGGATCGCCTCCTCGATGTCCTGCACGGTCAGCCCGCGCGCCGCCATGGACTGGCGGTCCAGCCAGACGCGCATGGAGAAGCGTCGCTCGCCCTGAACAAGGACCTGCGCCACGCCCTCCACGATCGCCAGACGATCCACGAAGCGTCGCCGCGCGATGTCGGTCACTTCCATCCCCGTATAGACATCCGACGAGAGCGCGATCCACAGGATGGGCCGCGTATCGCCATCCACCTTGGCGACCACAGGCTGATCCGCCGCATCGGGCAGGCGGGCCAGAGCGCGGGCCACGCGGTCGCGCACGTCATTGGCGGCCGCGTCCACGTCACGATTGAGCTTGAACTCGATCACCACCTGGCTGCGCTCATCGCGCGACTGGGAGGAGATTGTCTTCACACCCTCGATCCCGGCGACGGCACTTTCGATGAGCTCGGTGATTTGCGTGTCCACCACCGCGGCCGAGGCGCCGGTATAGGTGGTGGTCACCTGCACGACGGGCGGATCAATCTGCGGCAATTCGCGGATGGGCAGGCTGATGAGCGAGGCGATGCCCAGCACGATCATCATCAGGCTGATGACGGTCGCAAAGACCGGGCGCTTGATGGAAAGGTCGGTCAGGGACACGGGCTATGCCTCAAGAAGGGGGCCTCAGCTGGTTGGGCGGGTCATGGTTTCGGTCACGCGGACGGGGGCGTCATTGCGCAGCCTTTGCAGGCCCCGTACCACCACCTGGTCTCCGGCGGTCAGCCCCTCGCGGATCTCCACCTCGCCGGCGAGACGCAGGCCGAGCTGCACAGGCACGCGCCGTGCCCGGCCGTCGCGGATGGCGTAGACGAAGTTGGTGTTGCCCACCGGGTCCAGCGCCTCCTCGGGGATGATCAGCGCATTGGGGCGGTTTTCGAGAGTGAGCTCAACCGTGAGAAAAAGGCCCGGCTTGAGCGCCTCATCAGCATTGTCGAAATCGCTGATGAGGCGAATGGTGCGCGTGCCAGGATCAATGCGGGTGTCCATCAGCGCCACGCGCCCGTCGAAGCGGCGCGTTCCGTAGGCAGCGCTGCGCGCGAAAACGGGGCTGCCCACCTGGATGCGGGCCAGGTTCACCTCGGGGATGGAAAACTCCACCCGCACGCGGCCGATGTCATCCAGCGTGGTCACCGGCGTGCCGGGCTGGATCAGCGCACCGGGACTGACCTGACGCAGGCCTACGCGACCACTGAACGGGGCGGTCAGTCGCAGCTCCTCCAGGCGCGCCTGGGTCTGTCGCAACCGGCCTTCAGCCCCGCGCGAGAGCGTTTCCAGCTCATCCACCCGGGCTTGGGCCACTGCCTGGCCGGCAGGAAGCGCGCGGGCGCGGGAGAGTTGGGTGCGGGCATTGTCAACCTGGGCGCGGGCCTGATCAACCTCCGCGCGGATGGCCCCGGAATCGAGTTCCATCAGCACATCACCCTCGCGCACGCGCTGGCCCTCAGTGAAGCGCACGGCGGTCACGATGCCGGCGACCTTTGTGGTGATCGTGACGGCCTCGCGGGCGCGGACTGTGCCCACACTCTCCACCCGCTCAATGATGGGGCCGGTGCGGACGGGCGCGACCACAACGGGAATTTGCCCACCGGGCGGGCCGCCGCGCGGGGCCGGGGGTGCCGGCTTCTCCAACCCCAGGAGCGCCAGCGGCGCGGGTATACCCCAGATGGCTGCCTGGGAGTGCCACGCATAACCGGCCCCGCCCAGAACGGCGAGGATGCTGAGTTGAACCCAAGCGCGCATGGTTGCAGGACCTACCGTCTCGATATGCATTGGCCATGAATGGGCAGAATGACAAGGCAATCGAAGCGCGAAAACTACACTTCGGCATTCTTTTGGAGCAGGATGCAGCGGGCGTATCGCCCGGGTGCAGCCTCCAGAAGTGGCGGCACGCCAGCCAAACACGCCTCTTTCGTATATTCGCAGCGCGGGCTGAAGGCGCAGGTTGTGGGCGCCACATTCAGCAGGGGTGGCGCGCCAGGGATGGTGGTCAACCGCTTGCCCCGCATGCCGGCATGGACCGTCGCTCCCAGAAGACCCTGCGCATAGGGGTGCAGCGGCCCCGCCATGAGGCCGGCCACCGGCCCTTCCTCCACCACGCGGCCGGCATACATCACAGCCACACGATCCGCGATTTCACCCGCCACGCCCAGGTCATGGGTCACGAAGATGACGCCCATGCCGAGCTGTTCCTGCAACTCCCGCAGCAGCAGCAGCACCTGGATCTGCACGGTGGCATCCAGCGCGGTGGTCGGCTCATCGGCCAGCAGGAGCTTGGGCCGGCATGCCAGTGCGACGGCGATCATCGCGCGCTGGCGCAGCCCTCCCGAGAGCTCATGCGGATAGGCGGCCAGACGCCGCTTGGCCGAGGGGATCTGCACAAGCTCCAGCAATTCCAGCGCCCGCGCATCGGCCGTCGAGCGGGAGGCACCCTCATGGCGCTGCACCGTCTCGGCGATCTGGCGGCCGACAGTAAACACAGGGTCCAGCGCCGTCATGGGCTCCTGGAAGATCATGGCCACCTCGCCGCCGCGGAAATCGGCGAGCTGACTGTTGCTCATGGCATTCACATCCCGCCCGCCGACTTCGATCCCGCCGGTGATGCGCGCGAATTTCGGCAGGAGCTTCATCAGCGCGCGCAGCGTGACCGATTTGCCTGAGCCGGATTCGCCCAGGATGCACAGCACCTCACCGGCCGCGAGGTCCAGATCCACGCCGTTCACCGCATGAACCGTGCGGTCCCGCGTTTCGAAGGTGACGTGCAGGTCGCGCAGCTTCACCAGAGGGGGCGCGTTGGTTTTCAACACCGCACTCATGCCGCAAGATTCCCCGCTTCGCTGTGCCCACTGGCCGGATCCGCCATGTGGCAGGACACGATGTGCCCGCCGCCCAGATTGGCCATGATCGGCTTTCTCGCAGCGCAAACATCCTCGGCGTGAAGGCAGCGGGTGCGGAAGCGGCAACCTGAGGGCGGGTTCACCGGATTGGGCGGATCGCCCGTCAGAGGCGGCTTGGTCCGGCGCGTCGCCGGGTCCATGGAGGGGCGGCTGTCCAGCAAAGCGCGGGTGTAGGGGTGTGCCGGGCGATCATAAATCTCGCCGACCGGCCCCATCTCGGCCACTTCGCCCAGATACATGACCAGCACGCGGTCACTGATATACTGCACCACATTGAGATCATGGCTGATGAAGACGTAGGTCAGCCCAAACTCGGCCTTGAGGTCCACCAGAAGGTTCAGCACCTGGGCCTCGACGGATTTATCGAGCGCCGAGACGGGCTCGTCCAGGATGACCAGCTTGGGGCGTAGGGCCAGGGCGCGCGCGATGTTGATGCGCTGGCGCTGCCCACCCGACAGCTCATGCGGATAACGGCGCGCGAAGCTCTCCGGCGCGAGGCCGACGGCGGCCAGCAATTCCCGAGCGCGGGTCACCGAATCCTCGCCAGACAGCCCATGGATGCGCGGGGCAAAGGCGATGGTTTCCTCGATGGGCAGGCGGGGATTCAGCGAGGCGTAGCTGTCCTGGAACACCATCTGAACCTGGCGGCGGTAATCGCGCAGCGTCAGGCCGCCAGCCTGGACATTCTCGCCAACGGCCTCGCCATCAAAGATCATGGTACCAGCATTGGGCTCCAGCAGGCGCATGAGCAGGCGCGCGGTGGTGGACTTGCCGCAGCCGCTTTCGCCCACAATGCCGAGCGTCTCGCCCTTCAGGACATCGAACTCGACATCATCCACGGCGCGGACCACGGCCTGGGTGCGACCCAGCAGACCGCCCTTCAGCGGAAAATGTTTCACCAGCCCCTTCACGGCCAGAAGGGGCTGCGCGGGTCCACCGCGGTCGGGCGTGGGTTCAAGAGCGTCCATACAACGCATTTGCCAAGGAGATGGCGCCGGGCACAAGCGTTCCGCTTCGGTCTTGCGCCGCTGCCCGGTTCCGCATTGCCCGCCGGCGGTGCAACCAGATGGACGGACGCCTTGCATCACGGCATATCTGTGAGGACCAAACCTTGGGGGCCTGTCATGCGCGCAATCTTCGTCATGGTGAAATGCGAGATGGGCCAAGCCTATCAGGTCGCACGGGAGATGGCGGACAGCATCAGCGAACTGTCGGAGATGCACTCCGTCTCCGGGCAATATGACCTGTTGGGCAAATTCTACTTGGAGCCGGACCAGGATATCGGACTGTTCGTGGTTGAAAAGGTGCAGAGCGTGCGTGGGGTGAAGGACACTTACACGCTTCAGACCTTCAATGCCTTTTCTGGCGGGCGTGGATAGCGAGTGCGCTTTGTGGCGAAAATGCCCTGATCTTTCCCTGATTCCGCCACGGGGCGTGCCTTATAAATCAAAGCAGAGGAGCAACACCCCTCCTCCCGGTCAGGCGCCCGAAAACGCCGGACTGATCGCTCTGGAAAGAGCCACCATGATGCGCAAGCTCCTCCCCGCTTTGGCCCTCACCGGGCTTCTCTCCTTCACTGCCTGTACCGATGGCTATGGCCGCTACGATCCACTGGCAACAGGCCTGCTGGCGGCTGGCGTGGTCGGCACCGGCGTGGCGCTGGCGGTCGCGTCCAATAATCAGCCGCGGCGCTCCCACAGTTATTCCCAGCACTATTACGGCCGCCCGTCTTATGGCTATGGCCGTCCCGTGTATGGCTATCATCAGCCGCGCCGCGGCCATTGGTAAGCCGTCAGTTCCAGGTCTTGAACTCGGGCATGCCGGCGATGGAGGGCGCTTTCGCCAGCGCCGCGACATTCGGGATGGGCCGGCCAAAATCGCCATCGCCGGCAAAGGCGGCTTCGATCGCGGCCGCCACCTGCAGCACCAGCACATCGCCGCCGCGGGGCCCGACGATCTGCAGGCCGAAAGGAAACCCCTTTTCGTCCAGCCCGACCGGCAGGCTCATCGCAGGATGCCCCGTCAGCGTCACGTAATAGGCTAGGCTGAGCCAATGGAAATAGGTCCGCACCGGCTTGCCATCAATCATGGCGGGATAAAGCTCCCGCCAGGGCCGCGGTGAACAGCAGATGGCCGGGCTGATCAGCACCGAATGCTGGGCGAAGAAGCTCTGGAAGCTTCGGTAAATCTGCGTCTGGCGCGTCAGTGCTGCTGAATTGTCGGCGAAGGTGTAGCGCATCGCCTCCTCGACATTGGCGTGCATGTTGGGGCCGCAAAGCTCCGGCGTCTCCCGCACCTTCTGTCCATGGGCGGAGAGCACATTGACTGAGCGCAGCACTTCGAAGGCCTCATCGCCCCCCGTCACATCGGGCGTGGCTTCCTCCGCGCGGGCGAACATCGGGGCGAGTGCGGCGACGACCTGGCGGAATTTGCGGCGCACAATGCCCTCGGTGGGGGCGAGGCCGAAATCCTCGGTGAAGGCGAGCGAGAGGCAGGCGAGGTCCGAGGGCTGCACCGGATGGAACAACTCCGGGCGTGCGCGCATCTTGGTGCCCGGCAAGGTATAGGCCAGCGGGTCGGCTTGGTCATCGCTGGCCATCGCACCCAGCATGAATGCGAGATCTGCCACGTTGCGCGCCATTGGCCCCAGCATCGGCAAAGGCGACCAGCCGTGCCCACGCCGCTCGCTCGGCACCAGGCCCGAGGAGGGGCGATAGCCCACAATTCCGTTGAAGGCGGCGGGGTTGCGCAAGCTGCCGCCCGTGTCGCTGCCCGAGGCCAGCGGGATCATGTTCGTCGCCAGCGCCACGGCCGAACCTCCCGAGGAACCGGCCGCGTTGTATTCGGGGTTGAAAGCGTTGCCCGTGGCCCCCCAGACGGTGTTGCGGCTATTCGCACCCAGGCCGAACTCCGGAACATTGGTTTTGCCCAGCACATTGCCGCCCGCCTCGCGCAGGCGGCGCACCATGCCTTCGTCATGCGTGGGGATGTGGTCGGCGAAAAGCGGGCTGCCCCAGGTGGTGCGCAGGCCCTTGGTCGCTTCCAGATCCTTGATGCCGAGCGGGAGCCCATGCAGCAGCGGCAGTTGATCACCGCGCATCGTGGCTTCATCGGCCGATTTGGCGGTGGCGCGGGAGGCTTCCACATCCATCGCCGTCATCGCGTTCACGGCCGGGTTCACGGCGGCGATGCGCGCCACACAGGATTCCAGCAGTTCCGAGGCGGAAAGCTTTTTCGCACCGATCAGGCGGCGGGCTTCCAGGGCGGTCAGGTCACAGGGTTCGGTCATTGCTCAATACCCCAACACGCAGCCATCCTTGCGCGGATCACTGCCCCCGATCAACACGCCACGCGCGTGATCCACCAGAATGGCCTGGCCACCGCCATGCGGCTTGGCGATGGGCTCGCACACATGGCCCAGCGCGTTCAGCGCGGCCACCGTCGCGGCCGGGACATGCTTTTCCACCTGGACCTTTCCGCCCTCTGGGAAAAGGCGCGGCGCGTCGAGGGCCTCCTGCGGGTTCATCCCGTAGTCGAACATGTTGGAGAGCAGCAGCGTCTGCCCCATCGGCTGGAAATGCCCGCCCATCACGCCGAAGGGCATGACCGCGCGGCCATCCTTCATCGCCATGCCGGGGATGATGGTGTGCATCGGCCGCTTGCCCGGCGCGATGCAGTTGGGGTGCCCCTCCTGCAAGCGGAAGCCAAAGCCGCGATTGTGCAGCATGACGCCGGATTTCTCGGCCGTGATCCCCGTGCCGAAGCTCTTGAACAGCGAGTTGATGAAGGAGCAGGCATTGCCCTCCTCATCCACCACGCAGAGATAGACCGTGTCCTTGTGCTTGGGCATCAGCGTGTCGGACCAGGGCAGTTCAGCCATGGCATGGGCATCGCTGATGTGCCTGGCCATGCCATGCAGGTAGGCATCACTGAGCAGCGTCTCGACCGGCACCTCAACCTGCGCGGGGTCAGCAATCCAGGTGTCGCGGTCGCGGTAACCAAGGCGCGCGGCCTCGATATGGCGGTGCAGGCGGGCCGCGCCCATCGGGTCATCGGGGGGTGAGAAACCCTCCAGCATGCCCAGCATCATCAGCGCGATGATGCCCGAGCCGTTGGGCGGGCATTCGTAGATGTCCATGCCCTTCCAGGCGCGCTTGATGGGCTCCACGAATTCGGCGCCGCGCAGGCTGTTGGCGAAATCCTCCTCAGTGTGGAGGCCACCCAGAGCGCGCAATGTGGCGACCATGTCGGCCGCCACCTCGCCCTCGTAGAAGCCGGCCGCGCCCTTGGCCGCGATAGTGCGCAACGTCCGCGCCAAAGCGGGGAAGCGCATCATGTCGCCCTCGCGCGGGGCCTCGCCATCTTTCAGGTAGAGCCTGGCTGAGGCTGCATTGAGCTTGAGCTTGCCCGCCGCATCCGCCCAATCGGCCGCGACGCGATGGAGCACCGGAAAACCATCCTCGGCGAAGCGAATCGCCGGTTGCAGGAGGAAATCCAGGCCCTTGCGGCCATGCGCGGCGCTCAAGGCTTCCCATGCGGAGACCGCGCCGGGGATGGTCACCACATGCGCGCTGGTATCCAACAGTTGGTTCACGCCAAGTGCCCGCAGCGCCTCAGGCGTGGAAGCGGCAGGTGCCCGGCCCGAACCATTCATCGCGTGGACGCGGCCCGTGCCGGCCGGCGCGTAGAGGCAAAAGCAATCACCGCCGATGCCCGTGCTTTGCGGCTCGATCACGCCCAGTACAGCCACGGCGGCTATCGCCGCATCCATCGCATTGCCGCCGGCCTTCAGAACCTCGATGGCGGTGAGCGTGGCCGCCGGCATGGAAGTGGCGGCCATGCCGCGGCCGGCAATGACCGGGCTGCGGCCGGGGGCGTGGAAGTCGCGCATCGGACTGGATTCCTTGGAGGCTTTGTCGTTACCGGATTATATTGGCCGATGCGCGGCCTGCATGGAACCCGCCTCACCCTCTCGCGCCCGGCCCGGAAATGGGTTACCCGCGCTGCATGGAAGAGACGTTCACCTATCAGGACTTCGAAAAGGCCGAGATCCGTGTGGGGACGGTGGTGGATGCGCGTCCCTTCCCCGACGCGCGCAAACCCGCCATCCAGCTCTGGGTTGATTTTGGCGAGCCCCTCGGCACCAAGAAAAGCTCAGCACAACTCACCGTGCACTACTCACCTGATCGGCTGATCGGCCGCCAGGTCCTCGCCGTGGTGAATTTCCCGCCGCGCCAAATCGGCGCCTTCATGAGCGAGGTCCTGGTGCTGGGCGTGCCCGACGAGAATGGCGCCGTGGTCCTCCTCAAGCCCGACTTCAAAACGCCCGATGGCGGGAAAATGTTCTGATGGTGCCGCGCTATTTCATCGTCACCTGGGACCAGCTCCATCGCGACAGCAAGGCACTGGCCTGGCGTCTTCTGGAGAGTGGCCCCTGGGCAGGCATCGTCGCCATCACGCGCGGCGGGTTGATCCCGGCCGCCATCATTGCGCGGGAGCTCGAATGCCGACTGATCGAGACCGTCAGCGTCGTGACCTATGACGAGGAGGAGCGCGGCGAGCCCCGGGTGCTCAAGGCGCCGGAAGCCTCGGGTGATGGCACGGGTTGGCTCATCATTGACGACCTGGTGGATACGGGCACCACGGCCAAGGTGGTCCGCGCGCTGCTGCCCCACGCGCATTTCGCCACCATCTACGCCAAGCCCGCCGGCAAGCCGCTTGTGGACACCTTCGTGACGGAAGTGAGCCAGGACACCTGGATCCTCTTTCCATGGGATACCGAAGCGCAGTTCATTGCCCCTATCGCGAAGGCCCAGGCAGGGAAGTAGGGGGCGCGGCATCCACGCCGCCCATGCGATAACTCGCTATCCTGCGGTTGCGCTGTCCTCGCGCACAGCCAGGACCTTGTCCACGCGCCGGCCGTCCATGTCGAGAATCTCAAAGCGCCATCCCGCATGTGCGATGCGGTCTCCCTCACGCGGGATGCGTTGGAGCAGCGCCAGCATCAGCCCCCCCACCGTGTGATAGGCACCCGATTGCAGAGGCAATTCGAAGGCCTCAAGCCGCTCGCGCAGTTCATCCAGCGCCATCATGCCATCCAGCAGAAAGGAGCCATCATAGCGCTGCACGGCGGAAGGCTTTTCCGACTCTGGCGCGGGGCCAAGTTCGCCCACGATTGCCTCCAGCAAATCCGATGCGGTGACCACGCCCTCGAAACTTCCATACTCATCCAGCACCAAGGCAAGACCGAGCGCATCCGATCGAAGCCGCTCCAGCGCATCCAGCGCCGAAAGCGAGTCCGGCAGCACGATGGGCTGGCGCAAGGCCGCGGCGATGTTCAGGGCCGCGCCGTCCAGCACCTGGTCCAGCAGATCCTTGGCAGCGACCACGCCCACCACATTGTCCACCCGTCCATCGGCAACGACGAAACGCGTCAACGGCTCGGCGCGCAGTGCGGCGGCGATATCGGCTGGCGGCGCATTGCGGTCGAGCCAGGCGACCTCGGTGCGCGGCGTCATCAAGGCCCGCACGGGCCGATCGGCCAGGCGCAGCACGCGCTCGATCATCTGCCGCTCATTGTGATCCAGCGCGCCGGCCTGCGCACCCTCGGCGACAACGGCCTTCACCTCCTCCTCCGTGACGCTCTGGTCGGTCGGCTTGTAGGCGCCAAAGACGCGCAGGATGACCGAGGATGATGTGGAAAGGAACCAGATGAAGGGTGCGGTCACGCGTGCAAGCGCCGTCAGCGGCAAGGCGAGAGCGGACGCCACCTTCTCCGGGTTGCGCAGCGCGAGCTGCTTGGGCACGAGTTCGCCCAGGATGAGATTGAGATAGGTGATGGTCATCACGACGAAGAAAAAGGCCAGCTCATGGCCCAGATTGACCATGAAGGGGTACGTCTCCAGCCAATCGCCGAAAGGCCCGGCAATCGCGGCACCGCCGAAGACGCCAGCCACAATGCCCACGAGCGTGATGCCGACCTGCACGGTCGGCAAAAAGCGCTGCGGATCCTCCTGAAGGGCCAGCGCGGCGGCCGCTCCCAGGCTGCCCTGACGCTCCATCGCCAGCAGCCGCCCCTTGCGCGAGGAGACGACCGCCAGCTCGCTCATGGCGAAAACGCCGTTGAGCAGCGTGAGAAGGAGAACGAAGATGATATCCAGGCTGACACCCATGGGGTATTATGTAGGACAGAATGGCATGCGCTGCCATTGGCGCGAGCATGAATCACTTGCGCTGAACCCGCGATGCGGGCGATCACGGCAGCATGGACACAACAACCCGCCGCACCGCCTGGCTGCTTGGCCTCGCCGGACTTCTCCCTTTCGCGGCCTCCGCGCTGGGTTTTCACGCGGCACCCGAACCCTGGCAGGGCTTCGCCCAAGGCGCGCTGATCGCTTACGGCGCGGTGATCCTGGGCTTCCTCGGCGCGGTGCATTGGGGCCTCGCGCTGCGCGCCCCGCCCGATGAAGCAGCAATAGGTCCGGCGCGGCTAATTCTGGGCGTCATGCCCGCCCTGCTCGCCTGGGTTGCACTGCTGATGCCGGATGTTTTCGGTCTGTCCATTTTGGCGCTGGGCCTCCTTGGAACGGCAGGCTTGGAGCAATGGGCGCACGGGCACGGCCTGGTTCCAGGCGATTACATGGTGTTGCGTTGGGTGCTTTCCATTAGCGCAGCACTTTGCCTGATGGCGCCCATAACCGGCTGACGGGCTTGATGGGGTTGGCCTGAGGAGCGGGAACAAGTTTCCCTTGTCTTAAAATATGGATGGTGTTAGGAATTTGTTAATCAAGCCCTCGTGGAGACTCCCATGGCCGACATCCTCTCCTTCCCGACAAAGCCTGAAGATCGTTTGCGCGCAGCTCTGCGCCGCCTGGATGACGCGCTGACTGAGCAGAAGCTTGCCTTCACCGAATTCCGCACCAACCTGGCAGCCCTGGGCGGCGCCGTTTCAGGCCTGGATCAGAGTGTTAGAGCCTATCGCTCCACCCTGGCTGAAACCGCGCAGGAGGTCTCCACCTGCCATGACGCCGCACGCCGCTTGGAAGCCACGGCCGATATATGGCTGAGCCAGGCGCGCTGAAGTGACCCGATGTGCGGGCGGTATTTCGACGCAGCGCCTTCCACGCCGAACCAGCCGCCCTGGTGGCAGGTCATCGGTCAGGCGCATCAGGATGTTCGGGTAACAGCCATTGCCCGGTGGTTATTCGGGCAGTTCTACCGCGCGCCGCGTTGCGCTGGCACGAAAGGGTGGCAGGGGGGAACAGCCAGCCAGGGCCTCGCCGTCGAGGGTGCGGCGAAGCAGGTTGAGGTCCTCGGCTTCATCCACGTCATGCCAGGCTTGCAGAACGTCGAAGCGAAGCCGGCCCGCCATCGCGGCTGCGTGCGTGGCGTCTAGCAGCTCGGCCGTGCTCCAGGGCATGTTCTCCAGCAGGGATGGCAAAGGACGCGCGAAGACGATGCTGCAATAGCCCCCGTCCAGTGCCGGAATGCAGGCCGCATCCGCACCGGAGCGAACCGCAGCAATCATCAGTTCGATCAAAGCGGGAGGCAGGGTTGGCGCGTCTGTGCCAATGAGCATTACCGCCGATGCGCCTTGTGCGAAGAGCCGCTCCATCGCATCGCCCATCCGGGCACCCAGATCCCCCTCGGCCTGTGGCTCCAGCACCCAGCCGGGCAGCAGGGCGGCCATGGCTTCGCCCGCGTCGGCGGGGGTGAAGAAGCCCGTGAGTGCGGCGTGTTCTCGCTGCGCAATCAGCCGAGCGAGGGCCGCGCTGTCCAGCAGGAAAGCCTCGGCCAGTTCCGCCGCCCGCTTTGCGCCAATCACTGCGGCCAGGCGCGTCTTGCTCACGCCCGGGGCGGGGCGCTTGCACATCAGGCCAATGCCCAGCTTCATGCCCAAAGGGTTCATGGCAGCGGGTTGCGCTTGTGCCAATCCGTCTCGCGCTGGAAGGCATCGGCCACGCGCAGCAGCCGGGCCTCGCCAAAGGGCCGGGCGGCGAGTTGCAGACCGATGGGCAGGCCACGATCATCAAATCCGGCGGGAATGCTGATCGTGGGCAGGCCCAGATAGTTGAAAGGCCGCGTATTGGCGGAAAGCGCCATGAGGCGATCCCAGTTCTCCGGATTGGCATCCACATCGGTCTCGGCGCGCGTAGGCACGCGGCTGCGCAGGCTGGGCGTCGCCACCAGGTCGAAGCCGGTCATGGCCTCCTCGCAGAAAAGGCGAAGCAGCGGGCCTCGGCGGGAGAGCGCTTCGAGGTAGAGCGTGGCGGGGATGGCATAGCCGCCATAAAGGCGCGCGGAGAGATGTGTCGCGTAGTCGCCCGCGCGTTCGCGCATCCAGCGCGCATGGATCGTCGCCCCCTCCACCCGCGAGACGAGCGCCGAATAGACCGCGATGGCCTTGAGCGATCCAGGGTTCACGATCTCGACCCGTGCGCCCAGGCGCTGGAGCATGATCACGGCAGCCTCGAAGGCCTTGCCGACAGGCTCCTCGATGTCATCGAAGAACCAGGGCTCGACGATGGCGATGCGAAGGCCACGAATGTCGCCAGTCAGCGCCGCTTCGTAATCCTCCACGTGCTCTCGCGCGGAAGTCGGATCGCCCGGGCAGGGACCAGCGATGACGCCGAGGAAGCGCGCGGCATCCTTCGCCGTGCGGCAAAGCGGCCCGACATTGTCGGCCGAAAACGATAGCGGCATCACGCCGGTGCGGGGAACCCGCGTCTGGGTGGGCTTGAGGCCGGTCACCCCGCACATGGCCGCCGGCAGCCGAACAGACCCGCCCGTATCCGAGCCGAGTGCGGCGGTGACAAACCGCGCCGCCACCGCCGCACCCGATCCGGACGACGAACCGCCCGTGCAATAAGCGGCGTTCCAGGGGTTCATGCAGTCGCCGAAATGCGCGTTGTGGCCAGAAGGGTTCTGCGCGAATTCGGCCATGTTGAGTGTACCGCAATCAATGGCGCCGGCCGCGTCCAGCCGTTGCAGCACAGTCGCCGTCATCGGGGGCACGAAGTCGCGGCGGATCCTGCTGCCACAGGTGCTCACACGATCGCGGCGGTAATACATGTCCTTGTGGAGCATGGGCACGCCGGCCAGCTTGCCCATGGCCTTGCCTGCGCCGCGC
Source organism: Acetobacterales bacterium (assembly GCA_038247025.1). GTDB lineage: Bacteria > Pseudomonadota > Alphaproteobacteria > Acetobacterales > Acetobacteraceae > Roseococcus. The sequence goes on from JBBRVI010000004.1 coordinate 33,031, forward strand.
GCCTTGTCCGCCGCATGGGCCGCCAGCAGCGCTTCCTCGCGGTCCAGGCGAATCACGCTGTTCACTTGGGCTTCGTGCTTGCCCAGGCGATGCACCATCGCTTCCACCAGCGCCCTCGCCGTGACCTCGCCGCGCGCGAAGGCGTCGGCGGCCTCGGTCATGGAGAGTTCGGAGAGACCATCGGGGCTCATGCGTTTGGGTCCTTGCAGGCTTGGAGCGCGGCTTCGAAATCAGCCGGTTCTTCTTCCAGAGTCAGGTCGCTGCGCAGTTGTTCGAGCGCTGCGATCAAAACTTCGAAATCAGCCAGCGCTAGACGACCGGCGGGATTGGGCACGCTCACCCCCTGCCATGTCCGGATGGCGTCCATGGTGGGAAGAACGAGCTTGGGTTCGGCCATCTGCGTGCTCCTGTTGCGCTGCGATACTGGCGTGGGGTGGCGCGTTCTGCCAACCCTGCGGCGGTGAATCATGCAGAAGGCGCCCATTCCAGGCTAAGGCTGAGCGAGGCCCGCCAATTCTCCGACTGTGATCGGTTTCGTTGGAAATCGCGTCCGCAGCGGCTCCAGGCTGCCTGGTGGCACGCCGCGTACTTCGGCCATCAGCGCATGGACGGCCGGGCCGCAGACTCGCCCCTGACAGGCCCCCATGCCCGCGCGCAGAAACGCCTTGAGCTGATTGGGCCCTTGGGCACCCAACGCCACCGCCGCCCGAATACGCCCGGCCGAGACTTCCTCGCAGCGGCAAATCAGCGTCGCATCGGCCACCCGGTTGAGCGGCAACGGTGGAAAGAGCGCGTCAAGCAGCCCGCGCGGGGCCAGTTCCGCCCCGCGCTCGTGGAGCAGCGGCCCTGCCGCCGTGTCGCGCTGTTCGGCTGTCAACCGGCCCAGCACGCGCGCCGCCTCCAGCGCAGCGATGCGGCCGGCAAGTGCCGAGGCCCGCGCGCCACCAATCCCGCCGCCATCGCCAGCCACCATCACACCCGGCAGGTTCGTGTTGCCCCACTGATCCAGACTGGGGCGCAAGCATGCCTGCGCCGCGTCCCACTCATGGGCGCAGCCCGGCATCGCCCGCGATAGCTGGGTGTTGGGCACCACGCCATCATGCAGCAGCAGCAGATCAGCCGGGACTTCGCGCCCATCGAATCGCAAGCCCATCAGGCGGTCGGTTCCCAGCGCCGCCACATCGCAAGCCTTGATGATGGGAACCCTGGCGCGACGAATCTGCTGGATCCAGGCCATCCCCTGCAGCAGATAACCCGGCGCACGCAGCGCCATCGGCAGATGAACCGCGGCCCGCCATGGAATGCCTCGCGGCGACAAATCCAGAATACCCGAAGGCTTCACGCCCTTGTCGAGCAGCTGCGCCGCATAAAGCCAGAGCAGCGGCCCCTGCCCGGCCAGCCAAACCTCTCCACTGGGCAACAGGCCCGCCGTCTTCAACAGGATTTGGGCGGCCCCCACGCCCATCACGCCCGGCAGTGTCCAGCCGGGGATGGGCAAGGGCCGCTCGATCGCGCCGGGGGCTAGCACCATGTGGCGTACCTGCGCCTGCTGGGCGCGCCCTCCCTCGGACCAGCTCACAACGCCATCTTCCTGAATGGCCCAAAGCGTGGCGCCGAAGCGAAGCTCAGCCCCGCTGGCACCGGCGGCCTCGATCAGGGCCAAGCCTTCCCTCGCCTGAGCGGCACCAGGGGCTTTCGGAGTCGGACGATAGAAACCACCCAGGCCGCGATGCACCTGCCCGCCTGCGGCATTGTTTTCATCGAGGAGGAGAACTTCGAGCCCCTGTCCCCTCGCCTCGTGAACCGCGGCCAATCCGGCCGGGCCGGCGCCCAGAATGAGGAGTTCGACCTGCCTCACGGCCCTGCAGCCCTGGCACCCAGTTGCACCCCCGCCTGCAATCCAGGCGTAACAGCGACAAGGCAGGCTTGTCGGTTCGCCACGCCCCCCACCTCAACCAGGCAGTCGAAACAAGCGCCCATCAGGCAAAGCGGGCCGCGTGGCGCGCCGCTCAGGGCAGTGTCACGGAAATGGGTAATGCCGGCCGCCAGCAGAGCGGCAGCCAAGGACTCCCCTGCGCGCGCCGGTATTTCGGCACCATTCCATGTGATGGTGCAATCCGGGGACGCGCCGCGGCGGAACATGCCGCTACCAGCGGCGCGCGGGGCCGCAATCCAGATGGACGAAGCCGTCACGCCGATACAGCCCAACCCCGCCCGTCTGCATATCGGCGGCAATGCGGGCGATGCCGAGGGATTCACGCCCAGGCAGCCGCGAATCGCACGCCATGCCCGACATGTGCAAGGACGCACGGCTGACCCGGCGCGATTGCCGCGCGCGGGAAGCATTGGTTTCCGGTGCGCGATAGCCGCTGATGACCTCCCAGGTGTCGGTCGAATCAAGCGCGCGCTGGACCGTGAGCAGAACGTCGAAAAGCCTGGGGTCCATGGGGGTTGCTTCGTCCATGCCGGGGTCTCGCAGCACCATGTCCAGGCGTTGCAATGCCTCGCGCTCGTAGCGGCCGTCGCGCCAATAGGCGCCCTGGAAGGCCTCGCCCGTCTGTGCGCGACGAATGGAAATGGAACGAACGCCGGAATTGCCGAGGCGCTGTGCGATGGCCGCCTCCGGCATGGCCGCGAAACCCAGCCCGGCCGCTGCGCCGAACAAGGCGCGTCGGCTCAGCCCCGATGGGGGGTCGCAATCCATGCCCGGCTGGCCGTCGCAGGCGGGGCAGGAATGTTGAAACATTCTCATGGTCAGCTCGCGGCCGCCATGGGCACGCCCTGGGATCGGATCCGGCCATCCATGGCGCGCGCATAGGCCTGATCCAGGCCATAAATATCCTGGCGGATGCGCAACTCGGTGCCCTCCATCGTGACGGTGGCGTAGAAAAGGCGGACGGCCAGCTGCCGACGCAGAGCGGTGGACGACGTGTTGCGCGTGGCAAGCACACGGTCCACCCGATCGCGATCCCAGCCCGTCGTGCCGTCCAGCATCACCATCAGGAAATCCATCGGGCGCTCCAGGCGGATGCAGCCTGAGGATTGCGCGCGGTCGGCGCGGCGGAAATATTGGCGGTCGGGCGTGTCATGCATGAAGATGTCGTCATTGTTGGGCATGACAAATTTGAGGCGACCCAGCGCATTCGCATCGCCGGCATCCTGGCGGATGATGTAGGGGAAACGGTCGGGGTTGATGGCGCGCCAATCCACCGTGGTGGGATCAATCTCCACCACTTCGCCGTCCACTCGGCCGAAGATGCGAAAGCCGCGCTGCTGCAAGGCGGTCGGGTCTCGCCGGAGCCGGGGCAGCAGGTCTTCCCGGGCGTTGCGCTGCGGCACACCCCAGGGCGGGTTGAATTGCACCGAGGTCAGGCGGGTGGTGATCATCGGCGTGGCGCGGGCGGGGCGCCCCACGACGACCGCCATGTCCATGATGACGCGCCCATCCTCGATCATCCGCAGGCGGTAATCGGGGATGTTCACATCCACCCGCCGCTCGCTAGAGGGGGCAGGCTGCGCGCGGCGCATATCCATCGCCACGCGAATCTGGTTCACGATGGCAAGCGGGGAACGGTTCAGCGCTGCCTGGGTGGCCGCGCCGATGCGGGCATCTGCTTCGGTGCCAATGGCCGTCTGGAAGCGACGCACTGCGGCCTGAAGGTTCTCATCATAAACAACACCACCGCCGGGATTGGCGGCCAGGACTGCGTCGGTCGCCACGAGACGGGCGCGCAGCGCCTGCACGCGCGTCTCGTCCGAGGTCCCCGGCTCCAGGGTGCGTCCGCCAACAGGAAAACCGGGCCAAGGTGCCGCGGCGCGCTGGCGGGCAGCGGCCAAGGTGGGCTTGAGCGTCGCCATATCCGACGGTGCCATCGCGGCCTGCTCGATCACCTCCGCTGGCTCGGCGGATTCCGCGATGCGCTGCATCCATCCATTGAGCGCGGCGGGGCTCATCTCACGGCGGAGGTCCACGCGGCCGGGCATGCTGGCCACACGCCCCTGTACCAAATCGGCCAGGGCACCGGCGGCTGCACGCGCGGTCGCCGCTGGATCCTGCAGATTCGCGGGCGTCAGATCATACCAACGTGGATCCAGCCCATCCTCCTCCAGCCGGGCAAGCCGGCCTGAAAGCCGGCGCATCGCCTCGGGCGAGGCGACCATGGTGCGGCCACCTTGGGCCTGCGCGGGGCCGGAGGCTGCGGCCAACGCCGAGATCCCAGCCAGAAATTGACGACGGTCCATATGTGGTTTGTACACGCAACCGAACGCCACCGCAAAGCGGCTTGCAACAGGCGGTGCGCGCAAAGCGATTATCCGACCGGGACACGGGCGAATCGGTTGGCCGAGAAGGCCGCCATGCCCGAATCCAAAGCACCTCGCGCCACCATGGGGGCGAAAAGCCGGGCATGGGCGGCGGCCAACGTCACGCCGGAATGGCAATTCGCGGTGTAGGCGCCCGGGCAGGCCTCGCTCTCATCATAAATCGGCAGCCCATCAGGTGCCATGACACGCAGCGCCGACCACGCACGCACAATGTTCAATCGCGCGATCCAGGGAAAGGACAAGGCGGCGCGCTGGGCGATGGCTGCCATCACATCTTGTGTCTGGTGCAGGTCAAAGCCCACCTCCTCCTGGCTGTCACCCAGCAGGAGCGTGCCGTCATCGGTCTGGCGGATCGAAGTGGTGGGCATGGGCAATGCCTCGCGCGTGCGCTCCGTCACAAGGATCTGTCCCCGCTGCGGGCGCACCGGCGCGTGGAGGCCAAAGAGCGGCGCGAGGGCGGCATTGCCAAGACCCGCGGCCAGCACGATCCGGGGTGCGGCGAAATCCCCCGCCGGCGTGCTGACGCGGAAGTCGTGCGGCGCGGCATGGGCGGATGTGACGCCAGCCTCGGGTACATAGCGCCCGCCAGCCGCGGTAAAGCCGCGATGCAGGGCATGCAGGAGGTTGAGCGGATTGGCGTGCCCGTCATACGGCGTCCAGGAGGCGCCAACCACGCGCTCGCCCAGGCCGGGCAGCATGTCGCGCACTTCCCTCGCGTCCAGCATCCGGTAATCGTAGCCGTAATTGCCTGCTTCCTGCTTCATGCGGGCCATGCGGCCGGAGCGGTCCTCCAACTCCTCATCGCTGAGGCAGAGATGCACGCCCCCGGTTTGCTGCAGCCCACAAGGCATGCCAGTGCTGGCCTCAAGCTCCTCGGCAAGCCCACTCCAGGCTTGAGCAGATGCGCGCGTCCAGCGCTGATAATGCGGCGCGCCGAGTCCCTTGGACTGCACCCAGACCAGCCCAAAATTGCCGCGTGAGGCACGGAAAGCGAGGTCACCCTCATCCAGGAGCACCGCCTTGAGCCCCTCGCGCTGCAAACCCCAGGCGATGGCCGAACCCACCAACCCGCCACCGATCACGATTGCGTCAAACGCCATGAGGTTCATCCCAGCCATTGCCCCTGATGGAGCATGGAGACGGCGGCGTCTTCAAGGGGATGGGCACGCGAACGGTTACCCGCCAAAGGCACCAGGCCCCAATCAGATCCAGATCAACCGATCAGATACCCAATCAGCATAACCGCGCCGATCAGAACGGCCAGCGCTCTCAGGACCGCCCAAAACTCGCCCTTGGACGAACCTTCCTCTTCTTTCGAAATCCGCATCACTTTGGCGGAGTCCCGCCGTGGAGCCACGCCATCTGACGGGGCCTCTTGCTCGATTGCCATGGTTCAAACATCCCTCTGCCGCGGGAACGGCGGATGCCTTGCCATTATAGGCACTGTGTCACCCGTCTGTCCCATCCCGGTGGAGACAATACATCACAGCGCAAAACTTAAGATAGAAACCAATAGCTGAAACGAACAATAAATAATGTAACCTCAGTCACGCTTCCGGGATCGTTTGAAAACAATATCTTGCCCGAGCCGGTATTGTTCCGGCAGCCCGCTGCGTCCCGGGGTTTGGCGTTTGACGTGCGCGATCACCGCGCTGACGTCATTGCGTGAGCGTGAACAACTCCGTTCCCTCGTCCACGCTCTCGCCGAGGACGCAGCCGCAATGCGCGATCATTCCCGCACGGGGGGCCGCGATCTTGATTTCGGTCTTCATGGCCTCGAGCACGGCGAGGAGCTGCCCCTTCGTCACCTTATCGCCCTGCGCGACCAAAAGCTGGACGATGCGACCCGGAATGGGCGCGGAAAGCCGGTTCTCGCCTGTCGCATCTGCGGCTGCCGGCGCGTAAGGGTCGCCACGCCTGAGGTGCCACACATCGCCTTGCGCGTGCACCACGCAGCCCCGGGTATCCTGGCGGACCGCAAAAGGCTGCGGGACAGGCGGAACCGGCTCGAACCCGCCATCATCCACGCTGATGCTGAGCACGTTGGCCGAAGACCTGAACGCCACGGTGAATACCGCTGTACCATCGTCCCAGCGCTGGACGATTTCTGCCTCCCCCTGAAGGCGCCAGGCATCGCGACGGGCCCAGAGGAGCTGACCGAGTCCAACTCTCTCGAAGCATTGAGCCACGGCTTTCGCCAACAGGTTGGCCGGCATGGGCGCGGTCGGGGCCAGCAGGATGCCGGCGTGGCGCGCGATGAAGCCGGTGTCCAGTTCCCCCGCCAAAAGCGCTTCATGCCGGGCCAGCCGGCGCAGAAACACCGCGTTATTGGCTGGCCCCTCGATGTCGAATTGGCCCAACGCCGCTGAAAGCCGGCGCAGTGCCCGCGTGCGATCCTCGCCCCAGGCGATCAGCTTGGCCAGCATGGGATCATAGAACGCCGTCACCTGGTCGCCGGCTTCGAAACCCGCATCCAGGCGCAGATCATCCCCAGGCAGGTCCAGATTCAGTTGCCGAAGCAGTCCGGTGGTCGGGCGAAAATCCTGCGCGGGATCCTCGGCGTAAAGGCGCACCTCCACGGCATGGCCGCTTGGTGCGGGGGGCCAGGAGGTGGGCAGCGCCTCGCCAGCCGCCACACGCAACTGCCACTCGACCAGATCAAGCCCGGTGATCATTTCCGTCACGGGATGCTCAACCTGAAGGCGCGTGTTCATCTCCAGGAAGAAGGCGTCATCCCCCTCGACGATGAATTCCACCGTGCCGGCATTGGTGTAGCCCACCGCGCGGGCCGCGTTCTCAGCCGCCTCATGCAGGCTTGCGCGCAGCGCGCCGGAGAGGTCCGGCGCCGGCGCTTCCTCGAGCACCTTCTGGTGCCGGCGCTGGATGGAGCAGTCGCGTGTGTGCAGATGGGTCACGCGGCCATGCGCGTCGCCAAAGACCTGCACCTCCACATGGCGCGGCCGCTGGAGGTATTTCTCGATCAGCATCCGGTCATCGCCGAAGGCGGCCAGCGCCTCACGCCGCGCGCCGGCGAGTTCGGCGGCGAAGTCGGCTGCGGCATGGACGGGCCGCATGCCCTTCCCGCCGCCGCCCGCACTGGCCTTGATCAGGATCGGGAAGCCGATGCGCGCGGCCTCGGCAGCCAAGGTCGCCTCATCCTGCTCCGCGCCGTGATACCCCGGCACGGTGGGCACACCGGCCGCCACCATGAGGCGCTTGCTCTCGGCCTTGCTGCCCATGGCGCGGATGGCGGCGGGCGGTGGGCCGATGAAGGCGATACCGGCAGCGGCACAGGCTTCCGCGAAATCCGCGTTCTCCGACAGAAAACCATAGCCGGGATGGATGGCCTGTGCGCCGATGCGGCGTGCGACCTCAAGGATGACATCACCACGCAGATAGGATTGCGCGGCGGGTGAAGGGCCGATGGCATGGGCCTCATCGGCCTGGCGCACATGCAGGGCATTCGCGTCCGCTTCGCTGAATACGGCAACCGTCGCGATGCCCAGGCGCCGCGCGGTGCGAATGATGCGGACGGCGATCTCGCCACGGTTGGCGATGAGGATTTTGCTGAACATCGCCATCACATCCGGAACAGGCCGAATTTCGTCGGTGGGATCGGCGCATGCAGCGCCGCGTTGAAGGCCAGGCCCAGAACGTCGCGCGTCTTGGCGGGGGGGATGATGCCGTCATCCCAAAGCCGAGCTGTCGCGTAGTAGGGGTCTCCCTCGCGTTCATATTTTTCGCGGATGGGGGATTTGAAGGCTGCCTCCTCCTCGGCACTCCAGGCCTTGCCGGAGGCTTCCAGATTGTCGCGCCGCAGCGTGGCGAGAACGCTCGCCGCCTGCTCGCCGCCCATCACCGAG
>JBBRVI010000005.1:0-30754 GCA_038247025.1 Acetobacterales bacterium
TAATTCAGCACACTGGCAAGATCAGGGCTTTGCACGCGCTCCAGCGGAGCGCTGCGTGCGGCCTGTTCGGCGGCAGTGACGGCGGCTTCGAGGCGCGCGCTGCGGGCAGATTCCGAGCCTGTGGCCATCCATCCCCAGATGCCGCCGCCCAGCACCAGCACCAGCGCCGCCGCCCAGGATGCCAGCTGGACAATGCGCCGGCGCGATTCCAGCCCGCGATCATTGGCGGCCAGTCGCGCCTCGTTGAACACCACGTCGCGCAATTGCCGGCCGATGAAATACGCGCGGCCCTTCTGCCCCATGACGGCCGCCGGCCGCGCGGGGTCCAGCCCAAAGGAGCGCGAGAGCGCCCCCGCAAGGCGATCCAGCGGCGTGCCCTCCTGCGTGCCGGAGGTGAAATAGACGCCGCGCAGGAAGGGTGCGGGGTCAAGCTTCGAGCCACCGAACGCCGATTGCAGGAAGGCCTGCAGGGGCGCCTCCAGCGAGGCGAATTGCGTGGGGAAGCCTGCGATCATGGCGCGCTGCGCCGGGCCGCGTTCCTGCTGCAGGCGCTCGATCTGCCGCCCCATCAGCCGTTCGGAGAGTGCGGCGAATTCGGCGCCGAATTGCGTGACCGCGCCTTCCGGCGGGGTTTGGGTGGGGAAGGTGAAGCCCCAGACCTGCTGGCGCTGGTCCTTGTCGAGATCGTCGAAGAATTCCAGGAAGCCGGGCAGAAGGTCGCTCTTGGTGACCATGAAATAGATGGGCAGGCGCTGGCCCAGGCGGGATTCCAGCTCCTTGATGCGGCGACGCACGCTGCGCGCATGCGCTTCGCGCTGGGTGGCGTCCAGCTTTGCCAGCATGTCCACGCCGAAGGCAACCAGCACCCCGTTGAGCGGCTGGCGCGGGCGGTTCTTTTTCAGTAGATCGAGGAAGCGCTCCCAGCCAGCCTTGTCGGCATCCACGTCGCTGTCCTGGGTGGTGTAGCGCCCGGCCGTGTCGATCAGCACGGCGCGGTCGGTCAGCCACCAGTCACAAAAGCGCGTGCCGCCGACACCGCCGACCCGACCCTCGGCGAGAGGAAATTCCAGGCCGGAATTGAGCAGCGCCGTGGTCTTGCCCGAGCCCGGCGGGCCAATGATGGCATACCAGGGCAGGTCATAGAGATAGCCGCCCCCTTTGCCCCCTGTCGCCGTCTTGAGCTTTGCCAGCGCATCAGTCAGCTTGGCGCGGAGTTCGGCCTCCTCCCCAGCGGCGGCCTCGTCCTTCTTGGCCTGCGGGTCAGGTGCGGCGGCTGCCTCGACCAGGCCCGCATCGCGGCTGTCGCGGCGGCGGCCGATCAGGAAACACACCACGCCCCAGATCAGCAGCGGAATGAGCACGAGAATCGCGCGCAGCCAGATCGCTTCGAAGCTCTCACCCAGCAGGGGCGCAAAAAGCCAGATGACGACGTTGATCAGCAGGACGCCCAACAGCGCGCCGAGCGCCGGGATGGAGATGAAGCTGTGCATCAGCGTGCCCCCCGCAGCAGAATGACTTCGATGCGCCGATTCTCCTCACGCCCCTCGGCGGTGGCGTTGGTGGCCAGCGGCTCGGCATCGGCACGCCCTTCGGCGGTGAAGCGCTGCGGCGAGCCATTGGCCGCGACGATGACGGCCATGGCCTCCTGCGCGCGGGCCTGGCTCAGCGCGAAATTGGAGGGGAAGCGCACGGTGCGGATGGGTTGGTTGTCGGAATGGCCCTGCACCTGGACTTGGCCAGGCTCCTCCTTGAGGCCTTCGCCGATGCGGCGGAGAATATCCTGAAAGCGCGGGTCCATGGTGGCCGAGCCAGAGGGGAACATGCCGCGGTTGCGCAGACGCACCAACAGCCGCTGTGCATCCCCCTCGACAGTGACCAGGCCCTGGGCGATTTCGGGGGCGAGGAAGCGGCGCAGAGTGGCAACCGCATCGGGCCGCGGTGCGGCGGTGGGTGGCGGCGGGGGTGGCGGCGCGGGCGGCACAGGCGGCGCAGTGCGATCAATGGCGGGCAAGGCGCCGGGCGGCAGTGCCGCCATGCGCTGATACAGCCCGTCGGCCGAGGCGCCCATGTTGTCGGAGAGCCAATACCATCCGCCGCCAAGCAGGCAGGCGGCCAATGCGAAGGCGACCCAGCCCGGCACCGCTCGGCTTTGCCCGCGATGGGGCGCATCCACGCCGCGCCAATGGGGCGAGAGCTCGCGCTCCCAATTGCCGCGCAGCTGGTTGAGCAGTTGATACAGCCCCTCGCGCACGCGATCCAGTTCCGCCGTGCCGCGCGGCATCAGGCGATACTTGCCCTGAAGCCCAAGGGAGAGCGCCATGTAGGTGACCTCCAGCGCGCCCTTGTAGCGGCCGGGGTCCTTCATCATGCCGGTCAGCAGGTCAAACACCCGCTCGCCCGAGCGGGTTTCCTGGTGGAAGGTGGAGACCAGCGACTTTTGCGCCCAGGCCGATTGCGCGCCCCAGGGCGTGCTCAGCACCACATCATCCAGCGCAGCGGAGACAACGTAATGCGCGGCGCGGATTTCCTCGGCCGTGGTGCCGGCGGCGCGGGCATCGCCCTCGAAGGCGCGCAATGCGGTCAGCGCGCGTTCGCGCAATTCCTCGACGGAGGGCTGGCCGGCCACACCCGCATTGGCCAGGCGTGCGAGGATTTGCAGCAAGGGCGAGGCAGCGGCGGCGAGTGGCCCCACGCCGATCTTGGGCAGGGCCTCGGCCTCGCCCGGCAGGCGCGGTGCGGGGCCGGCGCTTGGCATTGAGGGCGAGGCCGTTGGCGGCGGCACCTGCGCCACCGGTCGGGCAGCGCCACGGCCGATGATGGTGCGTTCGGAATCATCGGGTTCGCCGAAGGGATTGTCGCTCATCTCAACCTCACGGAATTCATGCGCGGATCGCCCAGAGGGAGAGGCGCAGATTCGGGAAATCACCCGAGACATGGATGGCAAAGCCGCCGCTCGTCTGCATCTGCTGCCAATGGGGCGAGCCACGATCCAGCTCGAAATAGACCGCCCCCGCGTGGAAGGGGATCTGCCGTGGCGCCACCGGCATCGGCCGGATGATGATGCCAGGCAGCGCCACATTCACGAGTTCGCGGATATGCTCCACGGCGCCGATCTTCACCTGGTTGGGGAATTGGCGGCGCACCGTCTCTCCGGGCATGTCGGCCATGACGGTCATCACGAATTGGCCGGCGCGCAGCAGGTTGCGGTCCAGGATGGGGCCGACGCGAACGCCGTGGCTGCGTTCCTGCAAGGGGATTTCGACCGCGTTGGTTTCCAGCACCGCTGAGAGAGAACGCCGCAAATCCGCGATCACGGGCGCGAAGCTACGCTGCAAATCATCATGACGATAAGCGGGGTAGGTGCTGGCCTTCTTGTCGGGCGCGGTGAAGGTGGCGAGTTCGCCGGCGATCTGCACCAGTGTCGTGAAAAGCGCTTCGGGATGCACATTTCCCGCATCGGCGAAATGCGCCAGCAGGGGCAGGTTGCGGTTGACCGTTTGGAGCAGAAGGAAATCCGCGACTTCCGCCACGCCGCGCGCACCGGGCTGGGACAAACGCGCGCCCAGCGCCTCGGCCCGCTGGCCCAGCATGCCAACCAACTCGCCCAACACATTGGAGAGAGGCGAGACGGCGGAGACGCGCAGGCAGGGCGGGATGTAGCGGTCGTCAATCATGACGCGGCGGTCGGCCTGGACTTCGACCACGCGGGCAAGACCAAGGCAGGAGAAGCCGGCGCGCTCCTCGCTTTCCAGCATGTAGCGCAGACGCGGGCGGCCCACGGCGAGTTCCGCGGGCAAGGTCGCGTCGGAATGCGTGTCGTATGCTTCGAAGGCGTGCAGGCCAAAGCGCGCGGCCGCGCCTTCCGGGCCGTTCGCAGCGGTGACCTCGGGGCTGCCAGGCTGGCGGACGGGAAGTGCGAGATAGACGATCTGGTTGCGCGTGCCCTCGATCAGATCAAGCGGCGTGGGCTGGTCCGCCGTGCCGGGAACGGCGAAAGGCGTGCCATCTTCCAACACGCCGGCAATGGAGGAGAGCGCGAATTTCCCGGCCGCCAGAAGATCACGATCCAGCGCGATGTCGGTCACACCCCAGGGGTGCGCGCGCAGTGGCGCAGCCCGCGCCTGGAGCAGATGCTCGAAATACCGGTCCTGCTGCTGGTAGTGCTGGGCGCGGAGGAACATCCCCTCCTGCCAGACGACCTTGTCGTTCCACGCCATGCTGTGTGTCGTTCCTCGAAAACCGGTGCTTACCTGCCGCCGCGCGCGGCCTCTTCGTAGGCGCGGGCGAAGGCCTTGCCGAAGGCGCTGTCGAAATCATCCTCGAACTGGTCGGTCACCTGTTGGTGCAGCTTGCGATACGCCTCCCACAGCTTCTTCTCCCGCGCGCCGGGCATGATGCCGCCGGACGGAATCTCTGCCTCCAATGGCGCGGGGGCGAGGCGCGCCAGCAGCGCCTTCGCGGCGGCCTGGGTTGCGGCGATGGTGGCAACCTGGTGCGCGGTGAGGTCCTGCACCGTCTCCTTGAGGGCGGCCGGGCCATTGCCCTTGGGGCCGAGCAGGGCCAGCAGCGCGGCCTCGTCGGTCGCGGCGAATTTCACCGGATTGTTGCCTGCGGCGCGCAGCATGGTCTGTTCGATGCGGAATTCCCGCTTCACATCCGCGCGCGCGATGAGCAGGCCGCGCATGCCCGAGACGGCGGCGCGCATGCCCGCCCCCACGGCGGCCAGCGCGGCCGCGGCATCGGTGCCGGGTGCCGGCGGACCCAAGCCGGCCGCCTCGTGGATCAAGGAGAGCGCCGCCATCAGCCCATCGCCTGAGACTGGCTGTGCTGCGGGCGTTGAAATGGGGTGTTGAACGTTGGGCGTCAGCGCGGTGGGTAGGGACAAAGGAGCAATTGAGGGAATGCCAGCCTCGGCAAATGGGTCGGCCAGGGCGGCCGCGGCCATGGTCGTGCCGGGCGACTTCGTCGGCGGTGGCAGGCCAATATCCGCGAAGGGATCAACAAGTCTTTCGGCCGGCGGAAGGCCCAGTTCGGCGAAGGCATCAGGGAGCTTGGCAACCGGGGCGACGGGGAGCGGTGGCGTTCCGCGCGCGGGGGGCGGCGCCTCGGCAAAGGGGTCGGGCAAGTCAGCGAAGGGGTCCGCCAAAGGTCGCTTTGCCGAGGGTGCGTCCCAGTCAGTGGGCAACAGGTCGGGCATCGTGGCCCGGGGCGGCGTGAACACGTCATTCGTGCTCGGCCGGTGGTCGGGCATCACGGGCCCGGGGTCTTCCGCAGCGAAGGGGTCGAAATCCGCCGGCAGCAGGGGCGCATTGCCCTGCGGAGGTCCGCCAGCTGGCGAAAGGCCCGGAAGTGGCGCGGAAAAAATGTCGGAAACCGGGGCCGGAGCCATGGGGTCGGGGATGGCTTTGGAGGATTGCCAGCGCCCGCTGCCATATTGCGCCTCCTCCTCGACGCGGCATTCGATCTCATAGGCGCCCACGCGGATGCGGTCGCCATCGCGCAGATTTCGCGTCTGGTCTCGGCCCACAGCTTCGCCGGAATCATTGAGGAAGGTGCCGTTGGTCGAGAGGTCCCGCACTTGCCACCCGCCGGAGAGGAACTCAACGGCGCAATGGCGCTTGGACAAGACGCGATCCGGGTCGGGGAGCATCCAGTCGCATTCCGCACCGCGGCCTAGGACGTATTCGCCACCCGGCACGCGCCGCTGCTCGGGCACGGACCGGTCGGGGCAACGCAGGACGGACAGAACGAGAGGCATGGGATGCTTTGCTCCTTTCCGCGCCCCAGCGCCGGCTGCGGCGTCTGCACCGGAGGCGCGTGGAAGTAAGCGGCCGCCCCCACCCCTCCGTCAAGCACGTCTGTGTGTCATGGAGGCGAAAACGGTGGGACCAGTTTTTGCTCGCCGGGGCATATGCCGCCCAGGTGGTCGAAGATCATGCGGTATTGCGGATGGCTCGACGGATAGACGAATCTCGCCATGCCGAGCATGCCGTTGTCATTCGCCCGCAAGTCAAGGGTTATGGTGCCGTCCGGTGCCATGGTGGCATTGCCGATGGGAGCAGCGGGCAAGGACAGGCCAGCACCGGGAGGAGCGTTGCTCATATCATTGTCCCGCCCAGTAATTTCCTAGATTCGGTTCCGCCGTGCTTGAGCCGGCAGGGTCCGAATAGTAGCGCGCGCCTGATTCGGCATAGCTTTCCTCCTGGCCCGCCACTCCGGCCTGCTGCTCATACGCGGAAGTCCCGGGGCCCGTGTCTGCGGCGCGGGCGGCGGCAAAGTCTGGACTATCCGACATGTGCCCGCCAGCGCCTTTATCATAACCGTGCAGACCTTCATGCACGACGAGGTTGGCGCTGCCATGCCCCTCGCCGGTTGCAGGCACATGTGGGTTGGCCGGGTGGCCGATAGTCGCGATCACGACCTCATTGCTGCCGGGCATGAAGCTGCCGGGCACATTGTCCCAGGTTGACCCTGCCGGCCAACCGCGCGGCGCGACGCCTTGCAGTTCGGTCCGGTAATCAGTGACGCTCCCGCGGCACGCCACGACCCTGGTGCCGTTGGCCAACATGCGAGCCAAAATGGATGGTGGCAGCTTCGCCAACTCGGCCGCCACCAGTTCCGCGTCCTCGGCCGTGCCAGAACCACCAGGGGTGACGAGCATGCGTGCAATTGCCAGCGAGACGCCCCCTGCGCCTCCCGCACCGCCTCCCGTCCCATCGCCGATGATGACTGTCGGAAAGCCGGTCGAGATGGCGCCGCCATGCATGGTCAGATCGCCGATCCGCGCTGCCGGCAGGTTGTTGACGAAGACGGTCAGGCTCCCCTTGGCGATGGCGTTGGGTGGAATCGGGACCGCACACAGGACCATGTCGGTCACGCGGGCCTGAGGCATCATCCCGGTGATGACGTTGGGCGAGCCGGTCATGATCGGGCCCGCCACATGCGGCACCGGAATCGGGCTCGGTGGGATCGGCGTTGCCATCGGGCAATTCTGCAAGTCGGTGATACGGGCGGCGGGCGGCATCCTCAACCATCCTCGGGCGGGATGCGGCCCGCGCCGCCAGCGGCAATATCGCGCGCCGAGGTTACAAAGCGGGTGAAGCGGCTGCCCGCCCGCACGGGCGTATGGCGCAGTGCGGACATGATGATCGCGCTTGCCACCGCGACGCCGGTCAGATGGTCGGGGGCGACGACTTCCGCTTGGCCTTCGGGCATGATGCTGCCGCCGGACCAGAAAGCACCCACCGCGGCCCATCCTTCGGGACTGCGAAAACCACCTTTCTCGGCGATCTCCATCGCAGCGCGACGCGTTGCCTCATCGGGGCGACGCACCCAGAGCTCGGCCGCCGTCAGCGCCTCGATGTCGAGCGGCTTTGGTTCGAGCGCGGGAACGCCGCGGGCGCACATGCATGCCCACCAAACCGCCTCGCGCCTGGGCAAGGCATGCGCGATCAGTCGCATCGCGTCGGGCATGCGGTCGGCAGCGACCAGCACCTCCAGCGCCGCGCTTGCACTGGGCAGGGCCGCCACCGTCGCCAGGCCGGCCTCGTCGAGTTCTAGGCGCGGCAGCAGTGGCGCCAGTGGGACGGCAAGCTTGTTCGGTGGTGTGCTCATCCTAGTTGATCTTCACCACGAGGCCCTGGATCGTCATTGGCCCACCCGCCTTGGTGCTGAGCATGGCGCTTGCCTTGGTGTCGATGGTCACCGATTCGACCGTGATGCCGGTCGGCGTCATGTGGATCTTGCTCGCGCCGCAGGTCAGCGTGATGGAGGTCATCGCCTCGATCTCAATCTTGCCGAGCGATGCCTTGGTGCTGATGTCGCCCATTTTCACCAGGGTCGTCATCTTGCCCATCTCGACGGTCAGGCTCTCATTGCCCTTGGTCACGGTTGCGGTCCGGTCCTGGGTCACTGTCTCGGTATGCTTGCCGCCGACCGTCTCGGTGCGGTTGACCCATACATCCTCGCGTCGGTTGCGCTTGATGAGGAGCGTCATGTCCCGCTCGGCCTGAACGTGGATCTCCTCCGAGCCTTTCTTATCCTCAAAGCGCAGCTCGTTGAAGTTCGCAGCCCCGCCGCCCTTGCTCGATTTCGTCTTGATGCCCGATTGTGTCTTGTTGGCGGGCAGCGCGTAGATCGGTTTCTGCTCCGCGTTGTAGACGCTGCCGATGGCCACCGGCCGGTCAGGGTCGCCATCCACGAAGGCGATCAGCACCTCATCGCCGATGCGCGGCAAGGTCCAGGACCCACCCCATTTACCTGAAAAGCTCTGCGCCACGCGCACCCAGCAGGAAGAGGTCTCGTCACTGTTGCCGGCGCGGTCCCAAAGGAAATGCACCTTCACACGCCCATATTCGTCGCAGTGGATTTCCTCGCCTGCGGGTCCTGTGACGATGGCGGAATGCACCCCTTGCATGGGTGGGCGCGAGCGCGGTGCCAGCGGCCGCCATGTCCTGTCGGCGGCCATCAGGATGAGGGAGTTGCTGTATCCCGAATTGCCGCCACCCGCGAGGTGAGTCTCGTCAAACGCATCATGGACAACAGAGGATACCAGCCAGGTCACGCTTTGCGTCGCGTCAATCCCTGGCTTCACCTTCAAACGCCCGCCCGCGAAGACGGTCGGGTCATTGCCCGTGGCCTCGACGCGATCGGCGTCGGACTCAAAGCCCTCCATGCCAAGCTTGGCGAGGTCCCCTTCGGGCCGGACGCTCTGTCCCGAGGGCCAGCGGTAAATCTCGAAGCTGCTGGCATTGGGCGTGCCGAGCAGGGTGTTGGCCTGCTTCTTCAACAATGTCGAGGGTTTCAGCCCGTCGAAATCCTCGGCCGCCACCTTTCCGGGCTGCAAGGCGGAAGCCGGGTGCCAATTGGTCAAGGCGCCATGAATGTCGCGATGCGGGCGGACCACCTGCGGGTCGCCGGGCACCAACGGGTAATCGGAATTGGCACCGCAGATGATCAATTTGTGGTCGCTCTGGCTATGCTCAAAGAAATAGCCGCAGCCAGTCTCGTCCAAGAGGCGCTGGACAAAATCCATATCCGTCTCGTTGAACTGGACGCAATAGGTGCGCGGCTGCGTAGGCACCGCCCCGCCCCAGCGTACCGGCGCGACATCGTGTTCGCTGAAGATGATGCTGGCAATGTCCTTGGCGGACTTGTCCTGGAAGATCCGGCAGTCGCCCGTGCGCGACAATTGCCAGAAGCGGGGCACCGCCTCCAGCCAATAGGACGCCAGACCGCGACCATAGGCCCCAAGGCGGGTGAAGCTGCGCACGATCCCATGGAAGTGCCGTACCTCCACATGATCGGTCTTGATGGAGCAGGTGATGGCCTTTCCGATGAGCGCGGAGGGCTGCAAGTCCGATTGTGCGCTGATGATTTCAGCGGCCATGTGAAACGGGCGGCCAATCGCCTCCGTCACCTTCAGCCGACGCAGGGTCACGGCATCCGCGCCGAGCGGCGTCGTGATCTCCAGCAGGCGATCCTTGTGGGTGAGGTTCAACTCGCCGCTCAAAAAGATTTACTCCCCTTTCAGCCGCCCCTTTTAGCTGCCGCGCAGCAGCGTAGTTTAGCTGTACCAGATATCAAAACAACGGATGAATTCGGCAGTCAGAGTGGCCGCATGGCCAGATCGCGCACATAGTTTTCTGCATCCATGGTACGCGCCAGCCGGGTCATGACCAGGTCCAGATCGGGGGAACCCAAACGGCCGTCCTGTCGCGCCTGTTGATCTTGCGTGGCAATGGCGGAAACGATCCGGTCGCCCACGGCAGCCAGTGCGCCCCCCGTCACGCTGCTGACCGCATCCGAATTGCGGTTGAGGAAGGCGGCCGCAGGAATGCCGCGTGATGACAGCCAGGACTGGAACACCATGGCGCTGATCTCAAATCCGCTTCGCGCGCCGATCTGCCGCTCCAGCTGCTGCTTGGCCTCGTTGGCCACTGCGCCTGAAGTGGCATCCGCGGTCAGCGCGGTCTTGATGGCATCGCTTGCGATATTGGCCTGCACCGAGATCAAGCCTAGCACCACATTCTCACCCATCGTGAGGGAGCGTGCGGCCTGCCCAGTGGCTGAGACGCTCGTTATGCCGCGGCCCACAGCCGAAAGTCCGCGCGGGACCAGCAGATTCGTAACCACAGCAAAGCCGGTGGAGATGGCCGCGTTGCCCATGGCCTGGCGCATGGTCTGGTTGTTCGCCAGGTTATCCTGCGTGCCGCCGGTGAAGGTCAGACCCGTGGCTCCCGCGCCCACGGCCAGGGCCGTGCCGCCTGAAAGCACCGTGGCGCCGACGAACAGCACGCCGGCGGAGGTGTCCCGCACGAAGCGCGCGACCGACAGCCCATTTTCCCAGCGCGAGACGTTGTTGTCGATCGCATCAGCACTCGCCTGGCTTGCCGTGCGCATCATCTGCCGCCAGCCATCCCCGGCCGACTCGCCATCGTTGCGCAGGCTCACCAGGAATTCATAAAGCCGGCGGGGATTTTGCGCCGCTTCGCGCTCCAGCTCGGTCACAGTGACCTGCGCGAGGCGACCGACATCGGCGCGGATATTGGTGAAATCCGTCTCCACCTCGGTCGTCGTGGGCATCAGGAAGCCATGATTGCGCCGGATCAGGCGTGAACGGCGTACCAGCTCGCGGTTGTAGTGGTTGCTGCGGATCACATGCGCGGCGCCATCTGGGTCAAAGGCCCAGCCGCCGCGGCCACTGGCGTCGGCAATGGAGTACCAGGGCATCAGCGCGCCACCGCACCCATGGGAAAGCTGCGAAGCTCGCGCTGGGCGGTGCGAAAGACGGCATCCTGGCGGTGCCGCTTTTCGGCGGCAAGTTGCGGCACGCGCCGTGTCACCCATTCCCCCAAAGCCAGGGCCGACACACGGCCATCGCCATCCATTGCAGCCCGGCCGCTCATGGCCTCACGCACGGCGAAAGCGAAGACGCCATTGCGGTCGTCATAGGAATCGAGGGCCTCCTGTACCGAGGAACTGGCGGCGAGAAGGAACCGGCCCGTCTCGTTCCCAAGGGCGGCGAGGCTGTCAATCGTGACCTGACCCGCATGGCAGGTGTCAATGAAAAGGAACCCGTCCCGTGCCCTGATCCGCGCCAGAGCCGAAACCAGCGTCCCTTCATCCAAAGCGACCCGGCGGATCGCGTCCCAATTTGCTGTGGAGGCCGTCTCATGGGGCAGAAACAGGAAACGCCGGTCAGGCTCCGAGCGCAGGCCATGCCCGGCCAGATACAGAACGAAGGTATCCTCTGGCCGCGCGGTCTGCGCTGCATTGCCCAGGGCGGCGAGGATGTTGGCGCGCGTCGCGTCGCGATTGGTCAGCGTGGTCGCGATCACCTCGCGGAACACGCCGCCCGCGCGTTCGCGCAGGGTTTCCACCACGGTGCGGGCATCAGCGACGGCAAAGCGCAGGTTCAGGTCGCGCTGCTGATACTCATCCACGCCGACCGCGACGATGATGAGCCGCCCTGCACCGGGCGGCGGCGCTGCCTGGCCCGCGCGACGCAGTTCCAGCGCGGGGGTTTCGGCGAAGAGGGAGCGATCTTCGGCGTAAAGCCGGGCGGCGACTCGGTTGGGACCGGGATCGAGCGGCACCTCGACCGCATTCTGACCAGCCACCGCCACGCTGCGCATGGCGATGCGGTCATTCACCATGACGTCGAGCGGACCAAGACCCATGCCGCGATCGGTGGTGCTGAAGGTCAGTCGCAGGGCGGTGGCGCCGGCCGGCAACTCCCCACCCGCCCATGCCACGGGGGTGCAATCATTCCCGGTGACCGCGCAGGCAGAGCCGGGCAGCAGGCTTGGCAAGCGTCCGATCCGCTGGCGGACATCTCCCAGATCATTCATGCGGGCCTGCGCCAGGCCAGGGTCACCGCGCAGCCGCGCGCGAAGTGCCGCTGGCGCGTAGAGTGCGCGATAGGCTTGTTGGAAACTGGCCCATTCGGGCGTCTGGGCGCGGCCGTTGTTGAGATGCACGCCTACCAATTCCTGGCCGCCCTGCGGCGCGTGGTCAAACAGTCCCTCAGGCGTGAAGGCAACCCAGCGCGACCCGTCGGCATGCACGAAAAGCGCGCCCCGCTCGATCAGCCTTGCGGTTGCCTCGAACCAGCGGATCGTGCCATCGCCCAGCGCCACGACCGCGCCACCCTGGAATGCCACAACGCCCCAGACTGCGCCTGGCAATGCGCGCTGGTCCAGCTGCCGACCGGTGCGGTCGAAGAGGCGCAGATGCGTGTCGCTGCCCAGCAGAAACCCCTCATCGCCCGGCAGGATCGCAATGCTGCGGCTGAATTCGCCCTCATTGAGGCGCAGCGGCTGGCCGTTCAGGCGCGGCCGGTCGCGGTTTTGCCAATCCGTGATGTTGAGCCGCGCCGATTGGCGACGCGCCGTGACAAAGCTTGCACCCTCGCCCGGATCGAGCCGGCCCGCTTGCCCGTCGAACACGAGACTCGGCCCGCCCTGGCGCAACTGGAAGCGCACGGATTGTCCATCGGCGCTGACGGCGAGCGCCGCGCCGGTGTTGCGAAAATCACCACCCGGCGGGGCAGGGGGCTGGGCCAGCGTGCCGTCAGGCGCAAGCCGGCCCCAGCCCGGATCGGCCGCGGCGAAGGCCAAGCCGCCCCCGGGCAAAGGGAGCAGATGCGCAATGGCATCGCGCGCGGCCACAATATCCTGCGCGGGGCCAAGCCCGAAATCGGCCCAGCGGCGGATCACGAAATTGGCCGTCCCCGGCGCTGTGCTCGCCGTGCGCGCATAGCCGGCTGCGTAAAGCTGCACACCGCCACGCCCGTCACTGGCCCAGGTGACGGCTGGAAGTCCCTCGCCCAGAAGCCCGGCGGTCTCGGGGGTGAGGATGGTGCGCAGATCGCTTGCCTGGAGGATCTCGACCCGAAGGCGGTCCTCGAAGCCTATGGCGATCAGCGATCCGTCTGGCGACCATGCCAGCCCATAGGGGCGCCCGCCCTGCACCGGCGCGCGCTCGGCGATGCGGCGGCCTTCACGGTCATAGACGCGCAGCTTGCCATCCGATGATGTGGCGGCCAGGCGGCCTGTGCTGTCAAAAGCCACCATGCGCGCCGGGCCCTGCCAGCCGGCATTGTCCTCGGCCAATTGGCGCCCGTTGCGGGCATCCCAGATGCGAATTCCTGCCCGGCCCCCCAGCGCCGCCGCCACACGCGCCCCATCGGCCGAGACGGCCAGATGCTGGATAGGGGCGGGCTGATTGGGCAGTCGGGCGATGAGGCGGCTGGTGGCGGTGTCGAACACATAGACCGAGAAGCCCTGGTCCCACCCGCGCCCGGTGTGCCCGGCGGCAAAAGCGCGCGTGCCGTCCGGGCTGAGGGCCACTGCATAAAGCTCGCCTTCATGCCCGTCGCCAATGGGTGGTCGGAGCACCCCGAGGGGCGTGCCATCCGGCAAGGCCCAAAGGCGGAGCGTCTTGTCGTCGGAGACGGAGGCGAGGATGCGCCCGGCCGCATCCGTGGAGAGGCGCGACACGGGGGCAGTATGCGCCGCCGCCTCAACGCGCAGGATGGGCGCCTGGGGCGGCTCCTGTGCATGGCCTGCGAGGCTGCCCAGCAGCGTGAAAGCTGCGAGCGCGCGCCACAAGTGGCGCATCAACTGGTCAGTTCGAAGCCGCCCGCCTGGGCCAGGCGCTCTGCATTGTTCACACTCGCGGCGAAATTCTCGCGGCGGGAGATGTTGGTGGCCGCCAGCGAGCGGACATCGCCATCCCGCGCCTCTGGAGCGACTGTGCCGCGTTGGGTCGGGAAGGCGTCGGCGGGCGCATAGCCGCGCACGCCACTGGCGGTCTGCACCTCGGTGAAGCCGGGCGGACCGGGGCGGACGGCAACCACGCTGCCAGCGGCGACGGTACCGATGCTGGCGCTGGTCGGGCTGGGGGAGAATTTGATGTCCACGGGGCGTCGCGGCGCCACGCGCACCGGCGGTCGGCGAAGGGAGGCGGTCTGTATCGCGGCCTTGCCGCCGGGCACCGAGGCGTCAATCGCGGTGTCGAATTCCGCACCACGCGCGGCGATGCGGCCGTTGATGCTTTGCGCCAGTGCCACATCATTGATAAAACGGGCTCTGATTTCGGTCAGCTGGGCCTGGGCGGTGGAGCGGTCCAGCCGCCCGTTGCGCACCGTCAGGCGGATCTGATCGGCTGCGTTGAGGCGGCAATCCATCAGCCCGTTGAAGGCGACCAGCGTGCGGTCGAGTTGGGCGTTCTCGCGGCCCAGATCCCCGCTGAGCTGGAGCACCAGGGCCTGCTGGTCCCCTGCCTGGCGCTGCAACGCCGCGTAATAGCCGACTGCGGCACCGCCCGCGCCGCCAACCGCGGCACCGATCAGCGCGCCCTGCCAGCGGCCCGTGGCAAGGCCGCCGACCAGCGCTCCGGTCAGCGCGCCGACTGCCGCTCCCTGGAGGATCTGCTCGCCATAGAAATCGCCGGTGCTGTCAAGGGCGAGGAGCTGCGGGCGGCAAGCGTCTCGTCCATCATCGAAGCCGATGCGTCCTGCCTGGGTGCTGACGCAGCCCGCAAGCATGAGGGATGCGGCGAAAACTGCCGTTGCGCGATGGACCAGATGACGAGCCATGAGCCGTTGTTTCCTCAACAAGTTGCGAAGCGTAACTCGGCCGGGCGCAAACGGCTAGGGTTTCGTTGCGCCTCAGACGCAACCCGGTGAGAGGTTTCCATGTTATCAGCCCAGATGCCCGATGTAGCGCCCACCCTCCCCAAGACCGAACCGCGCCAGCGCGACATCCTCGCCGTCAGCCATACGACGCGGTATCGCTATGCAACGCCCGTGCGCCTCGGTCCGCATCGGTTGATGCTGCGTCCGCGCGACAGCCACGACATGCGCCTGCTTTCGGCCGAGCTGACCCTCTCGCCGCCGGGCAGCCTCCACTGGGCCTACGACGTCTTCGGCAACAGCATCGCAACCGCCGAGTTTGTCGCCCCGGTCAGTGAACTGATCATTCGCAGCGACCTGACGGTGGAGCGCTTCGGCGCGGACACCCCCGCGCGCGACATTGCCGCCGAGATCGCCCCCCTCGCCCAGGCTTGGCCGTTCGTCTATCCGGCCGATGACCGGATTGACCTTGGCGCGAACCTCGAGCCGCAATATGCGGATGTTGAAGGCAAGCTGCTCGCCTGGGCGCAGGGCTTTGTGGCCGGCAATCCCACGCCGACGCTTGGCCTGCTACGCGACATCAATTCCAGCATCCAATCCGGCTTCGCCTATCGCGCGCGTGAGGAGGAGGGGACGCAAACGCCGCTGGAGACCTTGGCCCAAGGCTCGGGCACCTGCCGGGATTTCGCTGTGCTGATGATCGAGACCTGCCGCGCCATGGGGTTCGGCGCGCGGCTCTCGACTGGCTATCTGCACGTGGAGGAGGGCACGCTGGGCGGTGGTTCCACCCATGCCTGGTGCGAGATCTTTCTGCCCGGCGCAGGCTGGATCGCCTTTGACCCGACCAATGGCGAGACGGGTGGGCGCAATCTGATCCGCGTGGCGACTGTTCGCGATATCCGCCAGGCCGCACCCGTCAGCGGCAGCTTCACCGGGCGGGCGGCGGATTTTCTGGGCATGGAGGTATCCGTCAGCGTGACGCGAGTGCCAGAGGGCGTCTAGAGCATGTTCCTTTCGAAAGGGCTCACTCCACACGCTTTAACCCGCTGTTTTCCGATCATCTGTATCCGATCAAACGATTCCGTTTGAACGGATGATGCTCTAGCTTCCTCACCAACCCGGAGGAACACCATGCTCGAACCGCTCGCCGCGACGCATTTACCCGAAGGCGTGCGCGCTCGCTTCCTGCCCCATGTGAACGGGTTGAACATGCATCTGCTGGAGGCGGGCGAGGCCGGTAGGCCCCTGTTGCTGCTGCTGCACGGCTTCCCGGAACTGGCCTATTCCTGGCGCAACATCATGCTGCCGCTCGCTGGGGTTGGTTACCATGTTGTTGCCCCAGATCAGCGCGGCTACGGCCGGACCACGGGGCTGGCTGTTGAGTACGATCAGGACCTCACCCCCTACCGTCCGCTGAGCTATGTGCGAGATGCGCTGGCGCTGGTGGCGGCGCTGGGCCACAGCGAGGTGGCCTGCGTCGTTGGCCATGATTTCGGCGCGCCTGTGGCCGGGAACGCCGCGTTGAGCAGGCCGGATGTCTTCCGCTCCGTCGTGATGATGAGCGCGCCCTATGGCGGACCTCGCGCCTGGCCGCGCGGCGCGCAATCCGCCGCGGAGCCTTTGGGGGGCCTCGCCTCGCCGGAACTGCATGCGGCGTTGGGCCGGCTGGACCCGCCGCGCCAGCACTACCAGTGGTTCTATTCAAAGCCCGAGGCGGATGCGGACATGCACCACGCACCGCAAGGCCTGCAGGCCTTCCTTCGCGCCTACTACCATCACAAAAGCGCCGACTGGGCCGGCAACAAACCCCACAAGCTGGACGGCTGGACAGCGGCGGACCTAGCCGTGATGCCAACCTACTACCTCATGCCGGCCGGGCTCGGCATGGCCGCGACGGTGGCCGCTGAAATGCCCGACGCTGCCATCATCGCGGCCAATACCTGGCTGCCTGAGGCGGCGTTGGCCGTCTATGCACAGGAGTATGGCCGCACCGGCTTCCAGGGCGGGCTGCAATCCTATCGCTGCACCACCTCCGGCCAGGCGGCGGCGGATATGCGGCTCTTTGCCGGACGCGGCATAGAGGTGCCCGCCTGCTTCATCGCCGGCGCAGCGGATTGGGGCATCTACCAGAAGCCAGGTGAGTTCGAGCTCATGCAGGGTGTGGGCTGCCGGGACATGCGGGGATGCCATTTGGTTCCCGCTGCCGGCCATTGGGTGCAGCAGGAGCAAGCCGGGCAGGTGGCTGGATTGATCCAGGAGTTTCTCCGCGAGCTGCGCTGAACAGATGCCTGCGCCGTCAACGCAGCAATGCCGTCGGGTAGAACCTTCCGGCCTGACGCCCTCCGTGCAAGGCAAATCCGCCGGGCAGGTCCACCTTCACCTTATCGGCCGGCGCGTCCGCACCACCGAACGCCTCCATCAACACGCGGCCATCCATGCCGCTTACCGGCACGCCCAGCAGATGCAGCAAGGTCGGCGCCACATCGGTCAGATCGGCCATCGCCTGTGCCACGCCGGCCACGCCGAACATAGCGCCCTCAAACCCCAGCACCGTTGCCAATTCCCGGCGATGCAGGCCGCCATGCATACCACCGCCTTCGGGCACATCCCCCGCATCGAAGGGTGCGCGTCCGGGCAGCCCGTAGTGATCCGCCGCCTCCTCCCCGGCAAAGAGCAGCACCAGATCGGCCGAGCGCGGATGCGCGGCATCCACCAGCGCCAGCGGCGCAACCCTCCCTGGCAAGATGCTGGGGTCGCGTGCCAGCAGCGGCCCCGCCCAGTCCTGCCGCCCGAGCCAATCCGCCACCTGGCCGGCCATTCCTGCCTCGCGGAGCCAGATGCCCGGTGCGCCGGCTGGTGCGACAGTGATCGCCGTGCCGCCCGCCCCGGCCGGTAGCCCGTCGCGCGCCATCAGTTCCGCCACGGGGATTTTTCGATGCCCCGTCACGTGCCCGTGATCCGAAAGGACAACCAGGCCGATCTCCCCCGCATCGGACTGCGCGTCCCGCCAGGCGACAATGCGCGCCACGCATTCATCCGCCATGGCCAGGGCCGCCTGCGCATCGCCCAGGCCCCGGTAGTGAAAGCTGACATCGGGCTCCGAGCACCAAAAGAGGGCCACATCGGGGCACAGTTCCGGCAGGACGAACTCCGTCAGCACGCGGCAGGCATGGCGATTGCGCGCCAGATTGGGCACATCCGCCGGAGGGACGGGGCCCAGCCGCGCCGCGGCGGCCAGCGCATCGGGCGTGCTGGTATCCGCTGCATTCCAGCGGAAATGCCCAAGCCGCTGCGCCGCGGGATGCGCGACCAGCGTCTGCCCCGGCGTGCCGGCCGAGACCACGGCGAAGCTGCGCCCCGCTGCTCCCAGACGCTCGCCCATGGTCAGCCTTTGCAGCGGCGATTCGGCACCGGCCGAGAGCACATGGAAATCCGCGGCGTCCTTGGTGCGCAGCAGGCGGTCCGGTGCCAATGCCGCGTCGAAGACCGTGTTCGCCACCATGCCATGCGCCGCTGGCCGGCACCCCGTGACGAGGGAAGGTGTCGCCACCCGCGTCTCACTGGGGAAGACGCTGCGAGCTTCGGCAAAGCGGACGCCCCGAGCCAAAAGGGCTGAAAGCGCGGGCATCAAGGCGGGCGATACCAAGTCGGGCCGTAGCCCGTCGAGCACGATCATGACGAAACGCATGCAAGCAAGTCTCCGGTGAAGCTTGCATCATGCCCTGGCTGGGCCGTCCCGGTCACCGCCCCCGACCGTGAAATATCCGCTGATGAAACTGGTGCGAATCTTCGGCTTGTGCTGCAAGGTGAGTCACATTGGTGCGCCTTCTTGGCTCGATGGGAGGATGGCGGCAATTGCAACGAGAGATTGCACATGTGATGGCGTCCTGCGCTATGCGGGGTATGCGCTACATCTCGTTCCCGCCAGTCGTCTTCCAGACACCGGCAACCACACCCGCGACCGAAGCGCCGACGCTGGAATTTCACCAGGGCTCCAAGCTTCCTGAGGATGTTGCGCCAAGGCCGAGCGCGGCCTTGGTTGTCACGCCAGAGGCTGTCGAAGCAGCGCACGGCATTCCCGTCATCGCATCTCTGGCTCCCTCTCTGGCTCCCTCTCTGGCTCCCTCTCTGGCTCCCTCTCCGGCTGGCTCTCCGAATATCCATGACGCCAACCTTCCGATTGATGCCCCACAGGCTGCCCCATTGGCCGCAATGCGACGCTTGGCCGAATGGGGAGAGCCCCCCGAAAAGCCCCTGGAAGAGACAAGGTCGCCCCCGGCCCCGGGCCGCTTGCGCCGCCTTTCCGAACTGGCCGCGACCGAAAGCTTGGCGAGCAATGCGCCAACGAGCCCTCGCTATGCCCTGTTGAACGATATCGCCATCGAGCTGAGGCCCCGCCGCCAGCGCACCCGAATTGATCAAAGCCAAACTCAGCCCATCGGCCAAAGTCAAAACCGGCTGAAGCCGAACCCCATGGCGCCGCCATGGCCCTGATCGCCTTTGCCTCGCCCAAAGGTGGCGTCGGCAAGACCACGGTTGCGGCCCATGTGGCGGCCCTGCTGGCGCGGCGCGGCCACAAGGTCATTGCCCTCGACCTTGATCCGCAAAACGCCCTCCGTTTCCACTTGGGCGTTCCCCTGCGCGAGGGGCGCAGCTTTCTTTGCCGTCTGGGCACAGATCCGGCGTGGCGCGATGCCGTGGTGGAAGCCGAGGCTGGGGTCCGCGTCCTGCCCTTCGGCCCCGCGGACCCCCTGCGCGCCATCGAAATCGCCCAGATGCTGACCGCTCAGCCGCAACTCCTGGCCGATCCGGTGCGCGAAATGTTGGCCGTGCCGGACCTGATCGTGGTGCTGGACAGCCCCCCCGGCCCCAATGCGGCGTTGGCGGCCCTCACCCCCTGGCTGGACCTGATGGTGATCCTGCTGATGGCCGACGCCGGAAGTGCGGCGATCATCCCGCAGATTGCCAGCAATCGCTTTCTGGGGCGCGGCACGCTGGCCACCCGCTCAGCCGACCGCGCGGTACTGGTGCTCAATCAGGTGGATGAGGCCGAGCCGCTCTCGGACGCCGTTTTCGAGATGGCCCGCAGCGCGCTCGGTAACCGGCTGATCGGCGCCATCTGCCGCGACCCGGACCTCGCCGAAGCACTGGCGGATAAGCGCATGCTGCTTCAAGGTGAGCCTGGCGCCGGAGAGGATCTGCAGTTGCTGGCCGAGGCCATCGTGAAGCGGCTGAAACTCCCCCGCCCCGGAGGGCCCGATGGCGGTTTCGCCGCACTCTTCGAGTGGGGGCGGCTGTGAGCGGCGAGCGCTTTTCCGAATTTGTGCAAACCTTCCCGGGCGAAGCCCCCTTCTGGGGCCGCATGCAACGCGGCATCGCCATATTGCTGGGCTTCGCCGGGGCACTCGTCTTCATCACCGTGCCCATGGAGGAAGAAGGCCAAGTCTGGCTGACCATCGGCGGCATCGCTTTGTTCGTGATCCTGAACCGCAACAAATCCCGCAAGATGGGCCTGCTTCTCGTTGTGCTCTCGGTGATGATCACCTCGCGCTACCTATTCTGGCGAGCCACCGAGACATTGGAATTCGAGACGCTGTTGCAGTCCATCCTGGGCACGCTGCTGTTCGGCGCGGAACTCTTCGCCGGCGCGTTGATGACGCTCTCCTACATCCAGACGAGCTACCCTTTGGAACGCAAACCCATTCCCATGCCAGTGGACCCAGACACCTGGCCCACGGTGGATGTGTATATCCCCAGCTACAATGAGAGCCTGGACCTGGTGCGCCCCACCGTGCTGGCGGCAATGAACATGGACTACCCGCGCGACAAGCTGAACGTCTGGATCCTGGATGACGGCCGCCGCCCGGAATTCCGCGATTTCGCCGAGGAATGCGGCTGCGGATATATCATTCGGCCCGACAACAAGGGGGCGAAGGCCGGCAACCTCAACCACGCGCTGCGCTATACCCATGGCGAATTCATCGCGATTTTCGATTGCGATCACGCGCCGACGCGAGCCTTTTTGCAAATGACGGTGGGCTGGCTGATCCGTGACAGGCGCATCGCCCTGGTGCAGACACCGCATCATTTCTACTCGCCCGATCCCTTCGAGCGGAACTTGGTCCGCCAGCGCCACGTGCCGAATGAAGGGCTGCTATTCTACGGCGCCATCCAGCCGGGCAGCGATTTGTGGAACGCCTCCTTCTTCTGCGGCTCCTGCGCCGTTCTTCGCCGTACCGCGCTGGAGGAGGTGGGCGGCGTGCCGCATGTAACCGTGACCGAGGATTGCCACTGCGCGCTCAAGATGCAGCAGAAGGGCTGGCACACCGCCTATATCCGTATTCCGCTGGCCGCCGGCCTCGCCACGGAACGCCTCGCACTGCATATCGGCCAGCGATTGCGCTGGGGGCGCGGCATG
Source organism: Acetobacterales bacterium (assembly GCA_038247025.1). Classification (GTDB taxonomy): domain Bacteria; phylum Pseudomonadota; class Alphaproteobacteria; order Acetobacterales; family Acetobacteraceae; genus Roseococcus. Next base: position 21,057 of record JBBRVI010000005.1, read on the forward strand.
CTCCAGATCATGCGCACGGAGAACACGCTGTTCGCGCCTGGCCTGAAATGGATGCAGCGATTTTGCTATTTCATCGCCGGCTTCGGCTTCCTTTTTGCGCTGCCGCGCGTGATCTTCCTGACCTCGCCGCTCGCCTTCCTGTTTTTCGGCGAAAGCGTGATCGCGGCGAGCCCGGTGGCCATCATCGCCTATGCCGGCAGCCACATGTTCCACGCCATCGCCACCACGGCGCGGCTCAATGGCAAGCATCGGCATTCCTTCTGGTCCGAGATCTACGAGGCGTCCCTCGCCGTGCCGCTTCTTCCCGTGACGGTGCTGACCCTGTGGGACCCCTCCAAGGGCAAATTCAACGTCACCGACAAGGGCGGCATCCTGGAGGCAGGCTATCTCGATTTCCGCGCTGTTGCCCCCAACCTCATCTTGCTGTTCCTGCTGACCATCGGCTTTTCGATCGGAATCTGGGGCATCTTCACCCACGACATGGACAGTCTGCAGGGCCGCGCCTACCTGCTCAACACCATCTGGGCCGGGCTGGTTCTCATCCCAATCGCCGGCAGCGTGGCCGTGGGGCGGGAGCGCGAGCAATCGCGCGTGCGCGCCCGTGTCGAGGCCGATCTGCCCGGTGAACTCATCCTCGCCTCGGGCGAGCGGCTGCCGGCCCATAGCGCCAATCTGTCGCTTTCCGGGGCACGGCTCATCATTGACCGCGCGGTCGGTGTCGCTGAGGGCAACCAGGTGAAGGTGGCGTTCGAGACGGGCGGCGAGATCGTCGAACTCAAGGCCGAGGTGATCCGCTGGGATGGCAATGAGGTCTATCTGCAATTCGTAATCGAAAACATCACCGACGAAGCAAGCGTCGTGCGCGCCTTCTTCGGGCGGCCCGATGCCTGGCTCTACTGGGACAAATGGCCCGAGGACAAACCGCTGCGCTCACTTTGGACCGTTGTTCTCGCCTCGGCCGATGCAATCTTGCGCAAATACCGTTTCGGCATTCTGCGCGCCGCCAAGCCCGCTGCCGGCCCCGCAAAGCCGCAGGCGCCGCGCGTGACCGATATCGTGGAGCCGCGCCGGCCCAACATGCCACCACCCGCCAACACCACGGCCAGGGCCACAACGGCCGCGATGCTTCTGCTTGGCCTCGTCTTCGCCTCGCCGGCGGCCGCGCAGCCAACCGGGGCCGTCCTGGCGCCGCTTGACGCGGAGGCGCTGCCGCCCGGCGCGCGCATCGTCACGCGCTCCCTCCGCGAACTGGGCCTCTCCGGCCCCATGCAGTTGCGCGGAATCAATGATCTCCAGGGAGTGCTGTTTGGCCTGCGCGCCGATGAAGTGGTGACGCAGGCGCGCATCACCGTTGCTGGCGGGGCCTCGCCCGCGCTCATCCCCTCGCTCAGCCAGATTTCGCTGACGCTGAACGACCAGTTCGTGGGCACCGTCGCTATGGATGCTGCACGGCAAAGCTTCGGCCCGCTCGATTTTCCCCTGGACCCGCTGTATTTCTCCGAGGTCAACCGGCTGAATTTCCGCTTCGCCGGGCGCTACACCACCGAATGCAATGATCCGCTGTCGGGCCTGCTCTGGGCCACGGTGAGCGACCTCTCAAGCGTGCAACTGCGCATCGAGCGCCTGCCGCCGCAGCGCGATCTTGCACGCCTGCCCGAGCCGATCTTTGATCGCCGCATCCTCTCAGGCGTGGTTACGGTGCCCATGATCCTGCCCGAGGCGCTGGGCCCCGCCGGCTTGCGGGCCGCGGCGATCACGGCATCATGGTTCTCGGTCCAGGCGGATTATCGCGGAGCGAGCTTCCCCGTCGCCCGCAACCTGCCTGAGCGTGGCGATGGAGTGGTGCTGGCCATGGGCAGCGACGCCGTCCCCGGCCTGACCATCCCGCGCCTGGACGGCCCCACCCTGGCACTCGTGCCCAATCCGACGGACGCGTTTGGCACGCTGCTGGTGATCGGCGGGCGCAGCGAGGCCGAACTGGTCGCGGCGTCCCAAGCTTTGGTCGCGGGACGTGCCACGCTGACGGGCGAAATCGCACGCGTCGTCGCACCCGCCATTCCCGCCCGCCAACCCTATGATTCCCCGCGCTGGATCCGCACGGATCAGCCCGTGAGCTTCGGCAGCCTGGTCGGGCGCGAGGAGCTGCAATCCAGCGGCTATTCGCCCGGCTCCATCCGCATTCCCGTCCGCACGGCGCCTGATCTCTACACCTGGCGCGGCCGGGGCTTTCCCGTGGACATCCAATACCGCGCGCCCGACGGACCGATCATTGACATCTCGGCCTCGCGTCTGGATGCGGCCTTCTCGGGCGCCTATCTCCGCTCCTTCCGGCTTTCTGATCCGGAATGGATTCCGCCGCTGACCACCGCCTTTGAATGGGTGGCCACGCAGCTTGGCCTCGCATCGCAGACGCGGCATGGCCGCTTCACCATCCCGCATTACCTGGTGCTGGGGCGAGACGAACTGCAATTGCGATTCGACATGCGTCCCCTCTCACGCGGCGATTGCGTGGCGGTGCCGGCTGAGCCCCGCGCGGCCATTGACCCAGGCAGCACGGTGGATCTGCGGCGCGGTTATCGCCATGCGCGAATGCCCAATCTCGGCTTTTTCGCATCGTCCGGCTTTCCCTTCACCCGCATGGCCGATCTCTCGGGCACAGCCGTGGTCCTGCCCGAGCGTGCCAATACCGTGGAGCTGACGGCCTTTCTGGATGTGGTCGGGCAACTGGCCGCGACCACGGGCCTCGCCTCCACCGGCATCCAGGTGGTCACGCCCGCCGGGCTGCAAAGTGTTGCCGCGCGGGACTTGCTGGTGATCGGCACGCTGGGCCGCCACCCGGCTTTGAACACGCTGCTGCGCGACACGCCCATCCGCGTAGAGAATGACCGCCTGACGCTGGCCGCGCCAGACGCGTTGCAGGATGTGCGCGCCATGTTCCTCGATGCGCCGACCAGTGCCGAACGTGGCCGCGCCAGCGCCATGCTTCAGGAAGGCGGTGAGGGATTGGGCGCAATGCTGGGTGGCGAAAGCCCACTGCAATCGGGCCGTTCCATCGTTGCCATCACGGGTGTGACCCCAGCCGCCATCTCTCAGGTGGTCGCCGCCTTGCGCGATCCTGATCTGGCGCCACGCATCCAGGGAGACATGGCGGTTCTCGCGGGCGGGCGGATGGCGAGCTTCCGCACCGCCCCGGCCTATTCGGTGGGTGAGCTTCCGTGGTGGCTGCACCCGCAACTCTGGTTGGCGGAACGTCCGGAGCGGATGTTGCTGTTGATGTTCAGCGTGGGCGCGCTGGTTGGCGTCCCTTTCTTCTGGATCTTGCGCCGCCGCGCAATTTCCCGGTTGCGCGCACGCACCACTTCGTGAGATTCTCCCTATTGGGGGACTTATTCGATGCGTGGTGTGCGGTTGGCCTTGCTGCTCGGGGGAGCAGCTCTGGCCCCTGCCGCCGCGCAGACGCAACCGCCTGCGGCTGATCCGTCATCCGTAGTGCCCGCGTCTGCGCGTCCGGTGGATATCCTGATCCGGCAGGCAGAGCGCTGGCTCTCATTGGAGAGATTTGACCTCGCCGCATCCTCGATCGAGCGAGCGCTTGCCGTTGAACCGCGCAACCCCGCCGCGCTTGCGCTTTCGGCGCGCATCGAAGCCGGTCGCGGCAACCGCGGCGCCGCTGCCGCAATCACGGCAAGGCTGCGTGAGGCTGGCGCCACCGACGAACAGCGTGCCACAGCCGAGACCGCAGTTCGCTCGGCCTCGATTGACCGAAACGCCATCGAGGAGGCGCGGCGCCTCGCTCGCGATGGCCGCAACGAGGATGCGGCCGCCCGCTATCGTGCCATTTTCGGTGCCGCCGGCCCGCCACCGCAATACGCCCAGGAGTTTTTCTCCGCCCTGGCCGGCACCCGCGCCGGGACGGAGGAAGGCCAGCGCGGCCTTGGCCGCCTCGCCGAAGCTCCGAGTGCGATGCCGCGCACACGTCTCGCCTTCGCGCAGACCCAGACCTTCCAGCCCGGCACCCGTCAGGAGGGCATCCGCCGCCTCCAGGCCCTGGTGGGCGACCCCGAATTGGGGCGCGAAGCGCGTCAGGCCTGGCGGCAGGCGCTGATCTGGAGCGCCGGAGATCCGGCCTTTGCGCCTCAGATTGAGGCCTATCTCCAGCGCTTTCCAGACGATACGGAAATCCGCCAGGCGCAGCGGGCTTCCCTGGTCGCTGCTCCGCGCCCCGATCCGGGAGCCACGCTTCGCCAGGAGGGCTTCCAGCGCCTGGAGACAGGCGGTGCGGCTGGCCTGCGCGACAGCGCCCGGCAATTCGAGGCCGCGCTGGCAGCAAACCCCCGTGACGCGGATGCGCTGGGGGGGCTTGGCATTGTGCGCCTGCGCGAGAATCGCCCGGCCGAAGCGCGGCAATTGCTAGAGCGTGCCGTCGCGACGGACCCCTCGCGCGCCGCGCAATGGCAATCCGCGCTGGATGGTGCGGCCTATGGGCTGGAACTCGCCGAGGGCCGGGCCGCACTGCGTCGCAACGACATTGACGCCGCCGATACGATCGCCCGCAGCGCCGCACGCCGCAGCGTCGAGGACCGCACCGACGCCGAAGTGCTTTTGGGCCAAGTGGCGCTGCGCCGCGGCGATGCCCCTGCGGCCGAGCAGCGCTTCCGCACGGCATTGGGCCGCCGCCCCGGTTTTGCGCCTGCCAGGGACGGATTGACCCAGGCGCTGCGCGCGCAAGGCCGCCTTGCCGAACTGCCGCGCATTGCCGGTGCGCAGCCGGCGCCAAGCGAAGGCGGGGCTTCGGGCACATCGGGCGAGGCGGGGCGACTTCGTTCCGAAGCCGCGCGCGTCACCGATTCCGTCGTCGCCGAGGCGTTGCTGCGGCAGGCCATGACCACCGCGCCCAACGATCCGTGGCTGCGCCTCGACCTCGCCCGCGTGCTGCGCCGCCAGGGCCGCGCGAACGAGGCCCTGGCCATGCTGGAAGAACTCGCGGCGCGCGATACCCGCCCCGATGCCTTCTTTGCAGCCGCCCTCTTCGCCGATGAGGATGGTCGCCTTGGCGAGGCCGATGCGCTGCTCAGCCGCATCCCGCCGGGCAGCCGCACGCCGGACATGTCGCGCCTTCAGGCCCGGCTCCGCACCCAGCGCGATGTGCAGCGCGTGGCGCAAACCTATGCGCGCAACCCTGCCGAAGCGCGCACCGCGCTTCTGACCATCGCCGCCCGGCCCGACCCTTCGGGAGCCACGGCGGCGGCCGTCATCACCGCCTTCGGCAATGCCGGAGATCGCTTCGGCGCGGCCGAGGCAGCGCGTGTGGGGGAGGCCGCGAACCGGACGGCGGGCGTTCCGCTGCGCGTCTCCATCGCCGGGGCGCTGCTGGGCGCGGGGCTTGATGGCGAAGCGGGCGCGCTGGCCGACCAACTCGCCGGCGGCAATCTGACCGGCGAACAACGCCGCGACCTCGCGGCCTTGCGCGGCGGCATCGCCATCCGCGCGGCGGACCGACTCAACGCCGAGGGCAACCAGGCCCAGGCCTTCGAGCGACTGCGCCCCACGCTGGAGCGCGAGCCTGACAATGCCGCCGCCAACCTGGCCCTCGCGCGGCTCTATCAAGGAGCGCGCGACCCGGCAGAGGCGCAGCGCATCGCCGAGGCCCTGCTGGCCCGCAATCCCCGCAATTTCGACGCCCGTCAGGGGGCGGTAGATTCCGCCATCGCGCTTGGCCAGAAGCGGCGTGCCGAGACGTTGCTGGCGGAGGGCAAGGACCTGTTTCCCAATGACAGCAGGCTCTCCCTGCTGGAGGCGCGGCTGGCGCGCAGGTTCAACGAGGACGGCAGGGCGATGCGTGCGCTGGAGACGGCTGCCGGGCAGCGCCGGGCCGAACTTGGCCAGGTGGCCGGGCTGCCGGGCGCCGTCGCAGCCTCGCGTTCGGACATCCCCAACCCTTTTGTCCGGCCTGGCGCCACATCAGCTTTGCCAGTGATCGCCGGAGCACCTTTGCCGGCGGACCGCGTTTCGCGCGAGATCGCGCAGGAGACAGCCGCGCTGGAAGCCGCGACGGCGCCGCGCATGGCCGCCGCGGGTTCGGCCCGGTTGCGCTCAGGCTCATCGGGGGTTGATCGCCTGAGGGATTTGCGCGCGCCGCTGGAGGCTGAGGTCACGCCGCCAGCCATTGGCGGGCGGCTCACTGCGAACGTCACGGGTGTTTATCTGGATTCCGGCAATCTGGGCACCAATCGAAGCTCGCAGGTGGTGTTCGGCACCAATATGCTGGGCGGGCCGGCCCAACGGCCCACCGGCACGGCGGCTGGCGCCATGCTGGGCGCAAACTACCGTCGCGGCGATGGCTTCCGCTTCGATGTCGGCTCCTCGCCGCTCGGCTTTGCCACCACCACGATGGTTGGCGGGCTCGAGGTCGCGCCGGAAATCGGCCGCATCCGGCTGCGCCTGACGGGTGAACGCCGTTCGGTGGAGGACAGCCTGCTCTCCTGGGCGGGCCAGCGCGATTCGCGCACCGGCCAACGCTGGGGGCAGGTGGTGCGCACGGGCGGCCGCGCCCAGGTCGAGCTGCCGATCGGGCCGGGCTTTGCCTATGTAGGCGGCGGATACTCGGTATTCGAGGGCAACAATGTCGCCAGCAACAACCGCATCGAGGGCGGCGCTGGCTTCTCCTACCCGGTAATTCGTGGCCCCGATGGCGAGCTGAGCATCGGGACCGACCTCGTGTACTTCGGCTATGACCAGAATCTGCGGAATTTCACGTTAGGCCAGGGCGGGTATTACAGCCCGCAATCCTATTGGGCGCTGAATGTGCCGATTGATTACCGCGGCCGCATGGGCGACCTGCGCTACCGCGTGGGGGCCACGGCGGGCTATGCGGTCTGGCGCGAGTCTTCCTCAAATGTGTTTCCGAACAACCCCACACTGCAGTCGCAACTCCAAGCGCAGGTGAGCGCGCTGGGCGGGCCGACGTCCACGCTCTTTGCGGCCTTCCCGGCGCAGAGCAAGCAGAATTTCGTGGGCGGCCTGCGCGCTGATGCGGATTATGCGCTGACACCGCGCGTCGATCTGAATGCCGCCTTCCGCTATAACCTCTCGGCCGATTGGAACGAGACGACCTTTCTGATGCGGCTGCGCTCGCGGTTCTGAGAGCGCCTGGCGCAACTGCGCGTCAGAACCCTTCGCGGGCCAGCCCGTCCAGCGCCTGCCCGAAGCCCCTTGTGGAAAAAGGCAGGGCGACTTCACCATTGAGGGCGTTGCGGTATTCAAGCCGCCCGCCGCCCGCTCCTTGCCCCTCCCGCGCGCGGATCCGGGCAAGCTGCGCGGCATTCAAGTCCACATCGGCCACGCAACCCCTGGGGCCGCAAGCTCGCAAGGTGACGGGGATGGACGCGGCGCGGTCGTTCAGTTGCAGCAAGATGGGCGTGGCCACCGTAATATTGGCCGGGATCAGCACAAGGAGCCGCATCGGGTCTGAAGCTGCCGCGCGGCCCAGGGCGAATTGTGCCACGGGCTGGCCACGTTCGCTTTGGAGCGATTGCAGCACCTCGCAGGCGCGGCCATTCGCAGGGGCTGTGCGGTTCTCGCAGCGCAGCACCCAGTCGCCAAAGCTGCTGGAGCTCACATGTGCCGGTGGTGTTGCGGCTGTGGGCCGTGGCGCCTGGGCGCTGGCCAAGTGAGGCGCCGTGGCGAGTGTCGCGATCAGCACCAGCAGGGTCTTGGGGCGCATAAGCTCATCCTGCGTAGGAACGGTGCCCTTCTAGAGTATCATCCGTTCAAACGGAATCGTTTGAACGGATAAAGATGATCGAAAAACAACAGGCTAGTGCGTGTGGAGTGAGCCCTTTCGAACGGAACATGCTCTAGGCCAGGAACGCCTTGCGCGCGATCAGCCCATGCGCATCAATGTGGCCCAGAGGCAGGCCGCAGGACGGGCGACAGGGCCAGCCGCACCAGCAGCCCGAAGGCTGCGATACCCGCCAACGTCAGGAAAGCCATGTCGTAGCCGGCGCGTTGCGCAATGACCCCGCCCAAAGTGGCGCTGGTGGCCGCGCCAATGGCATGCATGGTCAGCACGAAGCCTAGGCCGGCCGTTGCATGGCCAGTTCCCCGCATGATCCGCGCAGCGAGGCCGAGTGCCGCCACGGCGATCATCCCCCCGCCGATCCCGTCCAGGATCTGGCCGGGGACCAAGACCCACGGTGCCTCGATGAGGCCGGTCACCAACCCGCGCAGGGGCAGGGCCATGAGAGCCAGGGTGAGGCAGATGCCATAGCCGTGCCGCGCCGCCAGACGCGCCGCAAACAGGGCGGAGAGCGCCATCACCAACTGGGCGATCAGCACTGTGGCGGCCGCGTAAACCACGGGATTTCCTGCCGTGCCGCGCGCCACCATCGCCTGGCTGAGGAGCGGGGTCATCGCCGAATTGCCCAGGTGGAACAGCATCACGATCACGCCCAGCGCCACCAGGGGACGGGAGGAGAAAATGACCGAGAGTGCCGCGCCCGTGGTTTTGCCCTGCGCCGAAAGAGACCGCGCGACGGCGTGGTCAATTTCGGCTGGCCGGACGAAGACCAGCGCCACGACGGCAAGCGCACCCATCGCGGCCAGCAGCGCGAGCACGCCCAACAGGCCGTAGAAATATCCGATCAGCCCCGCCAGGGCCGCCGCAGCAGCATTGCCGCCGCGAAATGCCGCCTCATTGCGGCCGACCTGCCGGGCATAGTGGACCTGCCCCACAATGCCGAGGGAAATGGCCGCGACGCAGGGCCCGATCGCCGCCCCCGCAATGGCCGTCAACATCCGGGCGGGGGCGACCACGCCTAAAACCGGAAGCAGGAAATTCGCGGCGGAGGACAGCACCACCGTCACGATGGCGACGGCCAGGATGCCGCGCTTCAGCCGCGTCGAGTCTATGAACATTCCCAACGGTGTCGTGATGGCCATGGCCGCAAACAGGCCGGTGGACATGATCATTCCGATGGCGGCCGGGGACCAGCCCTCACGTTGCAACAGGATACCGAGGAAGGGGCCGAGACCATCGCGGATATCGGCCATGAAGAAATTCGCGCAGAGCAGCGCGATAATTGAGCGGTTCAAGACAAGCCCCGGGGTGAAAGCGGGGCGCAACGTCGCCCCCAAAACTCTGGCATCCGGGGCTCGGCCTGTCCAGGCTGAATGGGCTTCAGAAGGTTCAGTTTGCCTCAGGCCCTATTGGACAAGCGCGCATCGGGTGGTAATGGCTTGCGCGTCGGAGCGTAGCGCAGTCTGGTAGCGCACCAGTCTGGGGGACTGGGGGTCGTGGGTTCGAATCCCGCCGCTCCGACCATTCCGGCGCCCCTGGCCGTTGAGAGAGTTCCCCCCTTGGATCAGATCACCCCCGATTCTCGCCCGACCGACGCCGCCCATGAGGCGGCGCGCCGGCGCAGCTTTGCCATCATCGCCCACCCGGATGCGGGCAAGACCACGCTCACCGAAAAGCTGCTGCTCAAGGGCGGGGCGATTCAGTTGGCCGGCCAGGTGCGCGCCAAGGGCAACCGCCGCGCGACGCGCTCGGACTGGATGAGCATTGAGCAGGATCGCGGCATTTCCGTCGCCACCTCGGTCATGACCTTCGAGCGCGACAACCTCGTCTTCAACCTGCTGGACACGCCAGGCCACGAGGATTTCTCGGAAGACACCTACCGCACGCTCACGGCCGTGGA
>JBBRVI010000006.1:0-30262 GCA_038247025.1 Acetobacterales bacterium
AAGGTGAATGAACGCGCCCGGGTGATGATGGCGGATGGCAAGCCCTCGGCCAACATTTTCGCCAGCGGCGAGATCATGGCCGGCAATATCCTGGGCCAGGGCTATCTTGCCGGGTTCGGCATGACCATCGGCACCGTCTTCGGGCGGATCGCGGGCGAGGAGGCCAGCAAGCTTGTCAGAAACTGACGCCACCATCGAAGCCCGGCGGCAGATGGAAATCTGCAATGCCTGTCGCTATTGCGAGGGGTATTGCGCGGTCTTCCCCGCCATGACGCTGCGGCGGGAATTCACCACCGGTGATCTCACGCACCTCGCCAATCTCTGCCATTCCTGCAAGGGCTGCTATCACGCCTGCCAATATGCGCCGCCGCATCCTTTCGGGATCAATGTGCCGCAAACCTTCGCCACGATCCGCGCGGAAAGCTACGCGCAATACGCCTGGCCATCGGTGATGGGGCGGGCCTTCGAGCGCAACGGGACGCTGGTTTCCCTGGCGGCCTTCCTCGCCACCACGCTGGTTCTGCTGCTGACCATGGCGTTGCAGGACCCGGCCATTCTCTACACGGCGCAGACCGGCACGGGCGCCTTCTTCCGGGTAATTCCCTATTGGCTCATGGTGGGCATGGCGGGCTCAAGCTTTGCATATGCGCTGTTCGCCATGGGCATGGGGGCGGTGCGCTATTGGCACGGCACGGCGCCGGGTGCGGGGCAGAAGCCCATCACAATCGCCCCTGTGGCGGAAGCGACCTTCGATATTCTTTCGCTGCGCAACCTCGGCGGCGGGGGGCATGGCTGCAATGATCTGGATGACAGCTTCACCCAGACGCGGCGCTGGCTGCATCACGCCATGTTCTACGGCTTCATGCTTTGCTTCGCGGCGACGACGACGGGCGCCTTCTACCACCATTTCATGGGCTGGAAGTCACCGCATGCCTTCATCAGCCTACCGGTGCAGCTGGGCACCTGGGGCGGGGTGCTGCTGTGCTTCGGAACGGCTGGGCTGCTCTGGGTGAAGACCGTGACGGACCCTGGCCCCGTGGCCAAGCGCCTGCTGGGCGGCGAGTACGCCATGCTGGCGCTACTGTTTCTCATCGGCAGCACGGGGCTCTTGCTGCTGGCGATCCGGCACACGGGTGCCATGGGCGTGATGCTCGCCATCCATCTGGGACTGGTGCTCGCCCTGTTTCTGGTGATGCCCTACAGCAAAATGGTGCACGGCATTTATCGCGGCCTGGCCCTGCTGCGAAACGCGCAGGAAAAGCGCAAATGACGACACGCCGTGCGGCCTACGCCATTGAACGGCATGGCGATTGACACCAGCGCGCCCCCGACAGATTTCGGGCGATTCCTGCCGAATGAGTGTGAGCGGTGGGACGCAATATTCAGGCGTGCCGACTGATCAGAACCGGACCAGCGCCGCACCCCAGGTCAGTCCGCCACCGATCGCTTCAAGCAACACCAGATCGCCGCGCCTGATACGTCCGTCATTCACCGCCTCGGCCAATGCCAGCGGCACGGAAGCCGCCGAAGTATTCGCATGCCGGTCCACGGTGACCACCACGCGCTCGCGCGGCAGGCCAAGCTTCTTTCCCATTGCCTCTATGATGCGAATATTAGCCTGGTGGGGCACCAGCCATTGCACATCCTCGCGCGCCAGGTTGTTCGCGGCCAGAGCCTCATCCACCACGGAGGACAGCTTGTTGACCGCGTGCTTGAACACCTCCCGCCCGGCCATACGCAGCGGGCCGGTCGTGCCTTCAACCAGGAGGATATCGCCATGGCGGCCATCAGCGTGCAAATGAGTGGACAGCACGCCGCTCTCGCCCTCCTGGGCGCGCAGCAGCACCGCCCCCGCACCGTCCCCGAACAGCACGCAACTGCTCCGGTCGGTCCAGTCCAAAATGCGCGAATAGATTTCACTGCCGATCACCAGGATCGAACGGGCCTGGCCTGCGCGGATCATCGCATCCGCGATGGAGAGCGCATAGACGAAGCCGGTGCATGCGGCGGAGACATCGAAGCCGAAACCGCGCGTCATGCCCAGTAGTGCCTGAATCCGTACAGCGGTCGCTGGAAACGCGTGGTCGGGTGTGGCGGTCGCGACGATGATCGCATCCACCTCCTCCACGCTTGCCCCAGCGGCTTCCAGGGCACCGCGCGCGGCTGCCACACCCAGAGAGGCACAGGTTTCGCCATCCCCCGCCAAATGCCGCTGCGTGATGCCGCTGCGTTCGCGGATCCAGGCGTCGGTCGTATCCAAGCCGAATCTCGCGGCGAGCGCGTCATTGGTCACAATTTGGGCAGGGAGATAGCCGCCACAACCGGCGATGACGGAACGGAGAGCCAAGGCAGATCAGTCCTGCTGAACAATAACCGGAGGAGGGGGGACCGGAGACGGCGCGTGCGTCGCCAAGCGTGACAGGCCCTCGCGGATGGTCTGCGTGAAACCATGGGTCACCATGTCCATGGCGACGTCAACCGCATGCGCAAAGCCCGTTGCATCCGTGCCGCCATGGGATTTCACGACAACGCCGTTGAGGCCCAAAAGGATGGCGCCATTGTAGCGGCGTGGGTCCATCCATTCGCGCAGCCGCTCCAAAGCGGGCCGCGCCAGGAGGTAGCCGGCCCGCGCGGGAATGCTGGAGGTGAAGACCTGGCGCAGCAGATCGCGCATGAGCTTGAGCGCGCCCTCGCCTGTCTTTAGTGCGACATTGCCGGTGAAGCCGTCCGTGACCACCACGTCCACGGTGCCGGCCGCGATATCATGGCCCTCGATGAAGCCGTGAAAGTTGATGCCGGCATGGCCCTCACGCAGGACTTCGGCGGCCTGGCGAACACGGTCATCGCCCTTGAGCTCTTCCGAGCCGACGTTGAGCAGGCCGATAGTCGGGCTGGGCAGACCGAGCACGGCGCGGGCAAAGGCGTCACCCATGATGGCGAATTCGACCAGGTTGCGCGCGTCGCACTGAACATTTGCGCCGAGGTCGAGCATGATGACATCGCCCCGCGCGGAGGGTGTAATGGCGGCGAGTGCCGGCCGGCTGATCTCCGGCATGGTCTTGATCACGATTTTCGCCAGCGCCATCAGCGCGCCGGTATTGCCGGCCGAGACAACGCCCGAGGCTTCTCCCTTCGCTACCGCGTCAATCGCGATGCGCATGGAGGAATTGCGCCCCTGACGGAGCGCCACGGTTGGCTTCGTATCGCCGGCGATTGCATCTGGGGCGTGACGGATGACGCAGATTTTCTGCGCCCGGGGGCGCAGGACCAGGCCTGAACGCAGTAGCGCCTCGTCTCCGACCAGAAGAAATTGCGCCTTCGGGTGCCGCTCAGCGGCCAGTTCGAGGCCGTCAAGCACACAATCTGGCGCGTGGTCCCCGCCCATTGCGTCAATGGCCAGCGAAAAGCGCCTCAGGCTGCCTTCGGCAGGCGCAGCCATGTTCACGAACGGATGACCACGCCCTGCACCGCCTTAGCCGCGAACCACGCCCTTCAGCGAATCGGCCGCGGCAACCTCACGGCCGTCATAGTGACCGCAGGAGGGGCAGATGTGATGCGGGCGCTTCAATTCGCCGCAATTGGAGCACTCGACATGCGCTTCTGCGACCAGCGCCATGTGGCTGCGGCGCATGCCACGGCGGGATGGAGAGACTTTCTTCTTCGGGACGGCCATGGAGCCAGCCTTTCTACGTAATAGGGCTAAGAAGTGATCGGCGCGCCGGCGCCCAAGCAAAGTTGGCCGGGGCGGGCATACCGCGACAGGAAGGCAGGGCGATTAGCACTCCTTCTTCCCCTCGCGCAACCTACCCCGGAGACTTGAGCTGTAACAGCTTTGCAAAGGGGCCATGCGCGTCACCGCCGGAAAGCTCCGTCGGCATCTGCGCGCCGGGCGCGCGGGGATATGGATCAATGGTCAGCGAAAGATGCTGCGCCAGCGCCTCGCCCAGATCGGCCGTGTTCTGCTCCGTCTCGATGTCGTCGGGGTCATCCTCGCCATCCGTGGGTTGCATGCCTTCGGGCAACAGGCGCCAGCCGATGGGTTCAGCGATGGACTGGCGCACGGGGACCAGCGTGATGCCGCAAGCCTGATCAAGCTCCGCCGAGAGGCTGCCGCGGACCAGGATCACACCTTCGGGGCCGGGGGTGAGGTTCAGCGTCGCTTCCAGCGTATGCAACGTCAGCAGATCGAAGCGCCGGGCCAGCGCCGCGCGTTCCTCGACACTGGCCGAAAGGCGCAGCGCGTGACCGGAGGCGGGCACATGAGCCAGGGGCATGCGCCGGCTGAACTCGACCGTCATGCGAAGCGCACCTGGCCCTTGAGCAGGTCCGCTACCGCCTGCTCGGCCAGAAGAGCATCAATTCGGTACGCTTCCGCTGCCATGGCAAGGCCGCCGCCCTGGGGGACTGGCTCGCTGACCCAGATGTTACGCTCCAGAGCCTTGGCCAAGGCGGCTGTGTCACCGGCATCCAGCGCCGTCGCGTAGCTTTGGGCGCGGCCGTGAAAGCCTTCCCACAGCATTTTCACGCGTTTGCCCACACTCATGTCGCCAATGCCCATTTCACGCACGTTCACGTCCATATCGGCGAACATCGCGTCAAAGACAGCTTGGGCCAGGGCATCCGCCGATTTGCTGCCATCCGAACGCATGCGGCGGATCAGAAGGCCGTTGTGGAGGCAAACCACCTCGAACCGGCCAGGGACCGTATCGGGCACGCCCAGCTCGGCGTAGAATCGGGGGGCGCGAGCAGCCGCGACGGCAGCGGTATATAGCTCGAAGCCGATGCGCTCATGGCGTGAGCGGCGAAAAAGGCCGAAAAGGCCCATGGCGCGGGAAATCCTGTGTAAGCCGGTGCGGGGGAGCATTGACCGCACGGGCCGGGTGTCGTTAATCCGGCACATGGCCCGTCACCCTGCCTTGGTCAACATCCGCACCTGTTCCGTGCTCGCTTTGATGCTGGGCGGCTGTTCCTATTTGCCGCCGGCGCCCGAGTTGCCGCGCGATGTCTTCACCACACCCATCACCAACCGGGGCCATGCGGTCACGCAGGACCAACTCGCTCAGATCAATCCAGGCGTGACCACCCGCGCCGATGTCCAGGCGCTATTGGGGAGCCCGAGCCAGACGGGCACGTTCTCGGATGACAACTGGTATTACATCAGCGGTACAACCCAGCTCCGGCCAGCCCGTGCCATCGCTTTGCGAGCCCAGAACACGGTAGCCATCTCCTTCAACGGCAACGGCACCGTGAGCGGGGTCCGTCAGATCAACCTTCGCGAAATGCCGAGTGTTGATTTTGTTGGGCGCGAAACGCCAAGCCCTGGCAATGAGCGCAGCCTTCTGCAGGCGTTGTTCGGAAATGTGGGCAGGTTTGGTCCCACTCCGGGCGGCCAGCCGGCCAGCGTGGGTGGTCCGCCAGTTACGACGGGCAGATAAACCCAAGGCAGACAAACCCCCGAACGGATTACCAGGGCGGATGAGCAGGGCGGATTGCCAGGGGTTTTCTTCGCTTCGGGCTTGCTTCCCCCGGCTTTTGCTTCACACTGGATACGTCTCGCCGCATTTTGCGGCCAGAGCGATTCCAGAGGAGCGCTGAAGCGTGATCCCCGCCCTGATGCCGACCTACAACCGTGCCGACCTCGCTTTCGAGCGGGGCGAAGGTGCCTACGTATGGACGGATGCAGGGCGACGATTTCTCGACTTCGGATCCGGCATCGCCACGTCATCGCTGGGTCATGGGCATCCGCATTTGGTCCGCGCCATCGCCGAGCAGGCGGCGAAGGTGATACACGTCTCCAACCTCTACCGCGTGCCCCAGGCGGAGAAACTTGCTGCCAGGCACGTGGCAGCCTCCTTCGCGGATAGTGTTTTCTTCTGCAATTCTGGCGCGGAAGCCAATGAGGGCATGGTCAAGGCCGTGCGCAAATACCATGCCGAGAGCGGGCACCCGGAAAAGTTCCGGATGATCTGCTTCGAGGGCGCCTTCCATGGCCGCACACTGGCCATGCTCAGCGCCACGGGCAACGAGAAATATCTGGCCGGCTTTGGCCCCGCGGTCGAGGGTTTTGACCATGTGCCCTTCGGCAACATGAACGCCGTGCGCGCCGCCATCACCCCCGCCACAGCCGGCATCATGATCGAGGCGGTGCAGGGCGAGGGCGGCGTGCGGCCAGCCGATCTGCGCTTCCTGCGGGAGCTGCGCGCCGTTTGCGACGAATTTGGCCTGCTGCTGGCCCTCGACGAGGTGCAAACTGGCATGGGGCGTTCGGGGAGGCTCTGGGCGCATCAATGGGCCGGGATCGAGCCTGATGTCATGTCCTCGGCCAAGGGCATTGGCGGCGGCTTTCCGCTGGGTGCCGTGATGGCCAAGGAGGCCGTGGCCAAGCACCTCAAGCCTGGCACGCACGGCACCACCTATGGCGGCGGCCCGCTGGCTTGCGCGGCCGGCAATGCCGTGATGGATGTGGTGATGGCACCTGGCTTTTTGGATCAGGTGAACCGCGTGGCCCGTCACCTCTGGCACGGCATGCTGGCCCTGGCCGAACGCCATCCGCGCGTAATCCTTGGCGTGCAGGGGGCGGGGCTGTTGCTCGGCCTGCGCCTCACGCCCGAGGTGAACAATGGCGCAATGCAGGCGCAATGCGTGGAGGAAGGCCTGCTGACCGTTGCGGCGGGGATGAATGTGCTGCGCGTGGCCCCGCCGCTGATCATCACCGAGGCCGAGGTGGATGAGGCGCTTTTCATGCTGGATGCCGCCTGCCTCGCGCTCACGCCCGCGAAAGAATTGGCCGCCGCAAAGTGAGCGCGATGTTGAAGCCGATCATGGGAGGTGGCGCACCGCGCCACTTCCTGGAACTCATGGACCATGATGCCGGCACGCTGCGCCGCATGTTGGAACTCGGCAGCCGCGCCAAACGCGGCGAGGTGGTGGGCAAGCCTCTGGCCGGCAAGCATATCGCCATGATTTTTGAGAAGCCCTCGACGCGAACGCGCGTCAGCTTCGAGGTGGGGATCAAGCAGTTGGGCGGCGAGGTTGTGACCCTCGCCGGCAAGGACACGCAACTGGGACGCGGCGAGACGCCGGCCGATACGGCGCGCGTGCTCTCCCGCTATGTGGACGCCATCATCCTGCGGACGGATAAGGTGTCCAAGATGCGTGAACTGGCGGAATTCGCAACCGTCCCCGTCATCAACGGGCTGACCGATGTCTCCCACCCCTGCCAACTCATGGCCGATGTGATGACCTTCGAGGAGCATCGCGGCCCCATCGCCGGCCAAGTCGTCGCCTGGACGGGCGATGGCAACAACGTGGCGCAGAGCTTCATCCAGGCCGCCGCGCGCTTTGGCTTCACGCTGCGCGTGGCCACACCTCCCGGACTGGCACCCCAGGCCGACTTGATCGCGTGGGCCCGCGCCGAGGGAGCGCAGTTGGAGTTGACCGCGAACCCGCAAGAGGCGGTGCGCGACGCGCGGCTGGTGGTTACCGACACCTGGGTCTCGATGAGCGACGACAAGACCAGCGCGCGCCAGCGGCATAACCTTTTGGCACCTTATCAGCTCAACGCGGCGCTGATGAAGCACGCCGCGCCGGATGCGCTGGTGATGCACTGTCTGCCGGCGCATCGCGGGGAGGAAATCACCGATGAGGTGATGGACGGCCCGCAAAGCGTGGTCTTCGACGAGGCGGAGAACCGGCTGCATGCGCAGAAGGGCGTGCTGATGTGGGCGCTGGGGCTGGCGTGAATGAGGCCAACACCAGGACGAACGAGCAATTAACGGGCGAAATGGACCACTTCGTGCGGCGGTAGCAGAACTGGCTGTTGTGCAGGCTGAGGCCCGCAACGCCGTCGCTAAGCAGCTGATATAAAACAATTGGTTGAACCGCGCGGAAGCGGGGGCGAATCTGGAGATATGGACGCGCTCGCCGACCGGGTCATGCGCGTGGAGGTCCGGCTGGACGAAACGGCCAGCGCGCTCACCGCCGCAGGGCGAGTAATGTCTCCTCCCTGAACTCGAGAGCCCTACTCCATGCGGATGCCGAGCCTTGTGACCATGTCGCGCTCATAGGCAGCGCGCTGCACCACGAAATCCGTGTATTCCTGGGTGTTCATGTAGACGAGCGGCATGTCGAACTGATTGCGGACCCGCGTGTTCTCCTCGCTCATGAGAGCGCTCTTGAAGGCGTCGTGCAGGGCGCGGACGATGCCGGGGTCCATGCGCGGTGGGCCGCTGACGCCGTAATTGGAGGTGACGACGATGTCGTAGCCCAGCTCGCGCAGCGTTGGCACGTTCGGGAATCGCGGCGCGCGCTCGGCGCTCCAGACGCAGAGGCAGCGCATCTGCCCCGCCTCCACCGCCGGCGCCCAGGTTGAGCTATCGGCGATCATGGTCACATTGCCGCCCAGCACGGCCGGCATGCCCTCCGAGGCGCCACGGAAGGGCACATGGATCAGTTCCACGCGCTCCCGCCCGGCAATATCCTCCATCGCGAGGTGGTTGGTCGTGGCGATGCCCGAGGTGGCATAGCTGAGCGTGCCGGGGTTGCGCCGCGCATGCTCGATCATCTGCTGGAAGGTCTGGAAAGGGCTGTCCGCCCTTACCGCCACGCCAAACAGCCAGCCGGTCAGGCCGATGATATGGGAGAAATCCGTGGTCGTGTCCCATTGCGGGGTGCGCACCAGGAAGGGCCGACGGATGACCGAGAGATGCATCTGGCCCACCGTGTAGCCATCCGGCCGAGCCTCGCGCGCCAGATGCACCGCGTGCAGCGTCCCGCCAGCACCGCCGCGATTCTCCATCACCACGGGCTGGCCCAATACGCGCGAAGCCTGCTCGCCCAGGCTGCGCAATTGGGAGTCGGAGCTCCCTCCCGGCGGCCAGGGAATGATGAAGCGGATGGGGCGTTCGGGAAAACGGCCCTGGGCCAGGGCGGGTGCCGCGAGCATGGCGCCGCTGACCCCGAGGGCATTTCGGCGGGAAATCCCGGTGTTCAAATGGCGCATCGCGCGACCTCCGTTTGGTTCCACGCATCTCGCGGCGTGGTGATCCACGGATTGGGCACGGAATTGTGGCAAATGCCAAGCCCAAAAACTTTTAACCGCGTTGGCAGAGCAGCCGCGCCCGGGCGATGATCTGCTCCGGCGAGAGCGGCGCCTCACCCTCACCCAGCCGAAGCCTCAGCATGCGGCTTGCCTCGATGCGGATCGGCTCACCCGGGGCCGCGCCGGCGAAACCGGCCCGCAGCCAGATTGTGCGCATGCCCGGGTTGGAGAGGCTGGCCGTATAGCTGACGGTACCGGCTTCCTGCTGGCTGCTCGCCCCCAGGAGAAAAAGCATCCCCGAGGCCAGGCAATCCACCGGCTGCTGGGCTGCCGACTGTTGCGCCCGCCCAGGCGCGGCACCCAAAAGGAACATGGCGATGAGGGATGGGAGAAGCATGGCCCACCCCTCGCATGCCTTGGTCGCCAAGGCCATGGCCGCGGGTGGGAAACCCAGGGGGCCTGATCAGCCAGGTTCAGGGGCTGCCACATCTTGCGCGCCGCCCCCTCCCGCGTCAGTTTGCCGCCAAATCCCGTTGAGGAATTCCATGTCTGATAGCTTCGACGTCATCGTCATCGGCGCCGGCCCTGGTGGCTATGTCTGCGCCCTGCGTGCGGCCCAACTCGGCATGAAGGTCGCCTGCGTGGAAAAGCGCGCAACCCTGGGCGGCACCTGCCTGAATATCGGCTGCATCCCCTCCAAGGCGCTGCTGCAATCTTCCGAGCATTTCGAGGAAACCAAGCACAAGCTGGCCGATCACGGCATCAATGTCAGCGGCGTGACGCTGGACCTGTCGCGTATGCAGGCCCGCAAGGCCGAGGTGGTGGGCGCCAACGTCAAGGGCGTGGAGTTCCTGTTCAAGAAGAACAAGGTCACCTGGCTCAAGGGTGCCGGGCGCATCGTGGACGCCGCAACAGTCGAAGTGGCCGGCGTTGATTACGGCGCGAAGCACATCGTCATCGCCACCGGCAGCGAGAGCATCCCTTTGCAGGGCGTCGAGGTGGATGAGACGCGCATCGTGACCTCGACCGGTGCGCTGGAACTGGCCGAGGTGCCGCAGCATCTGGTTATCATTGGCGGGGGCGTGATCGGGCTGGAGCTTGGCAGCGTCTGGGGGCGGCTCGGGGCCAAGGTGACGGTGGTGGAATACCTCGACCGTATCGTGCCGGGTCTGGACAATGAACTCGGCAAGGCCTTTGAGCGCGTGCTGAAAAAGCAGGGCTTCGCCTTCAAGCTGAACAGCAAGGTGACGTCAGCGAAGGCCGACGCGACGGGCGTGGACCTCACCGTGGAACCCGCCGCCGGCGGTGCCTCGGAGATGCTGCGCGCCGATGTGGTGTTGCTCGCCATCGGCCGTCGCCCGCATCTGGAAGGGCTGGGGCTGGTCGAGGCGGGAGTGGCGCTGGATGAGCGCGGCCGGGTGAAGACCGACGCGCATTTCGCGACCAACGTGCCGGGCATCTATGCCATTGGCGACGCCATCGCTGGCGCCATGCTGGCGCACAAGGCCGAGGATGAGGGCGTGGCGCTGGCGGAGCAACTCGCGGGGCAAAAGCCGCACATCAACTACAACGCCATTCCGAATGTGGTTTATACTTGGCCTGAACTTGCTTCAGTCGGTGAGACCGAGGAGCAGTTGAAGGCGCGCGGGCAGGCCTACAAGGTGGGGAAATTCCCCTTTACCGCCAATGGCCGCGCACGTGCGATGGGCGACATGGACGGCTTTGTGAAGATCCTCGCCGATGCGAAAAGCGATGCCGTGCTGGGCGCGCACATCCTGGGCCCGGACGCCGGCACGCTGATCGCTGAGGTGGCCATGGCGATGGAATTCGGCGCGAGTGCCGAGGATGTGGCCCGCACTTGCCACGCTCATCCCACGCTGAGCGAAGCAGTGAAGGAAGCTGCACTCGCCGTGGACGGACGGGCTTTGCATATCTGAGGCCCTCGGGCGGCGGGTCGGCTCACTATTCAGCGCGCCTCGCCGGGCGTGATTCCAAACGCCGCCCGGAAGGCCGCGCCAAAGGCTGGCGCGCTGGCATAGCCCACCGCCGCTGCCGCTCGTGCGGGTGAGGCACCCTGCCCCAGCAGCGCCGCAGCCTCGGTCAGGCGCAGGGCCTGACGCCAGCGGGCGAATCCCATCCCCGTCTCGGCGCGAAAAAGCCGCGCCAGCGTGCGCGCACTCGCGCCGCAATGCTCAGCCCATTGCTCCAGCGAGAGATCGCTGGTGGGGTCGGAACTCAGCGCCGCGGCCAGGCGGCGCAAGCGCGGATCGCGCAGCGCGGGGACGCCGAAGGGCAGGCGGGGGGCGCGCGCCACCTCCTCGGCGATCAGTGCGGCGAGATGCCCGCCGCGCCCGGCCTCATCCCACTCCAAAGGCTCGGCGCAGGCGGCGAGGATCAATTCCCGCAACAGGCCGGAGACGCCCAGCACAGCCGGCGCCGCCTCTCCCACCGCGGCCGCGTCGGCGCGGAAAAACAATGCCCGCATGGCCACGCGCCCCTCGGTGCGCACCGCATGGGCCATGCCCGCCGGTATCCAAAGCGCACGGCCGGGCGGGACCACGAAGCCGGCGGCTGGCGTGGCCACGCGCATCACGCCAGCGGTCGCATAGAGAAGCTGCGCGCGCGCATGGGCGTGCCAGCCGGTGTCCTCGCCTTGCGCGTAGTCGCGCGCAAAGCCGGCCAGCGGGCGGTCCACCTGCTCCTGCGCGAGTGTACGAAGATTTTGGCCGATCAGCGACATGGATCGTCCTGACGTTGATGAAGCGACAGGCTAGCTTAGTGGCACCCAAAAGGAAACTTCGATGAGTCCCGCCACCCGCCAGGTTTGCTTCATCAACGCCGCACACAGCTTCACCCATTATGGGCTGCTGGTTCTGGCCACCGCCGTGCTGGCCATGACGCAGCAGGACAGCGCCGCTTTCGGCAGCGATTACGGCCCCATCCTGGCGCTGGGCACAGCGATGTTCGTGCTTTACGGCCTGGGCGCTCTGCCCATGGGATGGTTGGCCGACCGCTTCGGCCGCAAGGCGATGATGGCCGCCTTCTTCCTGGGCTCAGGTCTGGGGATGACGCTGGCGGGTTTCGTCTCCGGCCCCTGGGGGCTGGTCATGGCGCTGGGCTTCATGGGTTGCTTCTCGGCAATTTATCACCCGATTGGCACCGCCATCATCGCCGAAGCGGGCGGTGACCGTGTGGGCCGAGCAATGGGCATCAATGGCGTCTTTGGTAATCTGGGCGTGGCCCTCGCCCCGGTGATCACGGCCTTCCTCGCCGCGCATTTCGGCTGGCGCTATGCCTTCATCATGCCGGGGCTGGTCTGCATGGCGGTCGGCCTGCTGTACCTGCGCGAACCGCCCTTCGATGCCGAAAAATCCGGCGTGCAGACCCGCCCCTTCCCTGTCATTCCGCCCGATGTGGTACGCCGTGCGGTGATCTCGCTGCTGGCCATCGCCACCGTCTCGGGGCTGGTCTTCAACGCCTATACGCTTCTGCTGCCCAAGCTCATGCAGGAGCGGCTGGCGGGCAACCCCGACCTGCTGCCCGTGGTGGGCCTGCTGGCCTTCCTGGCCACCATCTGCGGGGGCGTGACGCAGTATACGGTGGGTCAGATGATTGACCGCAAGACGCTGAAATCGGTGTTCATGCCGCTGGCCATCGTGCAGGTGCCAGGATTGCTCGCACTCTCCTTCCTGGATGGTTGGGCGGTGCTGCCCATCTCGGCGATGGTCGCTGCCGCCATCTTTGGCCAGGTCACGGTGAATGAGACGATGACGGCGCGCTACGTGGCGCCCCCGCTGCGCGCGAAACTCTATTCCATCCGCTTCACGGTGGGGTTTTTGGGGGCCGCGCTCGCCTCGCCCCTGATCGCCTTCCTGCATGAGGCCACGGGCAATCTGGCGCTCGCCATGGTGGTGCTGGCGGGCGTCGCTTCGGTCACGCTGGCATGTGCCATGTGGTTCCCCAACCGGCCGGAGGAATTGCGGCCGGAGCTTTGGAACACCGGCAAGGCGGCGGTACCCGCGGAGTAGCGCTCAAAGCCGATCCCTGCGCACAGGCATATGGCTCGCGGTGAGGGTAAACCCATCCTCGCGACGGCATCCGGTTCCATGCGCAATTCCATGTTTCAACGATCCAGAGGCAAAGCTGAGACCAAGGCTCTGGCTCCAGTCGCTCGGGCGCCCGCTTGCTGGGACTTGGCCATTGGGGGCCAAGCCCAATTGGAGCTTGCTGGGAGAACCGACGATCCCGGCCTTGCCGTCTTGCTCCGGCCAGCGAATATGGCGTCATCGGCAATGGCCGCGGGAGTGAGTTGGGATGGATTTCGGACGCATTTTCGGGGCATTGCTGAACGGCGCTGCGCAGCCCCCCCGACGCAACGCGGGCCGCACCACGCGCCGGGCCAGTGGCCCCTTCGGAATGACGCAGACCGAGACCCGGCAGATCGGCCGCGCGCTCGGCGCGTTGGCCAATATCGCAACGGAGGCGTTGGCCAAATCCGGCCAGGAACCACAACCTGCCAAAGCGCCACAGCCTGCCAAAGGGCCACAGCCTGCCAAAACGACGGGCGCCAAGACGACTTCGGCCCCGCCCCCGCGTCGCATGCCGGACATCGCTCCCAAGCCCGAGCCCATCCCGAAAGCCTCCGCCGAGCATGCCGAGGCGCGGCTGCTGCTTTGCGCCATGATCGCCGCCGCCCGCGCCGACGGCGTTATTGACCGTGCGGAACGCCAGGGTATCGCAAATCAACTCGACGCTGCCGGCCTGACGGCGGCGGAGCGCGACGAGGTCCTCGCAGATTTTGACAACCCCAAGACGGTTCAGGAGTTGGCAAGCTCTGCACATGACCCCATCATGCGTGCGCAATTATACGCGGCAGCCTTTGCGGCGGCGGGCGAGGTCAGCGCTGAGGAGCGCGCCTGGCTTGACCGTCTGGCCGGCGCGTTGAAACTGCAGCCGGCCGCCCGAATGGCGATCGAGCAACGCCTGGGGGAATGAAGATGTTCACGCTGACTACGGCCCAGCAACGCCTGCGTGCCACAGCTCGCGAATTGGCGCAGGACGCCGCCGCCCAGGCTGCGGAGACCGATCGCAGCCAGCAATACCCCTCGCCCATGGTTCGCCGAATGACCGAGGCGGGTTTCATGGGCCTGACCATTCCCCGCGAGTGGGGCGGCCAATCCGGCTCCTATCTTGATGCCGTGCTGGTCGTGGAAGAAATGGCCAAGGGCTGCGCCGTCTGCGGCCGCATCGCGGTCGAGGCCAATATGGGTGCCGTGGGGGCCATCATGGCCTATGGCACGCCCGCGCAGAAGCGCATCGCCGCCGATCTGGTCCTGGCCGGCGACAAGCCCGCCATCTGCATCACCGAGCCCGAGGCTGGCTCCGCCGCGGGCGAGATGACAACCACCGCGATTCGCCGCGGAGACCGCTGGATCATCAACGGTGTGAAGCACTGGATCACGGGCGGGGGTGTCTCGAAGCTGCACCTGATCTTCGCCCGCGCGATCGAGGATGGAGTGGACCAGGGCATTGGCGGCTTCCTGGTCGTCCGCAACGGCGAGAACGACCCGGCCGCGCTGGTGGTTCACAAGCGCATCCCCTCCATGGGCCTGTGCGGCATGCCCGAGGCGGAGCTGCGTTTCCACGATCTCGAAGTGCCCGACACCATGGTGCTGCGCGCACCTGGTGGGTTCAAGCGCGGCTTCGGCAAGCTGATGGACGCCTATAACGGCCAGCGCGTGGGTGCGGCGACGGCGGCACTCGGCATCGCGGCAGGCGCCTATGACCGCGCTCTGGAATTCGTGCAGACGCGCCGCCAATTCGGCCGGCCCATCGCGGAGTTCCAAGGCCTGGGCTGGATGCTGGCCGACATGTCCATCAAGCTCGAAGCCAGCCGCGCCTTGGTGTGGCAGGCCGCCGCCAGCGCCGGCCCGAACGGCTTCCCCGATCGGCTGATGGCGGCGCGCGCCAAGGTGCTGGCCGCTGACAGCGCGGTGGAGGTCACCAACATGGCGCTCCAGCTTTGGGGGGCGGCGGGTTACTCGCGTGAGAACCCGATGGAACGCGCCGTGCGTGATGCACGGATGTTCCCCATCGCCGGCGGCACGGCGCAGATCCTGCGCAACCAGGTGGCCGAGCAGCTCCTCGGCCGCAAGCTGCCGCAGACGCGCGATGGGATGCTGCGCCTGGCGATGGACGAAGCTGCAAAAATCGCCGCCGAATGAGACCCGCTCTCGAACAACAGGTCACCTTTCTTTACGCGGAGAACCCGCAGGAATGCTGGCGCTTCTATGAGGAGGTGCTGGAACTGCCCCTCGTGCAGGACCAGGGCAGCGTGCGCATCTATGGCATTGACGGCAGCCGCGGATTCCTCGGGATCTGCACCGCCCGTGCCCCGCGCGCCTCCGAGAACCCACGCGTGGTGGGCGGCGTGGTCTTCACGCTGGTGACACAGGATGTCGAGGGCTGGCACGCTTTCCTGAGTGCCAAAGGCGTGACCCTGCCCATGCAGCCCAGCTATTCCGAGGCCTACCGGATCACACATTTCTTTTTCAACGATCCGGCCGGCTACACCATCGAAGTCCAGCGCTTCGAACGGCCGGATTGGCCGAGCGCTTAACTCAGCCCGGCGAAAGCCGGCGCAGCAGCGCCAGCAGCCCTGCCCGCTCCTGCTCCGAGAGTGGGGCCATCAGCGCGTCATTGGCGCGCTTGCCAGCATCCCGCCCCTCACGGAGCAGCGCCTCGCCCTCGGGGGTGATGGTCAGTACGCGAAGCCGGCGGTCCAGCGGGTCGCAGGCGGTGCGCATCAGGCCGCGCTCGATCAGGCGACGCACCACGCCCTGGATGGTGGCGGAATCCATCCCTGCCAGGCGGCCGAGATTGTTCTGCGTGGCACGGCCCATTTCCGAAAGGCGCAGAAGCGTAGCGAATTGCGGTCCGGTAAGGCCCAGTCCCGCCGCATGTTCTTGAAACATGGACTGGTAGCGTTGGTGAGCGAGGCGCAACAAATGGCCAGCCGATGCGTCAAGCCGATAGGCTGCACCGGGGGAGCGCAGCTGGGCCACTGGAAGCATTCGATCGAGGATTTGGCTCATTCGGCCTCGCCAGCATGTTCGCCTTCGTTGCGCGAGTGGCGTTGCGGAGTCAAGGTATTAAGAGCCATTGCGCTGGCCGGGGCGGTTCTTTAATAAAAGCGATAGGTGTCGCATAAGCGATACACTATTCTGGGAGAGAAATAATGAGCGAAATCAAGGCAGCGGGCCGTCGTGGCCTGCTAAAGACCTCTGCCGTAGCCGCCGTCGGTGCGGCCGTTCTGGCCACGCCAAACGTCAGCCGCGCGCAGACGGTAGTCATGCGCTTCCAGTCCACCTGGCCGCAGCGAGACATCTTCCACGAATTTGCTGGCGACTATGTCAGCCGCGTCAACACGATGGCCGGAGGCCGCCTGCGCCTGGACTTGCTGGCCGCGGGCGCAGTGGTCGGCGCCTTCCAGCTGATTGATGCCGTTCATACGGGTACGTTGGATGGCGGCCATGGCGTCTCGGCCTATTGGTTCGGCCGCAACCGCGCCTTCAGCCTCTTTGGCACCACGCCGCCCTGGTTCGGTGATGCCAACCAGTTCCTCGGCTGGTTCTATTATGGCGGCGGCGAGGCGCTCTACCGCGAATTGCAGCATGACGTCATGCGCTTGAACGTGGTGGGCTTCCAGACTGGCCCGATGCCGACGCAGCCGCTGGGCTGGTTCCGCAACCCCATCGAGCGCGTCGAGCAGATCCGCGGCCTGCGCTACCGCACCGTGGGCTTGGCCACTGACGTTTTCCAGGAAATGGGCGCGGCCGTAGTGGCGCTGCCGGGCGGCGAAATCGTTCCTGCCCTGGAGCGTGGCGTCATTGACGCGGCCGAGTTCAACAACCCCTCCTCGGACCGCGTGCTTGGCTTCCCGGATGTGGCGAAAAACTACTACATCCAGTCCTATCATCAGGCCGTGGAGTCCTTCGAGATCCTGTTCAACCGTCAGCGCCTTGAAGCCCTCCCGGCCGAAAACCAGGCGCTGCTGCGCCACTGCGCCGAGGCAGCCTCGGCCGACATGTCTTGGAAGCTGCAGGATCGCTACTCGCGTGATCTTCTGGCGATGTCACAGACGCAGGGTGTCAATGTGCGCACCACGCCACGCCCCATCCTGGACGCCCAGCTCCAGGCATGGGACCGTGTGATTGCCCGTCAGGAAGCTGATAACAGCTCGCCCGCCGCCGGCCCCTTCTTCAAGAAGGTCTGCGACAGCCAACGCGACTGGTGCCGCCGCGTGGGCAACTTCATGCTGCGCTACCAGGTCAGCCCGGTGGTGTCCTACAACCACTTCTTCGCCCGCACCTGACACGAACCAACGACCCGGCCCGGAGAGGAAACTCTCCGGGCCGGTTTTAATTCCGGGGATGGCAAAGATGACGGACAGTTTAGTCACAGGTGGTCTGGCCGGCTTGGTGGTCGTAGCGCTGCTGGTGGGCATGCTCTTCTCCGCCAACGCTCTGGTCAGCCGGGCTTTGCTGGCGGTGGACAAGTTCTCCACGCTGGTGGGACAGACCTTCTCCTGGACCATCCTCATCCTCACGGCCGTCATCACCTATGAGGTCTTTGCACGCCGCTTCTTCGCCTCGCCCACCAACTGGGGCTATGACGTGCAGTACATGCTCTACGGCACGCTCTTCATGTTCGCCGGAGCCTATGCGCTCAGCCGCAATGGCCATGTGCGCGGCGATTTCCTCTACCGCATGATGCCCGCGCGGAGGCAGGCGTGGCTCGATCTCGTGCTCTACATCCTGTTCTTCTTCCCCGCGATCTTCGCGTTCATGGTGGCCGGCTGGCATTTCTTTGAGCTGAGCTGGTTGCAGAATGAACGTAGCGCCTTCTCGCCCTCCGGCCCCATCATCTGGCCTTTCAAGGGCATTATCCCCATCGTCGGCTTCATCATGCTGCTGCAAGGTTTGGTCGAGGTGGTGCGGTGTGTGCGCTGCATTCAGTCGGGCGAATGGCCGCAGCGCCTGTCTGATGTGGAGGAGCTGGAGCAGATCCTCCTGGCCAGGGCCGCCGAGAGATCGCCCGAGGAACTCGCGCGCGAGTTGCGCGAGAACGCCGATGCCGCACTTTCGGTCAAGGGACGCTAACCCACAATGATTTCCGATGCGGGCCTCGGCCTTACACAGCTCATCCTGTTTCTGTTTTTCATCCTGCTGGGCTTTCCCATTGCCTTCACACTGATGGCGATGGGGCTCTTCTTCGGCTTCCTCGGCATGGGTGAGCGCGTGTTCGATCTGCTGATCCAGCGCACCTACGCGGTGATGAGCAGCGACGTGCTGATATCCGTCCCCCTCTTCGTGTTCATGGGCTACATCATTGAGCGCGCGAACATCCTGGACCGGCTGTTTCGTGCGTTGCAGATGGCGTCCGGAAATATCCCCGGCAGCCTCGCCGTCGCCACACTCGCCACCTGCGCATTGTTTGCCACGGCCACCGGCATTGTAGGCGCGGTGGTGACGCTGATGGGGCTGCTCGCTTTCCCCGCCATGCTGCGCGCTGGTTATGACGTGAAGCTGGCTTCGGGGGTGATCTGTGCGGGCGGGTGCCTGGGCATTCTCATTCCGCCCTCCATCATGCTGATCCTCTACGGTGCCACAGCCGGCGTCTCGGTCGTGCAGCTTTACGCGGCGGCCTTTCTGCCCGGCATCATGCTGGCCGGGCTCTACGTCACCTATGCCATCGGTATCGCCATCCTCAAGCCGGAAGTGGCACCGCGCCTGCCGCCCGAACAGGTGCAGGTCCCCTTGGGCAAGCTGGTCTGGGCGCTGCTGACGAGCTTTTTCCCGCTCGCGCTGCTCATCGCCATGGTGTTGGGCGCGATCCTGACAGGTCTTGCCACACCGTCCGAAGCGGCGGCCATGGGCTCGCTCGGTTCGATCATACTGGCCGTCGCCTATCGCTCCTTCTCGTTTCAGAAACTGAAGGAGAGCGTGTTCCTCACCGCACGCACCAGCGCGATGGTCTGCTGGCTGTTTGTCGGCTCCTACATCTTCTCCTCGGTCTTTGGCTATCTGGGCGGCCAGGGCGTGGTGGAGGATTTCGTAAAGAGCCTGCCGCTGAACACCTTCACCTTCATGCTCCTGGCCCAGGCCATCATCTTCATCCTCGGCTGGCCCCTGGAATGGACGGAGATCATCGTGATCTTCGTGCCGATCTTCCTGCCCCTGCTCGATGATTTCGGCGTGGACCCGATCTTCTTCGGCATCCTCATCGCGCTGAACCTGCAGACGAGCTTCCTCTCGCCACCCGTCGCCATGGCCGCCTTCTACCTGAAGGGCGTCGCACCCAAGCACGTAAAGATCGAGGACATCTTCAAGGGCTGCATGCCCTTCATCTATATCGTCGTCTTCACCATGCTGATGGTCTACATCTTCCCTGGCATCATCCTCTGGCTGCCTGAGCAGCTTTATGGCGGTGACCATGGCCCGCCCGCTGTCTCCATGGATGCGCCGCCGCCGGGCGGTTTCCAGGAAGAAGAGATGCCTGAATTGCCGCCGCTGTGATGAGCGCCGCCGAATCTGCAAAGTTCCTGACCGAAGCCTGGGAAACGGGGCATTCCCTGGCCCCTTTCCCACCTGACCTCGCCCCTGCCGACAACGCCGCTGGAGAGGCCATCGCAGCCGAGCTGTTGGACGCGCTGAACCTGCCCGTCTGTGGCATGCGCCTTGCCCCAGGCCCTGATGGTCTCACCTTGCTCGCCGCACCGTTGCTGGAGGCGCGCATGCTGCGAGTGGGCACGCCCGTGGCTTTGGCGGCGCTGCGCCACGCTCGGATTTCGGCCGGCATCCTGGGGGTTCTGGCAGAGCCGCTGGAGCGCGATCTGCCCGTCTTTTCGGCGTTCCATCCGGTGCTGGACATCGCGGGCAGCCGCTACACGAGCGCCGATGTGAATGGGCCGCATCAGATCGCCGATCTGGGCGGCTTGGGCTTCGTGCTCGTGGGCAAGCGCTGGATCGGCGCGTTGCCGGAGGAGAGCGAGGCGCGGCTGGGTCTGACGGGCGGCCGGCCGCGCCCTGTGCGTGCGCCTTTGGCCGCGCTGATGCGCCAGGCAGGTGCCGAAGCGATCCGCTGGGGTGGCCTGCCCGCTGGAGCAGTGCTGGTTGTGGCAGGGCTCGCCACGGGATCACCACCCGTGGCCGGACAGAAATGGGCAGCGGCAATTCCGCCTGTGGGCCGGATATCAGCGCTGCTTGGCTGAACTATCGCACCACATAGATATCATAGCACGGGCCTGATGGCGGCCGCTGACCCACGCCGATCGCCAGCACGCGGTTCATCCAGGCCAGATCCGCAGCACCAGTCTGGAAGCGGATGGCGGTACGAAAATAATACTCGGACGGGTCCACGTCCGCGCCCGAGTTGAGCCGAGCGAGCACATCAGCTGCCCCCGTCCGGATGCCGCCATATTGGGCATAGACCAGGCTGCCCGAAGCGGCCTTGATGGTGAGGCGTACGTCCATGTGGGCCGTTCCATCCGGCTCGACCCGCAACCAGTCAGCCGCCGTGCCGCCGAGAATTTCGCCTTGCAGCCCTCGCCCGCTCACCATCCCGCCAGTGACAGGCACGATGCGCAGATCATGCCCGTCAGGGCCTATGCCCACCATCTGCGCGGCGCCCACGCTGATATCCATTGTGCATAGATACTCGGTGACAAGGGGTAAAAGGCTGGGCATGGATATTCCTCGGATTGGCGACAGGATGTCCGGCTTGTGGGTGGGTATTGGCTTCCTCAGGCTTGGCGCCATCGAAGATCGGACGCCTTCCAGCCGGCAACCTTGCCCCGATGCCCACCGCCATCCACCGGCCCCTCGAAGCCATCGGCTACGTTGAAGGCGTGCGGAAAGCCCGCGTGCTGTGCAGCCTGCCCGGCGGCAAGGGAGCGCGCGCCCGAGCGACAAATGTAGAAAACATTGTTCTCTGCCGTGATTCCCGCCTTCCGCAGATGCTCCACGAAATGGCCGTTCATCTGCATGCTCGGAAAGACCTGCCAGGAGATGTGAACCACCTGCTTCCCCAATGCCGAGAGATCCGGCACGCCTACAAAACTCCACTCCGCATCGGTGCGTACATCCACGAGCACGGCGTTCGGATCGTTCTCCAGTGCCGCCCAGGTATCGGCGGGGGAAATATCGGGCACTCCGGTCATGGGTCTCTCCTGTTTCTGATGACGAGAATGGGGGTTGTGTCGCAGCGCAGCAATGTGCGCCGCGCGGATTCGGTGCAGCGGGCTTGCCGAACCCCTGGCAAATTCTGCTATCTGCTCATCTCGTCCTGGAGAAGCCAAACATGACACCGCGCCGCCATCTGGTTCTCATCGCCGGCCTCGCGCCTTTGAGCGTCCCTGCGGTGTTGCGGGCGCAAGCCCTGCCCCGTCTGCGCCTGACACTCGACTGGGCCTTTCAATCGCCCAATGCCTTTGCCCTGGTGGCGCGCGAGCGCGGGTATTTCCGCGAAGCCGGCATTGATGTGCAGATTGATCGCGGCCAGGGCTCAGGCGCCGTGCCCCCCGCACTCGTCGCAGGCAGCCATGAGATGGGCTATGCTGACATCAACCCCGCCATTCGATTCCTGGCCCAGAATCCCGATAGCGGCCTGATCTGTGTGGCCGTGCTGCACGACCGCGCGCCGCTCTGTGTCATCGTGCGCGCCGATGGGCCGATCCGCACGCCGCAGGACCTTGAGGGCCGTCGCCTCGCAGCCCCCGATTTTGACGCCGGGCGCCAGCTTTTCCCCGCTTTCGCCCGCGCCGCCGGCGTTGATGCGGCGCGCGTGAACTTCATCTCCGTGGCCCCCGCCCTGCGCGAACCCATGCTGGTCCGGCGCGAGGCAGATGGGGTGACGGGGTTCGTGACCACCTCGTCGCTGGCGCTGAAGGGCATCGGCCTGGACGTCCCGCAGCAGCGGATCATGATGTATTACGACCATGGGCTGAACCTGTTTGGCGGCGCGCTGCTCACCACCCGCGCCTTCGCTGAGCGCAACCCGGCCGTGGTACGCGGGGCGGTGGCCGCACTCATCCGCGGCTTCCGCGACACGCTGAGCAACCCCGCCGGCATGGTTCAGGTATTGCGCCAAGTGGAGCCGCTGACCGATGCTCCGCTGGAGATGGAGCGCCATCAACTGAATGTGCAGCGCGTCATCATGACCGACAATCTGCGCGCCAATGGGATTTCGGCGGTGGATATGGCGCGGATGCAGACGGGTATCACTGCGGTGGAAGGGGCGTTCAACCTGCCGCCTCGCGTGCAGGCCGCCCAATTCTACCTGTCCGACTTCCTGCCGCCCGCAGAACAACGCCGCATCTGATCACGGTGCGAGCGGGCGAGCACCGCACCGCTCGTTTCCCAGGCATCGGCTGAGCAAGGGCCAGGCTGCAGCGCAGTTCTGCGGATGGGCAGCCCTCCTCGTGCCTGCTAACGGCGATGCATGCGCTGCCAGGAGACTCCAGCATGAGCCGCCCCTTCGTCGAGATTGATCGCGTGGCCATGCGCTATGGCGGCGTGGAGGGCACGCTGGCGCTGGAAGAATGCAGCCTCAATGTGGATCAGGGTGAGTTCGTCGCCGTTGTGGGGCCTTCGGGGTGCGGCAAATCCACGCTGATGCGCCTCGTCTCCGGCCTGTGGCCAGCGACGGAGGGCAATGTGGTGGTGGCCGGAACTGAGGTGGACCGGCCCCTCTCATTGGTGGGCATGGCCTTCCAGAACCCGACGCTCCTGCCCTGGCGCAGCATCCTCGACAACGTCATGCTGCCTTTCGAAGTCGTGCCGGAGCACCGCAAGCGCCTGGGGCGCGAGCGCGCCAAATACGAACAGAAGGCGCTGGACCTGCTGAAACTAGTGGGGCTTGAAGGGTTTGGTGGCAAGCAGCCTTACCAACTCTCCGGCGGTATGCAGCAGCGTACGAGCCTTTGTCGGGCTCTGATCCACGAACCACCCCTTCTGATGCTGGATGAACCCTTCTCCGCGCTTGACGTCTTCACACGAGAGGATCTGTGGGATGTGCTTCAGCAAGTCTGGATGGCGCGCAAGCCCACCGTGGTGCTGGTCACGCATGACCTGCGCGAGGCCACTTATCTGGCGGATCGGGTGCTGGTGATGTCCGCACGGCCGGGGCGCATCATCGCCGAAAAGCGGGTGGATTTCCCGCGCCCCCGCACAATGGAAACCACCTATCTGCCCGAATTCACGGCCCTGGTGGCCGAGCTGCGCGCGCATATCGCTGCCGCCCGCAAGGGCCAGGAGGTCACCTGATGTCCAGCAAAAGCAATGCCCGCATCGAGGCCCTGGCCGCCGCCGCCCGCCGCCGGCGCCGGCTGCAAGCATGGCTGCCCTGGCTGGTGATCGCTGGCACTTTCCTGGTTTGGGAAATCGGCGTGGAGGTCTTCAACATTTCCACCTTCATCCTCCCCGCGCCGACCGATGTTTGGTTTGCTGCGGTGAGATGGTGGAAGCCTTTGCTGGATGACAGCATCCACACCCTGCTCTCCACGCTGGCCGGCTTTGGGCTTGCCGTGGTGGCGGGGCTGCTGCTGGGGGTTGCGATCGGCTCCTCCACGCTGGTCTACAAGGGGCTTTATCCGCTGCTGATCGCCTTCAATTCCATCCCCAAGGTGGCGGTGGTGCCGGTGCTGATCATCTGGTTCGGCATCGGCGTCTGGCCGGCGATCATCACGGCCTTCCTCATCAGCTTTTTTCCGATCGTTGTGAATGTGGCAACCGGCATCGCCACGGTTGAGCCCGAGTTGAGGGACGTGCTGCGTGCACTCGGCGCCAAGCCCACCGACATTATTCGCAAGGTGGGGCTGCCACGCGCCATGCCGTATTTTTTCGCTTCGCTGAAGATCGCGATCACGGTGGCTTTCGTGGGCTCCATCATCGCCGAAAGCGTGGCGCCCAATGCCGGCATCGGGCGGCTGATGATGGTGGCGTCCTCGCGCTTTGACGTGCCGCTGGTCTTTGCCGGGCTGATCGTGACGGGGATGATGGGCATCATGCTCTATTGGATCGCCGAATTCATCGAACGGCGGACCACTGGATGGGCCACGCGCGGGCAGGATGCGCAAAATTTCACGCCCGGTGGATAATCGGTTAGGCATGCGCTTATGACCGTATTCAAGCTTGGCTTCCTCACGCCCTCGTCCAACACGGTGCTGGAGCCTGCCATCGCCAGTCTGCTGCGGGACACTCCGCAGATCACGGCGCATTTCGCGCGCTTCCGCGTGCTGGCAATCAACTTGGGCGCTGAGGCGAGCCAGCAATTCGACCCCGCGCCAGTGCTGGCAGCAGCCGAGATGCTGGCCGATGCCAAGGTGGATTCAATCTGCTGGGCTGGGACCTCTGGATCCTGGCTGGGCTTTGCGCAGGATGAGGCATTGTGCTCGGCCATCACCCAGCGTACCGGCATTCCCGCCACCACGGCCACGCTAGCCCTGCGGGATGCGCTGCGCCTGGCGCGCATCAAGCGGCTTGCGCTCGTCACGCCTTATCTCTCGGAGGTCCAGGCGGCGATCATTGCCAACCTCGCCCGCGAGGGCTTTGAGATCACTGCGGAGCGTCATCTGGAAGACCCGGGGAACTACAGCTTTGCATTGCATTCGGCCGAAATGGTGGGGGCCCTGATGGACAGCGCCGTGCGGGACAGTCCGACTGAGGCGGTGGTGGTGCATTGCACCAATTTCCGAGGGCTGAAGGCGGCCAACGACATCGAGGCGCAGAGGGATGTTCTGGTTGTGGATTCTGTCGCCGTTTCCCTCTGGGGTGGTGCCAAGCTTGCAGGCGCGCCAAGGATTTTGCTGGCTAGCCGTCTATTCAGCGGCGGTAACTGAATCAAAAGAAATCTCTGTTTTCAAGGGGTTTTTCATTAGTCCGCTGCTTTAACGTGACCATAACAATCGCTCAGGTCTCTGCCACGACGGGCGATCCATCGCGGGTGGCATTCTGAAGACGGCAGGCACCCGCCGCATCAAAGCATCCCTGAAACGACTCAAGCCGTGCGATCGGCCTCGCCGGCGGCGTCCAATGCGGCTTGCGCTGCCGCCAAGCGTGCAACCGGCACGCGATAAGGCGAGCAAGACACATAATCCAGCTTCACAGATTCGCAGAACTGGATCGAGGCCGGGTCACCGCCATGTTCGCCGCAGATACCGAGCTTGAGTGCGGGCTTCACGCGCCGGCCCTTCTTGGCGGCGATCTTCACCAGTGCGCCCACGCCTTCGAGATCAATGGAGATGAACGGGTCCTTGGGGATGATGTTCTTCTCGACATAGGTCGGCAGGAATTTTCCCGCGTCGTCGCGCGAGAGCCCGAAGGTGGTCTGCGTCAGGTCGTTGGTACCGAAGCTGAAGAAATCAGCCGATTCCGCGATGGAATCGGCTGTGAGGCAGGCGCGGGGCAATTCGATCATCGTGCCCACCAGGTATTCGATGGTGGTGCCCGTCTCGGTGAAGACCTGGGCGGCGATGCCGTCCACCTGGGCGCGGGTGATGTCCAGCTCGCGCTTGCTCATGACCAGCGGGATCATGATTTCCGGCACGGGCGCCGCGCCGGTTTCCTTGGCGACGGCGACTGCCGCCTCGAAGATGGCGCGGGCCTGCATTTCGTAAATCTCTGGGTAGGAAATACCCAGGCGGCAGCCGCGATGGCCGAGCATGGGATTCGCCTCGGACAGCTCCGCCGCGCGACGCTGCATGGCCGAAGCCTCGACGCCCAGGCCCAGCGCCACTTCGGCGATATCCTCATCCGTGTGGGGCAGGAACTCATGGAGTGGCGGATCGAGCAGGCGGATGGTCACCGGCAGGCCGGCCATGATGCGGAACAGCTCGATGAAATCGCTGCGCTGGAAAGGCAGCAGCTTCGCAAGGGCGGCTCGGCGGCCATCCTCGTGTTCGGCCATGATCATCTGGCGCACGGCCCCAATGCGCGCGGGGTCGAAGAACATGTGCTCGGTGCGGCACAGGCCGATACCCTCCGCGCCAAATTTGCGCGCGGTTCGGGCATCAAGGGGCGTTTCGGCGTTGGCGCGCACCTTCATGCGGCGAACCCTGTCGGCCCATTCCATCAACTTCGAGAAATCGCCCGAAAGCTTGGGCTCGATCATGGCGACCGAGCCGAGGAATACCTCGCCCGTAGCGCCATCCAGCGTCACCAAATCGCCCGCGCGGACAATGTGCCCACCGGCGGACAGCGCCTGGGCGGCGTAATCC
The DNA here is from genome assembly GCA_038247025.1 of Acetobacterales bacterium. Lineage (GTDB taxonomy): Bacteria > Pseudomonadota > Alphaproteobacteria > Acetobacterales > Acetobacteraceae > Roseococcus. Next base: position 26,316 of record JBBRVI010000006.1, read on the forward strand.
ACCGAGATGCCGCCGGCTCCGGCCACGCAAGGGCGGCCCATGCCGCGCGCCACCACGGCCGCGTGGCTGGTCATGCCGCCGCGCGTGGTGAGGATGCCGCGGGCGGCGTGCATGCCGTGAATATCCTCGGGGCTGGTTTCAATGCGCACCAGGATGACGCTCTCACCCTTTTGCGAGCGCATTTCCGCCTCTTCGGAGGAGAAAACCACCACGCCGCAGGCCGCACCGGGCGAGGCGGGCAGGCCCTTGGAGAGCAGCTTGCGCGGCGCCTTGGGGTCCAGCGTGGGGTGCAGCAACTGGTCGAGCGAGCCGGGGGCGACGCGCTTGATGGCCTCGCGCTCGTCAATCAAGCCTTCGGCGCACATGTCCACCGCGATTTTGAGCGAGGCGGCTGCGGTGCGCTTGCCGTTGCGCGTTTGCAGCATGTAGAGCTTGTTCTGCTGCACCGTGAACTCGATGTCCTGCATGTCCTTGTAATGCTTTTCCAGCACGGCGCGGACGCGGACGAGCTCCTGATAGGCGGCGGGCATCACCTCTTCCATCGGCTTTTCGCCGGGCTTGGCGCGCAGCGCACTCATGGGCTGGGGGGTGCGGATGCCGGCGACGACATCCTCGCCCTGCGCATTCACCAGGTATTCGCCGTAGAACATGTCCTCACCCGTGCTCGGGTCGCGCGTGAAGCAGACACCTGTGGCGCAATCCTCGCCCATATTGCCGAAGACCATGGCTTGGACGTTGACGGCCGTGCCCCAGCTTGCGGGGATGTCGTGCAGGCGGCGATAGGTGTTGGCGCGCGTGTTCATCCAGGAGCCGAAGACGGCGCCGATGGCGCCCCAAAGCTGGGCATGCGGGTCCTGTGGGAAGGGTGCACCGGTGGCTTCGGCGACAACTTCCTTGTAGCCGGTGGCGACGATCTTCCAGTCTTCGGCGGAGAGGGCCGTATCCTCGGCCACGCCACGGTCTAGCTTCACGGATTCGATGATGTCCTCGAAGCGGTGATGGTCCACATCGAGCACGACGGCGCCGAACATCTGGATGAACCGGCGGTAGCTGTCCCAGGCGAAGCGGGCATCGCCCGACGCGATGGCCAGGCCCTCTACCGTTGCATCGTTCAGGCCGAGGTTGAGCACCGTGTCCATCATGCCCGGCATGGAGACGCGCGCGCCGGAGCGGACGGAGACCAGCAGCGGCTTGTCGGTATCGCCAAATTTCAGGCCGACGGTGGCTTCGACGCGCGCCAGCGCTGCGTTGACTGCGTCGGTCAGGTCGGCGGGGTATTGCTGGCCATTGTCGTAATAGGCGGTGCAGACCTCGGTCGTGAGCGTGAAGCCGGGGGGGACGGGCAGGCCGATGCTGGCCATCTCGGCCAGATTGGCGCCCTTGCCACCCAACAGGTTGCGCATATCCGCCCGGCCCTCATTGTGACCGGCGCCGAAGCTGTACACCCACTGGGTCATGCGGAGTTCCTTCAGGATTCAATCTTGGACAGGTCTGCCACGGACTCCATGGCAGCCTTGAGGCGGGACAATAGCCGCAAACGGTTTTGTCGTAACGTGGGGTCATTGACCATCACGGCATCGAAGAACGCATCCACTGGGGGGCGAAGCGTGGCGAGGATGGCCATGGCCTGGGTGAAGTTTTCGCCCGTGAGGGCGGCATGCACCTGGGGCTCGGCGGTGGCGAGGGCGGCGTTGAGAGCGATTTCCTCGGGCAGGGTCAGGAGGGATTTGTCCACGGGGCCAGTGTGGGGGCCGTCCTTTTTTTCCTCTATGCGGAGTATGTTCTGGGCGCGCTTGTAGGCCGCGAGCAGGTTGGTGCCGTCTTCGGATTCCACCAGGGCCTCTAGGGCGTCGGCGCGGGTGAGAATGCGGAGGATGTCGTCATCGTCGCGGATGCTGGCGGAGATAAGGTCGTGGCGCGCGCCCTCGGCGCGGAGTTGGACGCGGAGGCGTTCGATGAGGAAGTCGAACAACTCCCGAATCTGCTCAAGATCGAGACTAACACTCGATAAATCGGCCATCGGCAGATTTCGATCCGTGACGCGCTCGTACGCCTCACGGGCCGCGATGTTTTCGCCGAGCCTTGTGCGCGAGACACTGTCTGCGGCATTGCTCATGGCTGTGCGAATGGCGTCAAAAAGCGGCATGCGAATTGCGTTTTCGCGAACGATACGGATCACCCCAAGCGCGGCGCGCCGCAGCGCTAACGGGTCTCCACTGCCTGTGGGTTTCTCGCTGACATAAAAAAAACCGGCCAGCGTGTCGATTTTATCCGCCAGCGCCACCGCCAACGCGACCGGCTCCGTAGGCACTTCGTCCGTCGGCCCCAACGGGCGGTAATGCGTTGCGATGGCATCGGCCACCCGGGCATCCTCGCCTTGCAGCCGCGCGTAGTACCCGCCCATCACGCCCTGCAATTCGGGAAACTCGCCCACCATCCCCGTCCCCAGATCGGCCTTGCATAGCCGCCCGGCGCGCTCGGCAAGAACCGGATCAGCCCCCACCATCGGAGCCAGATATTCCGCGAGCCGCGCAATCCGCTCCACCCGCTGCCCCTGCGTGCCGAGCTTGGCGTGAAACACCACCCAATCCAACTTCGGCAGAAAATCCTCCAACCGCTGCTTGCGGTCCTGATCCCAGAAGAACCGCGCATCCGAGAGCCTGGCACGCAGCACGCGCTCATTGCCCGCCACCAGCGCCGCCCCGCCATCGCTTGCCGCGATATTCGCAACCAGCGCAAAAAACGACGCCGCGCGCCCATCCGGATGCCTCAGCGCAAAGTAGCGCTGGTTCACCCGCATGGAGGTCCGCATCACCTCGGGCGGCAAATCCATGTAGGCATCGTCAATGCGGCCCAGCAGCGGCACGGGCCATTCCACCAGCCCCGCCACCTCGGCCAACAGGCCCTCATCGGGCACCACGCCCAACCCCTCGGCGGAGGCTAGTGCCGCGATCCCCTCGCGGATCATCGCCACGCGGTCAGCCGCTTCGGCCACCACGAAATGGGCGCGCAGCTTCTCAGCGTAATCGGCAAAGCCGGACAGAGCAAAAGCACCCGCCGCATGCACGCGATGCCCTTCCGTCAGGTCACCCGCCACCAGCCCATGCGCCGAATCCTCGCCACGCGCGAGCGTCACCGGCACCACCCGCCCATCCAACAAGCACAGGATGCGCTGCAAGGGCCGAACCCAGGTGAACTGACTCATCCCCCAACGCATGGATTTCGGCCAGGGGAAGGCCCAGAGCAGGTCAGGCAGGGCCTGCATCAGCAACCCCTCAGCGGTGATGGTCTCGCCGGGCTTCACCAGAACCAGGAAGCCGTTTTGCTCCACCAGCATCTCGCGCGTCGCACCATGCTTCTTGAGGAAGCCGGCCAGCGCCTGCTCCGGCGCGCCCAGGCGCGGGCCGCGTTCCTCGCGCGCCGGCGTCTCGGCCGAGAGCGCCATTTCGGCCACCAACCCGATACGGCGCGGGCCATAAAAGCCGCGCGGTTCGCCCTTCATGAGTGGCGCGAAGGCAGCCTTCGCCAGCCGGCAAAGGTCATCCGCCGCCCGCGCCTGCATCCGGGCGGGGATTTCCTCGGTAAGGAGTTCGATGAGCAATTCGGGCACTAGACAGCAGCTTTCACATCAGTCTGGGCGAAATCATCGCCCTTGAAGAGAAGGGGTTCATTGCGCGCGCGCGCCAAAGCATAGGCGAAGCAGTCGCCAAAATTGAGCCCGCCCGGATGACGCCCCTTGCCGAAGCGGCGCCAACCCTCGCGCGCAAATGCGGCGTGTTCGGCGGTGAACGGAATGATCTCGACGTCCAAGTCGCGCAGCAGCGCGTCCAACTCCACGCCGGCGGCTGGCCCACCCTTACCCTCGGCGACGATAGCGGTTTCAACCAGCGTGGCCGCGGAGGCCGCCACCGGGCTGCCCGCGCCGAGCACCCTCTCATATCGCGCGC
>JBBRVI010000007.1:0-29003 GCA_038247025.1 Acetobacterales bacterium
GCCGGGCTGCCCGAGGGCGGGGGTGGGTTGCTGGAACTGGTCTCGGACTGGAACTCGCCGGACCCGGCGACGGAATTCGCCATTGTGCGGCGTGTGGCCGCTGCCTCGGGCCGGCCCATCGTGTTCTCTCTGACGGCCCGGCATGACCGGACCGAGGCCTGGCGCGAGCTTTTGGCGCTTTCCGATGAGGCCGCGGAGAATGGGCTGGATATCCGCCCGGTCTTCCCACCCCGCCCGATTGGTATTCTGCTCGGGCTGGTGGGCTCGCAAAACCCCTTTTCCGGCTGCCCGTCCTACAAGGAGGTGGCCCACCTGCCACCCGCCGAACGCGCCGCCGCGATGCGCGAACCGGCCCGCCGCTCGCGCATTCTCAGCGAGGACCGCGTGGCCGGCTCCAACTTCCCGCTCATCACCCGGCTGCATTGGGCGCGCATGTTCCCCTTCGGCGCACCGCCCGACTACGCACCCCCGCGAGAGAAAAGCCTGGAAGCCCAGGCCCAACGCGAAGGCCGCAAGCCAGAGGAAGTGGCCTATGACCTGCTGACCGAGGGCGAGGGCCAGAACTTCATCTTCGCGCCGCTGACGAATTTTGCGGATTATACGCTCGACGCCTCGGCCGAATGCATGCGGCACCGCAACGCCATCATCGGGCTTTCGGATGGTGGGGCGCATGTGGGTTTCATCTCGGATGGCAGCTTCCCAACCTTCGTGCTGATGCACTGGAGTCAGCAGGGCTTCGCCATGGAGGAACTCGTTCGCCGCCAGACAAGCGATACGGCGCGCGCCATGGGGCTGACGGATCGCGGCGTGCTGGCACCCGGCTATCTGGCCGATCTCAACCTGATCGCACCCGAGGAACTGGGGCTGCTGCCACCGCACATGGTGCATGACCTGCCGGCTGGCGGGCGGCGGTTGTTGCAGGCACCGAGCGGTTATCGCGCCACGATCAAGCGCGGCGTGGTGACCTATCGCAATGGCGTGGCCACGGGTGCCTTGCCGGGCAAGCTGCTGCGCCGGGGACGCTAGGCCCCCTCAGCACGAACGGGCCGTCAAACGCCCTTCATGGCGACCAGTTCGGCCTCAAGTGCGACGATCCGCAGCTCCAGCGCCTCGGCATGGGCGCGAGCGCGGCGCGCCACTTCCATGGCTGCGTCGAGGTCCTCGGCACGGGCCAGTTCCAGGCGCCGCACCATGGCTTCGGCCTGGGCGCGCGCCATGGCTTCCATTTCGGCGCGCAGGCCAGATATCATGGAAAAGGCGCCGCCAGCCATTCCGGCAAGGTCGTCCAGCCGTTGGCGTCCATCTTTGAGCAATCCATCCTTCAAAACCTGGGCCTCCTTGCTGCATCGGTACGGGCGATATAACCCGGACCCATGATTCTCGTCACCGGCGGCGCCGGCTTCATTGGTTCGAACCTCGTCGCAGCTCTCACCGATCGTGGTGAGGAGGTGGTGGTGCTCGACTGGTTGGGAAGTGGAGAAAAGTGGCGAAATCTCGATGATGCCATCCTGGCCGGCCTGCTGCCCCCCGAGGCCGTGGATGCCGCCCTCGCCCTGAAACCCCGCGCGGTCATGCATCTGGGGGCGATCAGTGCCACCACGGTTACCGATGGGGATGTGGTGGCGGCCTCCAACCTCACCCTCTCGCTCAAGCTCTGGGATTGGTGCACGGCTCATGGTGTGCCGTTCATCTACGCCTCCTCGGCCGCCACCTATGGCAATGGTCAAGAGGGTTTCGCGGATGAGGAGACGCCGCAGGGGTTGGCGCGCCTCAAGCCGCTGAACCTTTATGGTTGGTCCAAACACGCTTTCGACCGACGTGTGGCGCAGATGCTCCAGCTTGGCCGGCCCAAGCCGGCGCAATGGGCGGGGCTGAAATTCTTCAACGTCTATGGCCCGCGCGAGGAGCATAAGGGCCGCATGGCAAGCGTGGCCTTGCACAAGTATCGCGAAATCCTGACCGGCCAGCCCGCGCGCCTGTTTGAATCGGACCGCGCGGGCATCGCTGACGGCATGCAGTCGCGCGATTTCGTGAGTGTCACGGATTGCGTGCGGGTGATGCTCTGGCTGCTCGACAATCCCGGCAAATCGGGCCTGTTCAACTGCGGCAGCGGCCAGGCACGCAGCTTCCTCGATCTGACGCGCGCTGTTTTCGCGGCACTCGGACGTCCGGACCGCATTGAATTCATGCCCATGCCCGAGGATTTGCGCGGCAAATACCAGTATTTCACCGAGGCGCCGATGTCCAAGCTGCGCCAGGCTGGATACCCACACCCGCCGACCTCGCTGGAGGATGGTGTGGCAAATTATGTGCGTTGGTTGGAAACGCGTTGAACCAGTTGGCGAAACGCCTCTGAAGCCCTATCTGTCGCGCAAGGCCCAGACAGGGCAAACCAAATCTTCGGGAGACGTCCAGATGTTCCAGCGCAGAAGCCTGCTCGCAGCCCCCCTTGTGCTTGGCTCCGCCGCCGCCTCGGCCCAGGGCGCTTACCCAAACCGGCCGGTGCGCGTGATCATCCCCTGGCCTCCCGGCCAGGCGACGGACCTCGCCTTGCGCATCATCTCCCAACGCCTGACCGAGACCCTGGGCCAGCCCTTTGTGGCTGAGAACCGTGCGGGTGCGGGCGGCATGATCGGCACGGATGCCGTGGCGAAGGCCGCACCCGATGGCTACACGCTGCTGGCTGCCTCGACTGGCCCCATCGTCACGGCGCCACTGGTCCAGCGCACGCCCTACAATGCCGAACGTGACCTTACCAACATCTCGATCACCGGCCTCTCGGGCTATGTGCTGGTCGTGCCGCCCAATTTCCCGGCGCAAACGGCTGAGGAGTTCCTGACTCTCCTGCGCGCCCACCCGGGGCGCTACACCTTCTCCTCCTCGGGCACGGGGGCAACGGCGCATATTGTGGCCGCGTGGTTCCATGCGCTGGCTGGCGTGGATGTCGTTCACGTGCCCTTCGCGGGCAGTGCTCCGGCGCTGACCGCGGTGATCGGCAATCATGTGAATTATTCAATCGAGACTGTGGCCGCGACCATGCCGATCGTGCGCAATGGGCAGCTTCGCGCACTCGGGATTTCTCTGAAGAACGGCTCGACCCTGGTGCCCAGCATCCCGCCGCTGGCTCGCCTGCCGGGGATGGCGGATTATGACGCCGGCGCCTGGATCGGCCTGATGGCCCCGGCAAATACGCCCGCCGCCGTGGTCGAGCAACTGGATGCCGAAGTCGGCCGCGCGATGCAATTGCCCGAGATCCGTCAGCGTCTGCAGAATGCGGGGCTTGAGTTGGACTACCAGAATACGGCGGGTATGGGCGCGTACATCGCCCGCCAGCGGGCCGCTTTCCAGAATGCGATCCGCGTGGCGAATATCCGCATCGAAGGCTGAACAGAAACCCGGGCGGGAGACCACGCATGATCCATCGTCGCAGTCTTCTCGCCACGCCAGCGCTGCTGGGGCCTGCAACCGCTGCCCAGGCCCAGGCGGCCTATCCCAATCGGCCCGTGCGGGTGATCATCCCCTGGCCACCGGGGCAAGCGACCGATCTGGCTGCGCGGATCATGACCCAGCGGCTTTCCGAGGTTCTCGGCCAACCCTTCGTCTCCGAGAATCGTGCCGGCGCTGGCGGGCTGATTGGCACGGATGCGGTGGCGAAGGCCGCACCCGATGGCTACACATTGCTGGCCGCATCCACCGGCCCTATCGTGACCTCTCCCCTGGTGCAGCGCACGCCCTTCAACGCAGGACGCGACTTCGCGCCGATCTCGATCACGGGCATCGCGCCGCTCATCCTCGTGGTCCCGCCATCCTTCCCGGCACAGAACGCCACCGAGTTCCTCGCCCTGCTGCGGGCGCATCCCGGGCGCTACACATTTTCCTCCTCGGGCACGGGGGCCACGGCGCATATCATGGCCGCCTGGTTCCATGCTTTGGCCCAGGTTGAAGTGGTGCATGTGCCCTTTGCCGGCAGCGCGCCCGCTCTGACCGCCGTGGTCGGCGGACATGTGAACTACTCCATCGAGACGGTGGCCGCAGCCGGGGCACTGGTGCGCAATGGCCAGTTGCGCGCGCTGGGCATTTCCTTCCGCAATGGTTCGGCGCTGGCGCCGGGCGTGCCGCCGCTCGCGCAGCTTCCGGGCTTGGCGGATTATGATGGCGGCGCCTGGATCGGCCTTATGGCCCCGGCCGGAACGCCGCCTGCCATCATCGAGCGGCTGGAGGGCGAGGTCGGGCGCGCGATGCAAATCCCCGAGATCAAGGATCGCGTCGCCGGCGCCGGGCTGGAGCCGGATTTCCACGGCGCGACGGCCATGGCCACCTACATCACGCGCCAGCGTGAGGCCTTCGCCAATGCGATTCGCGTGGCGAATATTCGCATCGAGGGCTGATTTTCAGTGGTTTTCTTCCAGCTCCCGCACCAGATTTCACGATCCGCGAGGCCGGGCTGAACCCGGTTGGCGGCTGAACCCCGAGGAAACCCAAGACATGAAACGCCGCACCCTGCTGGCCACGCCGTTCCTCCTGGCCGCACCCGCCAGCGCCCAGACCTTCCCCTCCCTCCCCATCACCATCCAGATCAGCTTTCCGGCTGGCGGTGCGACGGATGTGCAGATGCGCTCCTTCGCCGAGGCCGCGAGCCGCGCCTTCGGCCAGCAGGTCGTCATTGACAATCGCCCCGGCGGCGGTGGCACCTTGCCGGCTGCAAACATGCGCAACGCCCGCCCGGACGGCTACACCCTGGCGCAATTTGCCCTGCCCGCCATCCGCCTGCCCTTCATGCAGCGGATGAGCTTCAACCCGCGCACCGACTTCACACCCATCATCCATGTGACCGGCTATCTCTTCATGGTCTGCGTGCGCACCGAAAGCCCCTATCGCACCTGGGCCGATCTGGTGGCCGATGCGCGCCGCCGGCCTGGCGAGGTGAAGATCGGCAATACGGGCGCCAATGGCACGCCGCATCTCACTCTCATCGAACTTGCCGCGCGCGAGAACATCGAGGTGGTGCATGTGCCCTTCCGCGGCGAGGGCGATGCGGTGCCGGCCGTCATCGGCGGGCATATTGATGCATCCGGCACGGGTTCGGGCGTGTTGCAGCTCATCGCCGATGGGCGGCTGCGCCCGCTCAATGTCTGGTCGCGCAACCGCTCGCCCAAGGTGCCCGAGGTGCCGACGCTGACCGAGCTCGGCTATCAGGGCATGGTGGTGACATCGCCCTACGGGATTGTCGGGCCGCTGGGCATGGATGTCGAGATCGTGCGCCGGCTGCATGACGGCTTTCGCATTGCGCTGAACGACCCCGCGCATGTCGCCACGCTCACGCGGCTCGACATGCCGCTCGAATACCTCAACAGCGAGGATTATGGCCGCTTCATCCAGACAACCGCCGATTACGAGGAGGCGCGGGTGCGCAGGCTGGGCCTCTCCATGTGATTTTCCGGCCTGATCTCTTGGCCGTCCAGCGGGTTCTCATCATCGGCGGCGGCACGGGGCTGGGCCAGATGATGGTGGCGGGGGGCGCGGGCGTTCGCCGAACTCCGCATCCTTCACGCCGATCACGGCGAGTTCATTCACGCGCGGATGCGTTCCCAGCACGGGTCGTGGGCAAAATGATCGCCCCCCACCAGGTGATCATGGCGTGCTTCACCGGCACGGGGCATGGCGCTGCCGCATGAATCGCCGTGCGGTGGCTGTTGAGGGTCGTGGCGGGCGCGCGTGGCCTCGCCCAGGGGAAGAATGCGCCCGAATATCGGGATGTTGGCGCTAACTTCTGTCTCCCAACACGCTTGCGTCGGTGCGGCTTGCGTGGTGCGCTCCGCGCATCAAACCCAGGAGGGAAACCAATGGACGTCAAGGATGCTGTCGCGATCGTGACGGGCGGAGCCTCTGGCCTGGGTCTGGCCAGCGCCAGGCGCCTTGCTGCCGCTGGTGCCAAGGTGATGATCGTGGATCTCGAAACCTCCAACGGTGCGGCTGTGGCGAGCGAACTGGGCGGCGCGTTTGCCGTCGCCGATGTCGCCGATGAAGCCAGCATGACCGCTGCCATCGCCGCCGCGCAAGCACTGGGGCCGGTGCGCGTTCTGGTGCATTGCGCGGGACGTGGCGGTGCGCTGCGCATCCTGGAGAAGGACGGCACGCCGGGCAGCCTTGCCCATTACGAGGCCATCATCCGCGTGAACCTCACCGGCAGCTTCAATGCGCTGCGCCTGGCCGCCGCCGCCATGGCGAAGACCGAAGCCGTAGATGGCGAGCGCGGTGTGGTGATCCTGACGGCCTCCATCGCCGGCATCGAGGGGCAGATTGGCCAGATCCCCTATGCCGCTTCCAAGGCGGGCGTGATCGGCATGACGGTCGTTGCCGCGCGTGATCTGGCCAGCAGGGGCATTCGCGTCTGCACCATCGCACCGGGCATTTTCGACACGCCCATGCTTCAGCGCCTGCCCGATGCCATCAAGGCCTCGCTCGCCGCCGGCGTGCCCAACCCGCATCGCCTGGGTGACCCGGATGAATACGCGAAGCTCGCCATGACCATCGTCGAGAACGCCTATCTCAACGGCGAGACCATCCGCCTGGATGGTGCGCTTCGCATGGCACCGCGCTGAGGCCGGCCTACCACCCCAAGACCTTCCACGGGCTCACCTGGAATGGCGCCACCTGCGGCTTCCTGGCCGGCAGCGACACGCCACGCGCCTATCTGGAGCACTGCCTGGGCGTGATCGCGGCGTGTGAGGAAGCCGTGCGCGCCTTTGTCGTCTATGATGGCGATCTCGCGCGTGACCTTGCTGATCCGCACACCGGCGCCGGGCATCTGGATGTGCTGCGCTGGGGTCTGGTGCCCCATCAAGCCCGCGACGCCGCCGGGGTGGCGAAACTCTGGCCAAGAAAAACCCAGCTTCCGCGAGGCTTTCCGCAAGCGCGGGTGCCGCATACCCATGGATGGCTTTTACGAATGGGCCCAGAACAAATCCCCCAAACAGCCCTTTGCCGTGGCGCTCCGCAGCGTTGCACCAATGGCCGTGGCGGGGCTGTCGGAGGGCTGGCAGCAGACGGATGGCAATTGGCTGAAGACTTACGGTGTCATAACCTGCGCTGCAGCCGGGCGGCAGGCGCTTTTCCATCCGCGCATGCCCGTCATTTTGCCAGAGCCAGCGTGGGCGACTTGGCTCGGCGAAACTCCGGCCCACGATCCTGATCTGGCGCATCTGCTCGGAAGACGCATTCCTCGCTTTCTGGCCCATCGCCCCAAGGATCGGGCGCGTTGCGGAAAACGATGCAGCTTTGCTGACGCCGAGTGCGATGAATTTGACAGGCGAGAGGAAAGCCCTTCGCAATCCAGTTCCGGATCGGGCCGCGAGTTGAAGCGCAATCAATCGTCGCGGTGAACTTTTTCCATCCGCTCGTGGCGTTCCTGGGCCTCGATGGCCATTGTAGCGATTGGGCGTGCTTCCAGGCGGCGCAGTCCGATGGGTTCACCTGTTTCTTCGCAAAAGCCGTAATTTCCCTGGGCAACACGATCAATGGCCTGGTCAATCTTGCTGATCAGCTTGCGAGCGCGGTCACGGGTGCGAAGCTCCAGCGCGCGATCCGTCTCAACACTGGCGCGGTCGGTCAGATCGGCTTCGGTGATCCCCCCGGCGGAGGAGAGAGAGGTTAGTGTCACTCCAGCTTCGCGAAGCAACTCGTGGCGCCAGCGCAGCAGTTTCTGGCGAAAATACTCTTGCTGCAGGACGTTCATGAACTCTTCGTCTTCTGATGGACAATAATCCGTCGGCAGGGTGACGACCATGAGCCTGAACCTCCCCTCGTGGTGTGGCCGGCCCGACGCCAGCCACAATCCCGGGGTGGCCGGACCATATGCAAAGTAGCCGACCCCGCCTAGGGCTTATTCTGGCCAAGTCCATGGCCTAGAAGCGATTTCACGCGATTGTCCACAGCTTGGTGAGGCATGAAGCGCCAATTCGACCCGCGCCCGGAGTGAGATCGCGGCGATGATCTCCTGAAGGACTGGGTCCGCCCCTGCTTCCCCCTCCGAGAGCAGCGCCACGCGCGCCAGGCTCGCAGGGTCAGGGCCGCCCGAGAGCAGGGCGAGTTGCAGCGCCTGCAATTCGCGCATCAGTCCCTGCCCCCGGCGCTCGGCCGCTGCATCGCGTTCGGCTCGGGTCCGCTCATGTTGCAAGCCGAGCAAGGCAAAGGGCATTACCGATTCCAACGGCGCAGCGGTGGGCGGCCCATCCGCCGCGGGCAACGCAAAGCCCGAACCTCCCGCCCGCCGGGAGGCAGCCGGCCGTTGTGCTGCATGTGAAACCCGGATCGGCGGCAGCATCGTTCGTTTCCCTTCCTGGGGTGATTTCTGCCGGGCTTGGGGGGTAATCCCGCCCCCCTGCCCGGCAAGTCCTGCCCGCCTTCTGCCCTGAGGCGTTGGCACGGGCATTGCGAGGCACCGCCAGAGACCTCGCATCGGCGAGAATTCAGCACAGCCTCAAAGCGGAGCGCAGGGAACAGTGACGGTAAATCCTTTCAGCCCGGTAAAGCTTTGCTCGCTGCTGGTTCTCGCGCTGCCGGTTTTTGCGCTGCCGGTTTTTGCGCTGCCGGTTTTTGCGCTGCCGGTTTTTGCGCTGCTGGCCCCCGGCCTTGCCGCTGCGCAATCAGTGCGCATCAAGGACATCGCCGATGTCGAGGGTGTGCGCGACAACCAACTGGTTGGCTATGGCCTGATCGTCGGCCTGCCCGGCACGGGCGATCGCCTGCGAACCGCAATCTTTACCCGCCAATCCCTGATTGGCATGCTGGAGCGCCTGGGTGTGAACACCCGCGACAATGAAGCGCGGCTGGACACACGCAACATCGCCGCCGTCATGGTGACAGCCAATCTGCCCGCCTTCGCCCAACCCGGCAGCCGAATTGACGTCGCCGTCTCCTCCCTGGGCGATGCCTCCAACCTCACAGGCGGCACGCTGCTGGTCACACCGCTGCTGGGTGCGGACGGCGCGGTCTACGCGGTCGCGCAGGGGGCCGTCGCCACGGGGGCCATTGCCGCGCGCGGGGCCGGGGCCTCCATCGCGCGCGGCGTGCCGACTTCTGCGCGGATTTCCTCCGGCGCCATTGTCGAGCGCGCCGTGCCCTATTCATTCAGCGGGCGGGACCATGTGCGGCTCTCGCTCCGCAATCCGGATTTCACGACCGCACAGCGCATCGCAGCCGCCATCAACGGTCGCTCCGGTGGCGTGGCCCGCGCGGTGGACCCGCGCACGGTGCTGCTGACGCTGGGCGGACGGGACCCGATGACCTTCATCACCCAGATCGAGCAGCTTCGCGTCCAGCCCGACCAGGTGGCGCGCGTGATCATCGAGGAGGCCTCGGGCACCATCGTGATGGGCGAGCAGGTGCGCGTTTCCACCGTCGCCATCGCCCAGGGCAACCTCACCATCCGAATCACCGAGGCGCCACAGGTCAGCCAGCCCAATGCGCTGGGCCAAGGTGAGACGGTGGTGGTGCCCCGCACGCAGATCGAGGTGGACGACCAGGCCGAGCGCCGGCTGGGTGTCCTGCGTGGCGGCGTCACGCTCTCCGAACTGGTGCGCGGGCTGAACAGCTTGGGCGTGGGCCCGCGTGACCTCATCACCATCCTGCAAACCATCCGCGCCGCCGGTGCGCTCCAGGCCGAATTGGAGGTCCGCTGAATGCTCCCCATCACCCAGCTTCCGCCCAGCGGTGGCGCACAGTCCCCCGCCCGCATGCGGCAAACCGCCCAGGCCTTCGAGGCCCAGGTTCTGGCGCAGCTCATGCAGCCCGCCTTCGACACGGTGGACAGCTCCAAATCCGCCTTTGGCGGCGGCGCGGCCGAGGCGCAGTGGCGCCCCATGATGGTCGAGGCCTATGCCGCCGGCGCCGCCCGCTCGGGCCAGGGCATCGGCATCCAGGAGATGGTGCTGCGGCACATGCTCCGGATGCAGGAAACCAACACCACACCCCAACAGGAGACCCGCCCATGATGGACGCCGTGATCGCCGCCGGAGAGCGCCTGGCCGAAGCCTTGCGTGCCGAAAACGAGGCGCTGGCCGCGCTGGACCTCACCCGCGCCGCCGCCATGGCCACGCGCAAGATGCAGGCGACCGACGCTTTCGCCGCCGCCACCGCTGCGGCCACGCGCACCCAGGCCCGCGCCGAGGGACCGCTGCGTGCGGCGGCGGAGAGCCTGGCCAAGAACCTCTCCAGCCTGGGGCAGGAGAATCGGAAGTTGCTGGAAACCGCGATCGAACTGCAATCGCGCGTCATCGAGACCATCGCGGGCGCGGCCCGGCCACTGACAGCCGCACCCGGCTATGGCCGCGCGGGGAAATCCCGTCCTCCTGTCCAGGCAGCGGCGATGGCGTTTGCGACACGGGTATAGAGAACGAGGCCTGACAGCGCGCCCTGCATGCGGCATAAGCGGCGCGCATGGATGGCGCGCAGGATAATCCCGATTGGCTGGCGCTGCGCGCAAGGCGTGAAGGCCCACTCCTCGGGCTGTTCGCGCCGCTTTTCGCAGAACCTTCCGCGCCTGATGGCTGCATCGTCATAGGCCGGTTGGCGCAAACGCTGGATGGGCGCATCGCGACCCTCGCGGGAAACAGCCGGTGGATCGGCGGCGCGGGCGATCTGCGGCACACCCATCGGCTGCGCGCTCTCTGCGATGCGGTGGTGGTGGGCGCGGGGACAGTGCGTGCCGATGACCCGCTGCTCACGACGCGGCTCTGCACCGGCCCTTCGCCCGTGCGGGTGGTTCTGGATGCCGGCCGGCGGCTCGGCACGGACTACCGCATCTTCCGCGAAGGCCCGCCCAGCCTGCTGGTGACGGCCGAGCCCGGCAACCCAAAACATGGAACTGCCAAGACGCTCTCCGTAGGGCGTGAGGCCTCTGGCGGGCTTGACCTTCCGGCCCTGCTGCGCGCGCTTGCTGCACGCGGGCTGACCCGGATTTTCGTCGAAGGCGGCGGGCAGACGGTCTCGCGCTTCCTGGCCGCCGGACTCCTGGACCGGTTGCATGTGACTGTGGCGCCCATGATCCTCGGCTCGGGCAGGCCTGCCTTTGATTTGCCTGAAGTGGCGCGCATCGAGCAGGGCATGCGCTTCACCTGGACCTGCCACACGCTCGAACCCGATATCCTGTTCGACATTGCCTTGAACCGGCGCGCACCATGAGCAAACCGGCCGACACATTGGCGCTCTGGCATATCGCACCGGGCAGCGCCGAACTGCGCGAAGCCAGGCTGCCACAGGCCGGCGAGGGCGAATTGTTGATCCGGACGCTCGCCTCGGGCATTTCGCGCGGCACGGAGCGGCTGGTGCATCACGGGCGCGTGCCAGCCTCGCAGCACGTGGCCATGCGCTGCCCGTTGCAGGAGGGCGAATTCACCTTCCCCGTGAAATACGGCTATGCGGCGGTCGGCCTGGTGGAGCAGGGGCCGGCGAAATATCTCGGCCGACGCGTCTTCGCACTCCACCCCCACCAGTCGCGCTTCATAGCCCCCATTGGGCTGTGCAGCGTCATCCCCGACGGCGTCAGCGATGCCCGCGCCTGCCTCGGCGCCAATATGGAGACCGCGCTGAACGTCATGTGGGATGCCGCGCCTGTCCTCGGGGAACGCGCGCTGGTGATCGGCGCCGGCGTAGTGGGCCTGCTTTGCGCGGAACTCCTGGCGCGCATCCCCGGCGTGAGCGTGACGGTGGTGGATCGCGACCGCGACAAGGCTGAACTGGCGCGTGGGTTCGGTGCAGCCTTCGCCCTGCCCGACGCGGCCCCGCGCGAGCAGGAGCTTATCATCCATGCCAGCGCCAGCACGGCTGGCCTGCGCCTCGCGCTCGAATGCGCCGCCTTCGAGGGACGCATCGTGGAAGCAAGCTGGTTTGGCGATGCTGAGCCCGCCTTGCCACTGGGTGCGGAGTTTCACCACAAGCGCCTTCAGCTCATCTCGACCCAGGTGGGCAGCGTCTCGCCAGCGATGCGCGGGCGGCGAAGCCACGGACAGCGCATGTCCCTCGCACTCTCTCTTCTGGAAGATGCGCGCTTCGATGCACTGCTCGGCCCTTTCGTGCCATTCGAACAGCTTCCCGCCGCGCTGCCAGCGCTGCTCGATCCCCCCCCGGGCACAGCCCAGCCGCTTTGCCCCGTCATCACTTACGATTGAAGGACGTCTCCATGTTCAGCCTCACCGTCGTTGACCACATCATGGTCGCGCATTCCTTTCGCGGCGCGGAGTTCGGCCCCGCGCAGCGCTTGCATGGCGCGACCTTCATCGTCGAGGCGGAGTTCCGCGCCGGGAAGCTCGATCACCTGCACCTGCTGATTGATATCGGTCTCGCGAAGGACGAGCTGCGCAAAATCCTGAGCGCGTTAGACTACCGCAACCTCGATGAGGAGCAGGTTTTCGCCGGCAAGAACACCACAACGGAGTATCTTTGCCTCCACATCCACGGCCTGCTCTCTGGCGCCTGCCGTGATGGGCGCATGGGACCCGGCGGGGATGGGGTCAGTGGCATCAAGGTGCTGTTGCGCGAAAGCCACATTGCCTGGGCGGCGTTTGAAGGGCCTGTCGTGCCAGCATGAGGGTAGCCCTTCTTGTTCCGGCGCCTTTCGACACCGTCTCCGGAGGCTACCTCTATGACCGCCGCATGGTGGAGGGGCTGCGCGCACTGGGCCATCCGGTGCGTGTGGTCGAACTCGCCGGCCAGTTCCCGTTTCCCGACGCCGCGGCTTTGGCCTCAGCCGAAGGATCCTGGGCGAGCCTCACGCCGGGTGAGGTACCGGTGATTGACGGCCTGGCCCTGCCCGCCTTTCGCCAGATCGCCCGGGAGTTGGCGGCGCGCAGCGCTGTCGGCCTGATCCATCACCCGACTTCGCTGGAGCCCGGCCCCCACCAGGAGGCTTTGGGCGCAATTGAGCGGGTGGTCTTCGCCGCCTGTGGCCGGTTGATCGCCACCTCTGCCTGCACGGCGCGCGGGCTGCCGCCGCTTGGGGCGGAGGGTTCGCGCATCGGTGTGGTGGAACCCGGGACCGACCCGGCGTCCCGCGCCACGGGATCGGGCGGGCCGGGTGCGCGCGTTCTCTCGGTCGGGTCGCTCATTCCGCGCAAGGGCCATGACGTGCTGTTGCGCGCTCTGGCCCGCCTCACCGATCTCGAATGGACGCTGCGCATAGCGGGCGCCGCGGCCGACCCGGTGCATGCGGATGGGCTGGCAGCCCTGGCAGAGGAGCTGGGGCTCTCGGCGCGCGTCACCTTCCTCGGGACCATTGCAGACGCAAGGCTGGAGCGCGAGTACGCCCAGGCCGATCTCTTCGCGCTTGCCACTTGGTTTGAAGGCTTCGGCATGGCCGCGGCCGAGGCCCAGGCGCGCGGCCTGCCGCTGGCAATTTGCACGGGGGGCGCCATCGCGGAGGTGGTCGGTGCGGGCGCTGCCATCCTTGCAGCACCTGGCGACTTCAGCAGCCTCTCGCGGGGGATGCGGCGGCCTTTGCTGGATTTGGGCCTGCGCGCCCAGATGGCCGAGGCGAGTTGGCAGGCTGGGCAGACCCTGCCCCGCTGGGATGACCGCGCGGCGAAATTCGCCGCTGAATTGGAGGCCGCCGGCCATGGTTAAGCAGATGGGCGTTGAATCCTTCGATGGCGACTGGCTGGCCCTGCGCGAGCCCTTTGACGCCTTGGCCCGGAACCCGGACCTCGCCCAGGCGCTGATGCAGCATCTGGATTCGAAGGGCCGGCCTCGTTTCCTCGATCTCGGGGCGGGCACGGGCAGTCTCACCCGCTGGCTCGGCCATTTCGTGGGCCGCGCCCATGCATGGGTGCTGGCCGATGCCGATCCCGAACTCATGTCCCGTGCCTTCGACACGATGATGGATGCCGCCGAGGCCATCGGCTGGCGCTCGACTTGGCCGCAGCGCAAAGTGCTGTTGCTGCACCCTCCCGAAGGGGCCTGGCGCATCGAGGGCATCCTCACCAACCTGGCCGAGGCCCCCGAAGGCCTTCCGTTGGGGGAAGTGGACGCAGTCACCTGCAGCGCGTTGTGCGACCTGGTCTCCGAGACTTGGTTGGCACGTCTGGCCGCCGGCCTTGCGCGCCGTCGCCTGCCTTTTTATGCGGCGCTGAACGTCTCGGGCCGCGAGTGGTTTTCGCCACCCTTCCCGGGCGATGCGCTGGTGGCACGCGGTTTCGCGCGGGATCAACGCCGCGCCAAGGGGTTTGGCGGGAAGGCGCTGGGCGCCGCCGCCCCCGATGCCATCGCCCGCGCCTTCGAGGCACATGGCTACCGCGTCTTACGCGGTGGCAGCCCATGGGTCATCCCACGAAAGGCACGCGAAATGGCGCATGATCTGGCCATGGGACATGCGGAGGCGGCGCTGAGACATGAGCGGCGCGGTGGCGCGCAAATCCGCAAATGGGCCGAGACGCGGGCCGAACAGGCCGAATGGGGCCTGCTCTCCGTGCGGGTCGAGCATCAGGATGTGCTCTGCCTGCCGGGATAGGCACGCTCCATGGCCATTGGCCCGGCGAAAGCGGTCCGGAGACGATCATCCATCTCGGCGGTCCCGGTGAAGCCCGCAATCGTGGTCGCCTGAACGCGGCTGGGAGTGACCGAGAGGATGTTCGCCACCTGCGCGATGGCGCCGAGGTTGTTGAAATCGCCCACCGAATCCACCCCGGGACTGGCGCATAAAACGGGGTTCCAGCCAAACAGCGCCGTGGTCCCAAGAAGGATGGTGCGGTCATCTCCTGTAGGCCAAAGCAGCCCTGAGACTACCTCGCCCGTTCGATGCAAAAGCGCACCACATCGGCCAGCGCGGCACGCGCTTCACCCTGCGGGAAAATCTCAAGCGCTGCCAATGCGGCGTTGCCATAAAGCTCGGCGCGCTCGATTGTCTGCTGGATTCCGCCATGCAGCATCAAAAGGCGCTGTGCCTCGCCGAAATCCGCCTCGGTCTGCTCGCCGGCCTCCAACGTGCGGCGCCAGAATTCCTGTTCCCCCGCATCACCTGCATGGAAGGCGACCAGAATGGGGAGGGTGATCTTCCCCTCCCGAAAATCATCGCCCACGGTCTTGCCCAGGCGCTCCTGCTCGGCCGAGTAATCAAGCGCGTCGTCCACCAGCTGAAACGCGATGCCGAGGTTGCGGCCGTAATCATCCAGCGCCTCGGCCTCTGCCAGCGGGCGATCGCCCACAACGGCGCCCAGGCGCGCGGCGGCGGCGAAAAGGGCTGCCGTCTTGCCCTGGATGACCTCCAGATACTGCGCTTCGGTGCTGCCCAGATCGTTCTGCGTGATGAGTTGCAACACCTCGCCCTCGGCGATGGTGGCCGAAGCGCCGGCCAGGATGCGCAGCACCTCCAGGCTTTTATCCTCGATCATCAGCTGGAAGGCCCGGGCAAACAGGAAATCGCCCACCAGGACGGAGGCCTTGTTGCCGAACAACTCATTGGCGCTGGCCTGGCCGCGGCGAAGCGCGCTTTCGTCCACGACATCATCATGCAGCAGGGTCGCGGTGTGGATGAATTCGACGCAGGCGGCGAGCGCCACGTGGCGCGTGCCGGCATAGCCACAAAGCCGTGAGGTGGCCAGCGTCATCAGCGGGCGCAGACGCTTGCCGCCGGCGGCCACAATATGCGCAGCCAATTGTGGAATCAGCGCGACGGGACTGTGCATCCGCTCCACAATGAGGCGGTTGCAGGCTTGGAGATCGTCGGCGACCAGGCGGTTCAGCCGCGCCAGCGCGTCCTCGCCCCGCAGGGCCTCTGCGCCCGTCGCATCCACCACACCCGCCACTCGCGCATTCTCCTTGAATTGACCTGGCCTTGACCATGGCCCGGTTGATGCAGGATACCGAGAGGGCAAGATGGCGGCAAGGCGAGGGAAATCAAGGATTTCAACCGGTGGAAGTGGTGGCGAGCGACCCTGATCCGATCCGCATGTCCTTTCTGGCCTTGCTTCTGCGCGATGCCGGGATCGAGGCGGTGCTGCTGGATCGCAATCTTTCCAGCCTGGGCCTGGCCATTTTCCCCCAGCGCCTGGCCGTGCGCGGCGAGGATGCGGCGCGCGCGAGGCGCCTGCTTCTGGAATCCGGTGTCTAGGGAATTCACCGAGGATGCGTTCCTGGGTGGGCGAATACGGCTGATCCAGCCGCGAGATGGATTTCGCGCCGCGATTGATCCAGTTTTGCTCGCCGCCTTTGTCCCCGCCCGCAAAGGTGAGGCGGTGCTGGAAATCGGGTGCGGGTCGGGGGCCGCCTTCCTGTGCCTCGCGGCGCGAGTGCCAGGACTGTCCATCACGGCCATTGATCGCGATGAGGAGATGGCGGATCTCGCACAGCGCAATGCCGGGCTCAACCTCCTGCCTGCGCGGGTTATCGTGGCCGATGTGCAGAAGGTGCGGGACCTTGAGCCCGTGCACCACGCCTTCGCCAACCCACCCTACTGGACGGGGGGCACGCCATCGCCCTCTCAACCTTTGCGGAACGCTGCCCATGAGGACGCGCCTCTCAATGATTGGGTCAGGGCCATGGCGCGGCCCCTGCGCCACAAGGGCACGCTGAGCCTGGTACTGCCCGCCGCACGCTTCGCCGAAGCCGCTGCTGCCTTGCGTGCGGCCGCTTGTGGTGCCGTTCGCCTCCTGCCGCTCTGGCCCCGCGCGGGGGTGGCAGCCAAGCGCATTTTGATCCAGGGGCGTCGTGGCGGGCTTGGGCCGGATGAAATCCTGTCCGGATTGGTGCTGCATGAGGCGGATGGGCGATTCACCGAAGCCGCTGACGCCATCCTGCGCGACGCGGCTGCCCTTTCGGGTTGAAACCTGGCTCAGAGTGGCGTCCGAGGAGCGGCCCAGGCTTTCTCTGGCGAGGCTTTCCCTGGCGAGGCTTTCCCTGGCGAGGCTTTCCCTGGCGAGGCTTTCCCTGGCGAGGCTTTCCCTGGCGAGGCTTTCTCCTCTACGGTCGTGGCGATGCAGCAATCCAAACCTCCCCTCGTGATCTGTCTGGGCAATGTCGTCGCGGATCACGTGTTTCGGGTGGATGACGTTCCCCAGCCGCCGGCCAAGGCGCAGGCGCGGGGCTACATGCTCTCCATCGGCGGCATGGCGGCCAATGCGGCCATCGCTGCCGTCCGCCTAGGCGGTCGCGCCGCCTTCTGGGGCCGCGTCGGCGATGATCCCAATGCCAGCCTGCTGACCGAAGGCCTCGCAGCCGAGGGCATTGACCTCACTGGCCTGCAGGTCTTTCCAGGCGCGCGCAGCCCTGTCTCCGCCGTGCTGGTGGACCGCTTCGGCGAGCGCGCCATCCTGGGCTTTCGCGGCGAGGGCCTGGGCACCGACCCCGCCTGGCTGCCGCTTGAAATGCTGCGCGATGCGGGTGCCTTTCTTTGCGACCCACGTTGGCCCGAGGGCGCTGCCGCCGCGCTGGAAGCCGCCGAAAAGCTGGACCTTCCCACCGTTCTGGATGGCGAACGCAGCGAGACACGCCTGTTGCTCGATCTCGTGCCTCGTGTGCGCTACGCGATCTTCTCCGCCACGGGGCTCAACAATTACGCACCCGGCCAGCGTGTCCCCGAAGCACTGCGACGCGCCGTCTCCGAGGGCGTGACCCGCATGGCCGCGGTCACCCGCGGCGAGGACAGCACGCTTTGGCTGATGCGCGACGAAACCAAGCCGCGCGTGATGCCCGCCTTCAAGATCGAGGCGCGCGACACCACCGGCGCTGGTGACGTGTTCCATGGCGCCTTCGCACTCGCGATGGCCGAGAAGATGGACATCGAGCCCGCGTTGCGCCTGGCCAGCGCGTCAGGTGCGATGCGCGCGCGTGACGGGGCGACCGCCCTTCGCGCTGAAGTGGAAGCCTTCATGGCCCAGTAATGCGTGGATACCTAAGGAGATAGCAGCACGGCGCTTCCGGCGAAGGCGCCACTTGTGCCAATATTTCTCAAATCAATGCCGATCAGGATGCCACAGAACGTGAACACCGCTGACGCTGCCCCGCCGGCTTCCGAAGAACTCAAGACACCCAGGCCCGACGGCCAGGCGATGCGCGATGCGATCCTGCGCAAGCTCACCTATGATTTGGGCAAGAGCCGCGCTGGCGCGCTGGATCGCGACTGGTTCATGGCCACCGCGCTCGCTGTGCGCGACCGCGTGGTGGAGCCCTGGCTGAATGACATGCGCTCCGCCTACAACACCGGCCAGAAGCAGGTCTATTATCTGTCGCTGGAGTTCCTGATAGGCCGGTTGCTGCGCGACAACATCTCGAACTTCGGATTGATGGCCGAGGTGCGCGCCGCGCTCGTCTCGCTCGATGTGGACGCGGCCGCAGTGATCGCCAGTGAGCCGGACGCCGCCCTTGGCAATGGTGGCCTGGGCCGTCTGGCTGCCTGTTTCATGGATAGCCTGGCGAGCCTCTCCATCCCCGCCTTCGGCTATGGCATTCGCTACGACCATGGCCTGTTCCGCCAGGTGATCCGCGCGGGCTGGCAGGAGGAGTATCCGGAGGATTGGCTGCAATTCCCCAACCCTTGGGAATTCGCCCGCCCCGAAATCGCGCACAGCATCGGCTTTGGCGGCACGGTCGAGGAAGTGAATGGCGAGGATGGCGAACCCCACCACGTCTGGAAGCCGGCCGAGACCGTGCTCGCGGTTGCCTATGATACGCCTATCGTGGGCTGGCGCGGCAAGCATGTGAACACTTTGCGCCTGTGGTCTGCCCGCGCGGCCGATCCGTTGCGCATTGATGCCTTCAATCGCGGCGACCATATCGGCGCGCTCTCTGACCGCGTGCGCGCCGAGGCGATTTCGCGCCTGCTCTACCCTTCGGATGACACTCCGGAGGGCCTGGAGCTGCGGCTGCGCCAGGAATTCTTCTTCTCCTCCGCAGCACTGCAGGACCTGATCCGCCGGCATCTGCGCGTCTATGGCAGCATGCAGTCGCTGCCCGAGCGTGTGGCGATCCAGCTCAATGACACGCACCCGGCCATCGTCGTCGCGGAGCTGATGCGCATCCTGCTGGATGACCACAAGATCCCCTGGGCCGAAGCCTGGACCATCACCCAGGGCACCATCTCCTACACCAACCACACCCTTCTGCCCGAAGCGCTGGAGACCTGGCCCGTTCCGCTGATGGAGCGCCTGCTGCCGCGTCACATGCAGATCATCTATATGATCAACGCGGTGCATCTGGACGCGGTCGCGGCGTCACATCCCGGCGATATGGCGCTGCTTTCTTCGGTCTCCCTCATCGAGGAACATCATGGCCGCAAGGTGCGGATGGGCAATCTGGCTTTTGTTGGCTCGCACAAGGTCAATGGCGTCTCGGCACTGCATTCGGATTTGCTGAAGAAGACCGTTTTTCACGATCTCAACATGCTCTTTCCCGGGCGCATCACGAACAAGACCAACGGCATCACCTTTCGCCGCTGGTTGCAGCAATGCAACCCCTGCCTGACCGAGTTGCTGACAGAGACCATCGGCGGCGAATTTCTCGATCGGGCCGAGGCGCTGAAAGCCCTCGAACCTTTCGCGAGCGATGTCGGCTTCCAGTCCCGCTTCAGCGAGGTGAAGCGCATCAACAAGGAGGCGCTGGCCAAGCTGGTCCGCGCGCAAACCGGCATTCGGATTGATCCCGCAGCAATGTTTGACGTGCAGATCAAGCGCATCCACGAATACAAGCGTCAGCTGCTCAACCTGCTGGAAACGGTGGCGCTCTATAACGAGATGCGTGCCCAACCCCATACCAACTGGGCGCCGCGCGTGAAGATCTTCGCCGGCAAGGCCGCAGCGAGCTACCATCGGGCGAAGCTCATCATCAAGCTCGCCCACGACATTGCGCGGACCATCAACCGTGACCCCACCATCCGCGACCGGCTGAAGGTGGTTTTTTTGCCCAACTACAACGTCTCGCTGGCCGAGGTGATCATCCCCGCGGCCGATCTCTCCGAACAGATCTCGACGGCGGGGATGGAGGCGTCAGGCACGGGCAACATGAAGCTCGCGCTGAACGGCGCGCTCACCATCGGCACACTGGACGGCGCCAATGTGGAAATCCTGGAGAATGTGGGGGCGGAGAACATCTTCATCTTCGGCCTGACGACCGAGCAGGTGGCCGCACGCCGGCGAGAGGGCTGGCGGGGGCAGAATTCCATAGACGCCTCGCCGCGCTTGCAGCAGGCGCTGGAATCCATCGCCTCGGGCGTCTTCTCGTCCGATGACGTCCATCGCTATGGCGAATTGGTCACCATGCTGCGCGAGCACGACCACTTCCTCGTCACCGCCGATTTCGACGCCTATTTCGACATGCAGCGTCAGGTGGAAAAGCGCTGGTCGGACCGGGCGGCATGGCAGAAATCAACCATCCTCAACACGGCCAGGATGGGCTGGTTCTCGTCCGATCGCACCATCGCGGAATACGCGAAGGAGATCTGGCACGTTCCCGTGCCAGGATAGGCGCCATGGAACCCTGGCGCGCGAGCGACCTCGAAGTGGCAGCCCTGCTGGAAGCGCGTCATGCCGATCCTTTCGCGGTGCTGGGGCCGCATGCTGCGCCCGGAGGCCTGGTGATCCGCGCATTGCGGCCGCATGCCGCCTCCATCGAGGCGGAGTTCGGCACAACCTCGCTGCGGCTTGAGGCGCGGCATGGCGGATTTTTCGAGGGTTTCGCGCCAGGGATCACCCGCCACGCGCCCTATCTTCTTCACATCACCGAGGGCGCTACCAGCACCGAAACGCCCGATCCCTACGCCTTCGGCCCCTGCCTCGGCGAGCTGGACGATCATCTGCTGATCGAGGGCACGCATCACCGCCTGCATCAGCGCCTGGGTGCGCATCTTGTGGCGCATGAGGGTGCTGCCGGCGTGCGGTTTGCAGTATGGGCGCCGAATGCGCGCCGCGTCTCGGTGGTGGGGGAATTCAACCGTTGGGATGGGCGGGTGCACCCCATGCGCCGGCGTGTGGATTCCGGGCTTTGGGAGATTTTCCTGCCCGGCATCACCGAGGGGACGGCCTATAAATACGAGCTGGTCGGTGCCGACGGCGCGCTGCTGCCCCTCAAGTCCGACCCGGTCGGCTTCGCCGCCGAAATGCGCCCGGCCAATGCCAGCGTTGTCGCGCGCATTGATGATTTCATCTGGACGGATGACGCCTGGATGCAGGCCCGTGCGGCGCGAAACCCCAAGCATGCGCCCATGTCCATCTACGAAGTCCACGCCGCCTCCTGGAAGCGCCACCCCGATGGGCGCTTCTGGAACTGGGATGAATTGGCCGCCGACCTCATCCCTTACGTCGTGGATCTCGGCTTCACGCATATCGAGTTCATGCCCGTCATGGAGCATCCGCTTGATCGCTCCTGGGGCTACCAGCCCATCGGCATGCATGCGGTGACGGCGCGCCTGGGCCACCCTTCGGGCCTCGCGCGCTTCATCAACGCGGCGCATATGGCGGGCATCGGCGTGATTCTCGACTGGGTGCCGGCGCATTTCCCCGATGATGCGCATGGCCTGGCCCGCTTTGACGGCACGGCGTTGTATGAACACCCAGACCCCAGGCGCGGCTGGCATCCGGGCTGGCAGACGGCGATCTATGATTTCGGCCGCACCGAGGTGCAGGCCTTCCTCGCGTCCAACGCCCTGTTCTGGCTGGAGCATTATCACGCGGATGGGCTGCGCGTGGATGCCGTCTCCTCGATGATCCACCTGGATTATTCGCGCCCGCCAGGCGAATGGGCGCCCAATGCGGATGGCGGCAATGACAATCGTGACGCCGTGGGCTTCCTTCGCCGCACCAATGACATGCTCGCTGAACAGGCGCCAGGCGCGCTATTGATCGCTGAGGAAGCGACTGACTGGACTGGCATTTCCGCCCCCGTGGCTGAAGGCGGTCTCGGCTTCGCTTTCAAGTGGAACATGGGCTGGATGAACGACACGCTGCGCTATGTCGCGAAGGACCCGCTGGAGCGGCGCCACCACCACCACCTGATGAATTTCGGCATGATGTATGCCTTCAACGAGCGCTTCATCCTGCCGCTCAGCCATGACGAGGTGGTGCATGGCAAGGCCACGCTGCTGGGCCGCATGCCGCAAGGGAGCAGCAGCGACGACTGGCAGCGTTTTGCCAATCTGCGCGCCTATTTCGGATTCATGTGGGGCCATCCAGGCAAGAAGCTGCTCTTCATGGGCCAGGAATTCGCCCCCTGGCGCGAATGGTCCGAAGTGGGCGAACTCGACTGGTGGCTGCTGCAACACCCGCCGCACCTCGCCATGCAATCACTGGTTCGCGAACTTAACCGCCTGCACCGCACCCTCCCCGCACTTCATGCGCGCGACACTGAACCCGAGGGCTTTTGCTGGATTGACGCGAATGACGCGGACCATTCCGTTCTCACCTGGCTGCGCTTCGATGGCGCGGGCGGCCCGCCGCTGGCCGTATTGTGCAACTTGACGCCCGTCCCGCGTGAGGGTCTGTTGGTAGGCCTGCCGCAGGCCGGCGTCTGGCGGGAGGTCCTGAACACGGATGGGGAGGAGTATGGCGGCTCCGGCCAGGGGAATATGGGGCGAGTGACCGCGGAGCCCGCCCCAGCCTTCGGCCAGCCCGCCTCGGCCCGCGTGTTTCTGCCACCGCTCGCCACTATCTATCTGGCGCCGGAGGCATGGGCGATGCCAAAAGCATGGGGGAGAGAAACAGCTTCCGAGACAAAACATGCCTGACCGAGAGCCGAGTTCCGCCCCTTTGGCGCGCACAGCCATGGCCTTCGTGCTCGCGGGCGGGCGCGGCTCACGCCTGATGGAATTGACCGACCGCCGCGCCAAGCCCGCCGTCTTCTTCGGCGGCAAGTCGCGCATCGTGGATTTCGCGCTCTCCAACGCGATCAATTCGGGCATCCGCCGCGTCGCCGTCGCCACGCAATACAAGGCGCATAGCCTGATCAGGCATTTGCAGCGCGGCTGGAACTTTCTCCGCCACGAGCGCAATGAGAGCTTCGACATCCTCCCTGCATCCCAGCGCGTCTCCGAGCAGAGCTGGTATCTGGGCACGGCCGATGCGGTGTTTCAGAACATTGACATCATCGAGGATCTCGCCCCCCGCCACATCGTGCTTCTGGCGGGCGATCACATCTACAAGATGGATTACGAGCGCATGCTGGCCCAGCATGTGGACCAGGGCGCCGACGTCACCGTCTCCTGCATGGCGGTCCCGCGCGAGGAGGCCAAGGGCTTCGGCATCATGGCCGTGGACGCCCAGGCCTGGATCACGGATTTCGTGGAGAAACCCGCCGACCCACCGGGCATCCCCGACCGGCCCGAGCTCTCTCTGGCCTCCATGGGGATCTATGTCTTCGAGACGCGCTTCCTCATCGAACAGTTGAAGCGCGATGCGGCGGACCCCGATTCCACGCATGATTTCGGCAAGGACATCATTCCCTATATCGTCAAGCATGGCCGCGCGGCGGCGCATCGCTTCGAACGCTCCTGCGTGCGCTCCTCCCAGGAATTCACGCCCTATTGGCGCGATGTCGGCACCATTGACGCCTATTGGGAAGCCAATATTGACCTGACGGACATCGTCCCCCCGCTAGATTTGTTCGACCAGGAATGGCCCATCTGGACCTATGGCGAGGTGGTTCCACCCGCGAAATTCGTTCATGACGTGGAAGGGCGGCGCGGCGAGGCGATCTCCTCGCTGGTCTCGGGCGGCTGCATCATCTCGGGCGCTTCGGCGCGCAAATCCCTGCTATTTACAGGAGTGCACCTGCACTCCTTCGCGAAGCTGGAAGGGGCCGTGCTGCTGCCCCGCGTGGATGTCGGCCAGGGTGCGCGGCTGACCCGCGTGGTGGTGGACCGAAGTGTTCGCATCCCCCCCGGTATGGTTGTTGGTGAGGACCCGATCGAGGATGCGCGCCGCTTCCGCCGCTCGGAGAAAGGCGTCTGCCTCATCACCCAGGCGATGCTCGACAAGCTGGCATGAGCACCGCGCTGTTGAAGGTACTGGCGGTCGCATCGGAGGGGTTTCCCTTCATCAAGACGGGCGGCCTTGCTGATGTCATGGGCGCGCTGCCTGCGGCCCTCGCGCACGAGGGTGTGGCAGTCACGACCATGCTGCCCGGCTATCCGGCGGTGATGGCGGCCCTCGGCGCCGTGCAAGCGAGTGAGACCGTCGCTGACCTCTTTGGCGCGCCCGCACGGCTGGTGCGGGCAACGGCCGCAGGGCGGGATGTGCTGGCGCTGGATGCACCGCACTTCTTCGCCCGCGCTGGCTCGCCCTACCTCGCACCGGGCGGCATGGATTGGCCAGACAACGCCATCCGCTTCGCAGCACTCGGGCGCGCTGCGGCCCATGCCGCGGAGCATCTGGGCTTTGACGCGCTGCATGCGCATGACTGGCAGGCCGGCCTCGCACCGGCCTATCTGCGCTTCAGTGGGAGCGGCATTCCCACGCTCTTCACCATCCACAACCTGGCCTTCCAGGGGCAGTTCCGTGCGGACCTGTTTGGTCTGTTGGGCCTGCCAGCCGCGGCCTTCGCCACAGCCGGCCTCGAATATTTCGGGCAGGTTGGATACCTCAAATCGGGCGTGTGGTTCTCCGACCGCATCAACACCGTCTCACCCGGCTACGCCGCCGAAATCCGCACGGCGCAATGGGGCATGGGGTTGGATGGGCTGCTGCGCGGGCGCGGGGGGCATGTCAGCGGTATCCTCAATGGCCTGGACATCGAGGAGTGGAATCCGGCGACGGACACCCATTTGCCCGCGCGCTACGACGCAACCTCCATTGCAGCGCGCGCCGTGAACAGGGCGGAGTTGCAAGCGCGCATGGGCCTCACGCCCGACCCGCACGCCCCGCTTTTCGTCTTTATCGGGCGGCTGGCCTGGCAGAAGGGTGTGGATCTGATTCTGGAAGCCCTGCCGGCCATTCTCGACAACGGCGCGCAACTCGCCATTCTCGGCAGCGGTGAGGCCGCTCTGGAAGAGCGTGTGCACGGCGCCACTGGCGCGCAACTGGGCCGTGTGGGGAGTTTCATCGGCTTCGATGAGGGGCTGGCGCGGCTCTGCTATGGCGGCGCCGATTCCGTCCTCATGCCCTCGCGCTTCGAGCCTTGCGGGCTTGGGCAGCTCTGCGCGCTGCGCTATGGCGCGCCGCCGATTGTCGCGCGGGTGGGTGGGCTTGCGGATACGGTCATTGACGCGAATGAAATGGCGCTGGCAGCGGGCACCGGCACGGGCCTGAACTTCGCGCCCGTCAGCCAGGAGATGCTCGCCTCGGCGATCGAGCGCGCCATCATTCTCCATCGGGACGGCGAAAGCTGGCCGCGCCTCCAGGCCAATGCGATGGCGAGCGACGTCTCCTGGACGCGTTCGGCCAAACGCTATGCGGCATTGTTTCGGGAGATGGTTGCCGAACGTGCGGCCCGCTGAGGCCCTTGGCGTCACGCTGCTTGCCGAGGGCGTGGCAGTCGCGATTCCCGCGCCTGGTGCATCAACTCTGTCCTTCTGTGTCTTCGATGATGGCCAGGAGGTCGCACGCCACGCCCTGAGCGGGCGCGAAGGCGATGTGTTCCACGGAACCATTGCCGGCATCGCCGCAGGCACCGCCTACGGGTTGCGCGCCGGTGGCCCGGGCTTCAATGCTGAGAAACTTTTGCTGGACCCCTGGGCGCGCTGCCTGGAAGCCACCTTGCGCCTGCATCCCACGGCCTTTGGCCCAGGGGATAGCGGCCGCCATTTGACGCGCGCCATCGTCGCGCCAGCCTTGCCTGCACAGGAATGGTCGCCGCTGCCCGTGCGCCCCGAGGTGATCTACGAGCTGCATGTGAAGGGCTTCACGCGCCTGCATCCCGAGATCCCCGAGGCGATCCGCGGCACCTTCGCGGCCCTCGCCCACCCTGCCGCCATCGCGCATCTCACACGGCTGGGGGTGACCCTCGTGGAACTGCTGCCCGTCGCCGCCTGGGTGGATGAACGCCATCTGCCGCCGCTCGGCCTGACCAACTACTGGGGGTACAACCCTGTCGCCTTCCTTGCCCCCGATCCGCGTCTTGCGCCCGGCGGCATGGCGGAGGTGCGCGCCGCGGTCAGCGCTCTGCGCGCGGCAGGGATCGGCGTCATCCTGGATGTGGTGTTCAACCACACCGGCGAGGGCGACGCGCTGGGGCCAACGCTCTGTCTGCGGGGCCTGGGCGAATCGCATTGGTATCGCCTGGGCGCCAATGACAGCGGCTGCGGCAATGTGCTGGCGCTGGACCGCCCCTGGCCCCTGCGCCTGGTGATGGATGCGATGCGCCATTGGGCGGAGCAGGCGGGCGTGGACGGGTTCCGCCTCGACCTCGCCACCACTCTCGGCCGCCGCGCTGACGGATTTGACGCCCAGGCACCGCTGCTGGCTGCCATGCGCCAGGACCCCGTGCTGCGCACCCGTCGCATGATCGCCGAGCCCTGGGATATAGGGCCTGGCGGCCATCAACTCGGCCGCTTCCCGCCCGGCTGGGGCGAGTGGAATGACCGCTTCCGCGACGACACACGCCGCTTCTGGCGCGGCGACCACGGCATGCTGGGCGCGCTTGCCACGCGGTTGGCCGGTTCCGCCGATGCCTTTCCCGCGCGCATCGCTGACAGCGTGAACTTCATCACGGCACATGACGGCTTCACCCTGGCCGATCTCGTCAGCCACGCGCAGCGCCACAATTTCGCGAATGGCGAGGAAGGGCGCGATGGCTCCGGCGAGAATTTTTCTTGGAATCATGGCGTGGAGGGCGCGACGAACGACCCCGGCATCACCCTCCGCCGCCAGGGTGATATTCGCGCGCTGCTCGCCACGCTGCTGAGCGCGCGCGGCCTGCCCATGCTGGCCATGGGCGATGAGGGCGGGCGCAGCCAGCGCGGCAACAACAACGCCTATGCCCAGGACAACGCGACCTCCTGGTTCGATTGGGAGGCGATGGATCAGGGGCTGGTTGCCTTCACCGCACGGCTGATTGCCGCGCGCCGCGCACATCCGGCGCTGCATGCGCGCGCGGCGCTGACGGGCGCGGCGCCTGAAGAAATGGTTCTGCCGGACGTCGCCTGGCTGCACCCGGAGGGACATGCCCTCGCCCCCCAGGATTGGGCCGCATCCCGAGCGCTGATGGCGGTGCTGACCGAAGGCGAGGACCGTGTGCTGATCGCGGTCAATGGCGGCGATGAAGTGCGCGCTTTGCATCTCCCCCGCCCGCGCTGGGGTTTTGGCTGGCGGCTGATCGCGGATAGTGCCGCACCTGAGGCCACACATCTGCCACACGAATTGGCGCCGCGCTCGGTTGTGCTGCTGGCCGAATTCGCGACCCGCGCCACGGCCGCAGAGCCCGCGCTGCTGGGCCAACTCGCCATCGCCGCCGGCATCGCCCCGCATTGGCATGATCTGACCGGCCGCGAGCATGAGGTGCCCGAGGCTACGCTGCGGGCCGTGCTGAGTGCCCTAAGCCTGCCTGCCGAATCCGCAGCCCAGGCGCGCGAAAGCCTGGCCCGCCGCCGCCACCGCCCGGCCCTGCCCGCACACTTCGCCGCACGCGCCGGAGAGGCAGGCTGCGTCGCGCTCGGCGAAGGGCTGCCCACTCGGCTCGACCTGCATCTGGCGCTGGAGGATGGCAGCAGCCGCGAGTTCGGCGCGCTGTTGGAGGCCGGCCACATCACCCTCCCGCCCCTGCCCGAGGGCCGCCACGTATTGCGCTGGCGCGACACCACCTGCCGGATCACCGCCGCCCCCGCTTCCTGCTATTTGCCGCCCGCATTGGAAGCCGGGCAGCGCCGCTTCGGAATCACTGCGCAAAGCTATGCGCTGCGCCATGCGTCCGACCAGGGCATGGGGGATTTCACCGCCATCGCGGAGCTGGCGCGCGGCGCGGCTCAAGAGGGCGCGCTCTGGTGCGGCATCAGCCCGCCCCATGCGCTCATGCCCGTGGATCGGCAGCGCGCCAGCCCATACCAACCCTCAGACCGGCGCTTTTTGGAACCGATGCTGATTGACGTCTCGCGCCTGCCCGAGGCCGCGCCGCAAACCGCGCTCTTCGCCGCGCTGCGCCAGTCCAACCTTGTGGACTACCCGGCCGTCTGGGCCGCCAAGCGCCGCGTCCTGGCCGAGGCCTGGGCGCGCTTCGATGCCCAGGACCCCGCCTTCCTCGCCTTCCGCACCCCAAGCCTGAACCGCTTCGCCAGCTTCAATGCGCTGGCAGAGCGCGAGGGCCACAGTGATTCGCGCCGCTGGCCGGAAGGGCTGCGCCATGGTCGTGATTCAGCCCTTGCCGCCTTCCAGGCCGAAGCCGCGCAAGAGGTCGGGTTCCACGCCTGGCTGCAATTCCTCGCTGATCAGCAGATGGCCGAAGCCGCCGGGGCAGGGCTGTATCGCGATCTCGCCGTGGGCATGGCGGGGGATGGCGCGGAGTTATGGTCGGGCGACATGGCGTTCCTGCCTGGGCTTTCCATCGGCGCACCGCCCGATCCGCTGGGGCCGCTGGGCCAGGTATGGGGCGTACCGCCCCCCGATCCACTGGCCTCGCAGGCCGAGGGCCATGCGGGTTTCGCTGCCCTGATCCGGGCCAATATGCGCCACGCCGCAGCGCTGCGGATTGATCATGTGCTGGGCCTCAAGCGGCTGTTTCTCGTCCCCGATGGCGCCACCGCAGGAGAGGGCTGCTATCTCGCGCAGCCCTTTCAGGCCTGGCTCGGCGAGATCGCGCTGGAAAGCCACCGGGCCCGCTGCGCCGTGGTGGGCGAAGATCTGGGCACCGTGCCCGATGGCCTGCGCGAGGTGCTGCACGAGGCCCGCATCCTCTCCTACCGGGTGCTCTGGTTCGAGCGCGATGGCCATTCCTTCCGCAAGCCCCAACAATATCCCGTGGCGGCCGCCGCCTGTGTGGCCACGCATGACCTGCCCACTCTCGCCGGCTGGTGGGAGGGGCTCGACATCGCCGAGCGGGAGAATTTGGGACTGCTCAATGGGGCCGGCGTTGCCGATGCCCGTGCGGAACGTGCCGCCGAGCGC
>JBBRVI010000008.1:0-28497 GCA_038247025.1 Acetobacterales bacterium
GCCACGGATGACGTCGTTCCCGCCATAGCCAAACAGGACGTCGTTGCTGCTGCCGCCAGTAATCAAATCGTTGCCTCCCAGCAATACCTGTACCGCGAGGTCCAGCCTGCCCGTGGAGGCCAGGTCGACCACAAACGCCGTATTGAACGGCGCAGGGACGCTGGCGCCGGTGAGAGTGAAGTTCAGCAACCCATCCGCGGAGGTCTGGTTGAGCCCTGTTACGGTGCCTGTCACACCCCTCGGACCGAAACTGAAGTTGCCTAGCAGCTCGGTGGACCCGCCTCCGCTGTAGTCCAACACGATCTGGTTCGCTGTCGGGGAAGTGATATTCACAGCCTGGAGCTGGCCTAACTGATCCAATCGAAGCGCGCCGTTGACGGCCGTAAGAGTCGCCATGTCTCGTTTCCTTTTTTTGACGGACAGAACCATTTTGGTGCTGCCGAAATGATAACCACCCCAGGGAAGCAAACGGGCTCCCGGACAGTGTCAGGGCGAACTTCCTCTGTCTGATTCATATTCGGTAAAGGGGGTTTTGGGGTTACCGGCTGGAGCCAAAAATTTCGCAGACTGCCCGCCATGACAAATATTTCGGGGGTGTTTGGTCGCTTGGCTGGCCCGTCATCCCCGCTGGACTTTCCATTTCACCCCCACCAGCGCATCCTGACTCAACGCCGTCGAGACTTCTCCTCAGCGCCCACACGGCGGCGGCTCAAGCGTGGGGGCTTTGGCTCGATTGTTGATCTGAAGGCCGCCATCAACGGTTAAGGCGCTGAGCACAACAAACACGTTAACCCCTTTACCTGGACTGCCGGCCCAGAACGCTTCCTCGCTGCCATCGCGCCAGGGAAGCATGTGTTGGAGTCACTCCACTCAAAGTCCAGCTCGATCGTGCTTCAGACTTGCGATGCTGCGAGATTCAGCACCCGCCCAACATCACGCTCCGCGTCGCACACCACAAACAGCCCGGGTGCTGCCTCATCCGGCAGGCTTTGCAGCCCGATATCCGCATAAATCCGCAGATACTCCCGCCCGACGCCAGCAAAGGCCGGTCGAGCGCCCTTTCGTTCGCACAGGTCGCGAAAGCGCCAAATGGCGGAAACGGCGTCGCGCGCTTCGCCAACCGGATCACCATGGCCGATCCAGAGATTCCCCATCCGGGAAAAGGCGAAACCCGCCCGCTCGGCCTCTCCCCAAAGAACCCCCGCAGCATCGGCGGGCAGAACGGCGCCCAATGTTTCCAGGCGCATGCGATTCAGATCGTCAAAGGGTTCGGAACGGACCCGCACCGGGCGCAGCAACTGAAACATGCCGGCCAGCAGCAGCAACACCGTAATGCCAACCGTGAAACGCATCTGCGCCGGCGCGCCCGACAAGAGCACCACCTCCCACCACATGGTTTCCTGCAACCGGCTGGCATTGGCCAGCATCGCCAAAGCCAGGCCACAAATTGCGACCGCCGCCAGGGGGAACAGCACTTCGCTGGAAAGGGGCTCGCGGCGTATCCTGCTCTGCCGATAGAAGGCGCCGCGCATGGTGGCCAGCAGCGATGCCACCAGCAGAAAGCTGCCCCAAGTCCACCAGGCTTCTTCACGCAGCCAGGCGATCAGTGCCCCATTCACCAGCAAAAACAGAGCCATGCCCCAGGCCAGCTTAATGCGCCGCGCCATGCCGAAGGCCATGACCAGCAGCAGCGATCCCACGATGGAGGCTGCGAATTGCGAGGCGAGTGCCGCTTCGTACCCCGCCCAGTCCCGCAGGACGGTGGAGGAGATCGGCAGCGCCCCCAAAAAGACCAGCAGCGCGCCCGCCAGAGCCACCAGCCCGGTCAGGATGGGCACCTCCAGCGGCAAGGCGCCCCGGCCGACCAGGGTGAAGCGATCCAGCCAGTCGCGCCGCTGCCCGATCTCGAAGCCGGCGAAAAGCGCGCCCGAGATGAAAAGCGGGACGATGTAGTAATAAAGTCGGAAGACCAGCAGCGCGCCCACCACCTCGGCCGCGCCCATGTAGGGTGCCAGACCAATGATGATCGCGCCGTCAAACACGCCAAGGCCGCCTGGTACGCTGGCCACGATGCCCAGCGTATAGGCCGCCAGATAGATGCCGATGAAGCGCACGAAGGTCAGGCCCTCGGCCGGGGGCAGCAGCACGTAGAAGATGGCGGCAGTCACCGCCACGTCCAGAGTGGCGAGCAGGCTCTGCGCGATGGCCATGCGCGTGCCGGGTAACTCCACGTCATGGCCAAAGAGGCGAACAGAGCGGCGAAACCGGCTGAGCAGCACATAGGCGATGACCACACCGAACAAGGGCACCGACACGAGTTGCAGCGCCCAGCGGGGCAGATGGTCGCCCACCCACGGCAGCACTTCGGGCTCGATCAGCAGCACCATCCCGCCCAGGGCCATGCCGCCCAGGCCAAAGGTCAGCGAGGTGAAACCGATGACCTTGCCAATCTCCAGCGGCGTATAACCCCAGGCCGAATAGAGCCTGAACCGCACCGCAGCACCGGAAACGGCGGCAAACCCCAGATTATGCGCCAACGCATAGCCGCAGAAGGACGCCAGCAGCGCGCGTCCCCAGCTGGACGGCCGCCCGGCATAGCGCGCCCCCAGCCAGTCATAGATCGCGAGCACAAGATAGGCAGCAATCGTAAGCCCCGCGCCCCACCACAGAGCAGACACCGGGATCGCCTGCATGGCGCGAGAGACATCGGCAACGGACAAGTCCCGGAATTCGCGGTGAACCACCCAGATGGCGCCAACCAGCAGCAGCAGCCCAAAGACGGTCGGACCGTGCCGCTTGATATGGGGCAGAACGCCTTTCACGCTGTCGCATTCTCACGCATCAAGGCAGTTTCGATCAGGGCGCAGGTCTCGACAACGCCCATCACGGCGATGGTGCCGCCAAAGCGCGGGCCCTCGCTTTTGCCCAGCAGGACTTCGTAGAGCGCGCTGAACCATGCACGGCCCACACCCAAGGAGCCATCCTTGTTGGGCATGGCGAAGGGCGGGCGGCGGCCGGCGTCGTAAACGGCGCTTTGCATGGCGGCCTCACGCTCCGCGCCGGCGTTCAGGGCCGCGAATTCCGGCGCGCGTTCCAACAGAATGGCCACGAGTTCGCGCATCGCTTCGGCTTCCTCGGGCGTGGCGGAGCGGAACCGGCGTTCGGGAGCGACGAAATCCCGCCAATAGGCGCAGGCGTTCTTCACCAGGCGGTCCAGAACAGGCTCCGCCTCCGGGGTCAGCTCCGGGTGATATTTCCGCAGATAGGCCCATAGCCGCTCGGGATCGGCCGTATTGGCGATGCCAGCCAAGTTGAGAAGGGTGGCATAGGAGACGGGCGGGGCCGCGAAATTCGGGGCCTCCCCAGCATGGACATGCCACGCAGGGTTGGCCGGATCGCTCTGCACCCGCAGCTTCGCCAGCTGTGTGAGCCAGTCATCCACCGCACGGGGGATCACCTCCCTGTGCAGGCGCTTGGCCGAGCCAGGGGAGCCGAACATGAAGAAGGCCAGGCTTTCCGGCGGGCCATATTCCAGCCATTGCTCGATGGT
This sequence comes from Acetobacterales bacterium, assembly GCA_038247025.1. Taxonomy (GTDB): domain Bacteria; phylum Pseudomonadota; class Alphaproteobacteria; order Acetobacterales; family Acetobacteraceae; genus Roseococcus. Next base: position 3,551 of record JBBRVI010000008.1, read on the forward strand.
CAGGCCATTGCCCTTGCTCTTGCTGATCTTCTGGCCCTGGGCGTCGTTGAACAGCTCATAGGTAAAGGAGACGGGCGGTTCGCTGCCCAGCACGCGGCAGATGCGCGATGAAAGCTTCACGGAATCAATGAGGTCCTTGCCGGACATCTCGTAATCCACGCCCAGCGCATGCCAGCGCAGCGCCCAATCGGCCTTCCATTGCGCCTTGCAATGCCCGCTGGTGACTGGCGTCTCGAAGCGCTCGCCGTTCTCGGGGTCGCGCCAGGTGATGGTGCCGGCCTCGGGGTTTGTGGCCTCCATGGGGACCTGCATCACCACACCCGTCCGAGGGTGAATGGGCAGGAAGGGCGAATAGGTGGCGCGGCGTTCGGCGCCCAGGGTGGGGAGGATCACCTCGCGCACCTCTTCATGAAGGAACAGCATCTGCAACAACGCCGAGTCGAAGCGGCCGGATGCGTAGTATTCCGTACTTGAGGCGAATTCGTATTCAAAGCCGAACTCGTCGAGGAAGCTGCGCAGCCGTGCGTTGTTGTGCTGCCCGAAGCTCGGATGCGTTCCGAAGGGGTCGGGGATGCGCGTCAGCGGCTGGCCCAGATGCGGGATCAGCAACTCCTTGTTGGGGATGTTGTCGGGCACCTTGCGCAACCCGTCCATGTCATCGCTGAAGGCAATCAGGCGCGAGGGCAGGCCCGTCAGCTTCGTGAAGGCGCGCCGCACCCAGGAGGTGCGGGCAACTTCGCCAAAGGTGCCGATATGCGGCAAGCCTGAGGGGCCATAACCCGTCTGGAACAGGGCCTCCGATTTGCCGGTCGTCGCCATGCGCTGCGCAAGCTTGGCCGCTTCCTCGAAGGGCCAGGCGCGGATGTTCTCGTATTGCGGATCGGCGATCATGCGGGTGGGGATGGCAGGGGGCGCGGGCGGGGTCAATCTTGACATGCCCAAGCGCGATGCAGCCCTGCCCCGTGCGAACGCAACCGCCGCGCCGGGGGAGGCAGGATTGGGCCGTGAACCCCCTGGCGGCCGCCCTCCGCTTGCCGCAGATTTGCACCAAAGGAGGGCCTCCCCATGACCGAATTCGATCCCGAAACCTATGCGAAGCAGGCCGCCGCAGCGGTGGGCCTGCCCCTGCACCCTGCGCATCTGCCGGGTATCGCCATGAACCTGGCGCTGGCAGCCCGCATGGCCGCGCTGATCGAACAGGTAAAACTCTCCCCGGCGGATGAGGCTGCGCCGATCTTTGTCGCGGGGCGCGCCCCATGAGAGCCGCAGCCCTCGCCGCCGAAATCCGTGCCGGCACCCGCCGCGCCGTGGATGTGGTGGAGGAGCGCCTGGCCGACATCGCCGCGCGCAACACCAGCTTCAATGCCTTCACCGACGTCACCGCCGATCGCGCCCGGGCCGAGGCCGCTGCCGTGGACGTAAAAGTTGCCGCCGGGCAGGACCCCGGCCTGCTGGCCGGCGTGCCCGTCGCGGTGAAGAATTTGTTTGACCTGAAGGGCATCACCACACTGGCCGGCGCCAAGATCGAGCGTGACACGCCACCTGCCAGCCGCGACGCATTCCTGGTGCGCCAGATGCAGGCACAAGGCGCTGTGATGCTCGGCGCGCTGAACATGGATGAATACGCCTATGGCTTCACCACCGAAAACGAGCATTTTGGCCCAAGCCACAATCCGCATGACCTGACGCGCATGGCAGGCGGTTCGTCAGGAGGGAGTGCCGCGGCGGTGGCTGGGGGCCTGGTTGCCGTCACGCTCGGCAGTGACACCAACGGCTCGATCCGCGTGCCCGCCTCACTATGCGGCATCTGGGGGCTGAAGCCCACCTATGGCCGGCTTTCGCGCCAGGGGGCATTTCTTTTTGCGGCCAGCTTTGACCATCTGGGCCCTTTCGCGCGCGAATTGATGGATCTGGCGCTGTCCTACAACGTTCTTCAGGGCGAAGACCGGGAGGACCCGGCGCAGCGCTGGGTCGGCAAGCAGTTGGTCCGCCCCGAGCCGGAAATCGGCGATCTGCGCATCGCCGTCGCCGATGATCACTTCATGCGCGGCGGGCATGCCGAGGGTTTCGCTGCGGTGCAAGCCGTGGCGCGTGCGCTGGGGACCACCCGGCGCGTCACCATCCCTGACGCTGGCATGGGCCGGGCGGCGGCGTTTCTCATCACCATGGCCGAGGGCGCCAATCTGCACCTGCCCAACCTGCGCATCCGGCCAGATGATTTCGACTTCGCCACGCGGGACCGTTTCCTGGCCGGCGCCCTTCTGCCAGCCCAGTGGTTGCAGCAGGCCCAGCGTGTGCGTGCGGCCTATCGCGCCAAGGCGCTGCGCGTATTCGACGATGTGGATGTGATCCTCGCCCCGGCGACGCCCTATGTGGCGCCAGAGATCGGCCAGAACATGATCGAGGTTGAGGGGGTCAATATCCCGGTCCGGCCCAATCTGGGCGTCTATACCCAGCCCATTTCCTGCATCGGGCTGCCGGTCATTGCCGCCCCCATCGCGGATCCGGTGGGCCTGGGCACGCCCGGCGGCATGCCCATCGGCGTCCAGTTGATCGGGGCACCCTGGGCGGAGGACAAGCTGTTCCGCGTGGCCGCCATGCTGGAGAAGCTCGGCGTTTGCGCCTCGCCTGCCGTAAGGGATTGACCATGCACGAGATCAACATTCCCGAAATCCATGCCGAAGTCTCGGCCGCCTTTTACCGCTATGAGCAAGCGCTGGTGGCCAATGACGTGGCGGTACTGGACGAGCTTTTCCATGACAACGAGCATACGCTGCGCTTCGGCGTGACGGAGAACCTCTTCTCCTACGCCGAAATCGCGGAGTTCCGGGCTTCGCGGCCGTCGCAGGGCCTGGTGCGGACGCTGATCCGCACCGTCATCACCACCTATGGCCAAGATTTCGGCGTGGCCAATACCAGCTTTCGCCGCGAAGGCGCCGACCGCGTCGGCCGTCAAAGCCACACTTGGCTGCGTACGCCAGACGGCTGGCGGATCGTGGCCGCGCATGTCTCGCTCCTGCCGGCCGGTGCAGAGTAGGAGTTGGGTGGAGCAGGACTTGGTTGGCGTGGGGCTTGGGTAGAGTAGGGCTTTGGGCTGCGTAAAATTAATGTAACGTTGGCTGCCCTCCGCTGCTCGCCGGGCCATATGAACCGCACAGCATGTTTGGGGATTTGCCATGCGAAACTTTGCGCTTCTGGCCATTGCGGCTGCGAGCCTCTCAGCCTGCGCAGCGCCGATCCCGCGGGGGCCGAGCATTGTCGCCATCCCGCCGGCCGGCCGGGATTTTGGGCAATTTCAGCGTGAGGACGCCTTCTGCCAGCAATCCGCCTCGAACAGCCTGGGCGTGGCTGATCCAGGTGCTGGGAACCAGGCAGCGCTCGGCAGCGCGGCCGTTGGCACGGCGCTGGGCGCGGTCGCAGGCGGGCTGATCGGCGCGGCCACGGGCAACTTCGGCGCGGGGGTGGCGATTGGCGCAGGCGCTGGCCTGCTGACAGGCAGCGCCGTGGGAGTCGGCGCCGCGCAGAACACCAATTTCGGGCTGCAGGAGCGCTTTGACATCACCTACGCGCAGTGCATGGCGGCACTTGGCAACAGCGTCCAACCGCTGCGGGTGGCCGTGCCAGTGCCCGTCTATCAACCAGTCCAGCCGTTTTTCGGGCCTCCGGTTTTCGGGCCTCCGGTTTTCGGCTTCGGGTACAGCCGCCATTATGGGCGAGGCTATCACCGACGCTGGTGATGGGCTTTATCACGCCGCATGACTGAGCCCCTCGCGCTTTACATCCACTGGCCCTTCTGCGCCTCCAAATGCCCCTATTGCGACTTCAACTCGCATGTGCGCGAGGCTGGCGTGGACCATGCGCGCTTCCGCGACGCCCTGCGCCGCGAACTGGCCTTTGAGGCAGCGCGCGTCGCGGCAACGGCGCGCACCGTCAGCGGCCGCCGGCCGCTCGCCAGCATCTTCTTCGGCGGCGGCACACCAAGCCTTATGGAGCCGCAGACCGTCGCACTCCTGATCGAAGATGCATACGCGCGTTTCGACGCCGTCCCGGACATCGAAATCACGCTCGAAGCCAACCCGACCAGCGTGGAGATCGGCAAGCTGCGTGAGTTCCGCGCGGCTGGAATCAATCGCGCGTCGCTGGGCGTGCAATCGCTCGATGTGGCGGCGCTACGCTTTCTCGGCCGGCGCCATGATGTGGGCGAGGCCATCGCCGCACTCGAAGCCGCGCGCGAGATTTTCCCGCGCCTCTCCTTTGACCTGATCTACGCCCGCCCCGGCCAGTCCGAAGCCTCCTGGCGGTCAGAGTTGCGCCAGGCGCTGGCGCTGGCGGCGGATCACCTCAGCCTCTACCAGCTCACCATCGAGCCGGGCACGCGCTTCGCCACGCAGTATGCGCGTGGCGATTTCGCTCTGCCCCAGGAAGATGACGCGGCGCGCATGTATGAGGCGACCGCCGAGGAAGCGCGGCGCTTTGGCCTGCTCCCCTACGAGGTGAGCAATTACGCGAAACCCGGGGCGGAGAGCCGGCACAATTTGGCCTATTGGCGCTATGGCGATTACCTCGGCATTGGCCCTGGGGCGCATCAGCGGCTGCTGACGGATGGCGTGATGCTCGCCACCCGTCGCCATCGCGGTCCGGAGGAATGGGCCATGCGCGTGGAGCAATCGGGCCATGCGATCGTGGAGGAGACGGAGCTCTCGCCGCGCGACCGTGGGCGCGAGGCGCTGCTCATGGGGCTACGCCTCACCGAGGGCGTGGACCCCGCGCGGATCGAGGCGCGTAGCGGGCTCAGTTTCCTCGATACGATTGACCCGATGATGCTGACCGCATGCCTGGATGAGGCATATCTGGAGTGGCAGGGGCCGCGCCTTGTGGCCACTTCGCAGGGGCGCGTCAGGCTCGACGCGATGCTTCCGGCCTTGCTTCGCTGATCCGCAAGGCGTTAGTGTCTACCCATGTTCCTGAAGCGCTCCCCGCTGCGAATTACGCGCCCGGCCGGTTGATCCGCGCCGCGATGTCGTGGCGCGCCCCCGCGCCGGGTCTCGCACCGCCATCCGCCCTTGCAGGAATATCCGTCATGACCGTTCAAGTGCTTTTCACCGTCGAGGCCTTTGCCGAGCCCGGTCTGCTGCCCCGCCTGCTGCAACCCTTCGCCAAGCGAGACCTGACGCCCGATCACCTTCTCGCCCGGCGCGCGGGCGAGATGCTGCATGTTGAACTCGGCATGGAGGCCATGCCGACGGAGATGGTACACCTCGTTGCTGGCAATCTGGGCCAGGTGGTGGGTGTGTTGCGCGTCACCGAGACCCGGCGAGAGGCTTTGCGCTCGGCGGCTTGAGGGCCACGTCTGCCTGGACGCTCGTGACCGAGAGGCCCCGAGGGCAGCCGGGCAGCCGGGCAGCCGGGCAGGGAACAATTCAATAAGCGCTCAGCGTCCGTGATGCTCGACCCCGGCCGAGAGCGGCGCGGTGCGCCATCCCGCGGCCTGCTCCGCGAGGACCGGCAGCGGGTTCATCGGTTGCTCCTCAGCACTTCCTTGTTGATCACCATGTCCACGTCCACCTCGCCCTTGAAGTGCCCGATGATGGAAGCCACCGCCGATAGCCCCATCCGGCGCATGCCCTGCACCGTGGCGGCCGCGGTGTGCGGCGTCATCACCAGATTCGGCGCGGTCAGCAGCGGGTTGTCGCGGCCCATCGGCTCATCCCAGAACACGTCTAGGCCGGCCGCCGAGACATGGCCCGTGCGAAGGGCTGCGGCCAGCGCCGCCTCCTGCACCAGCGTGCCGCGCGCGGTGTTCACCAGCCTTGCGCCGGGCTTCATGGCGGCGAGGAATTCGGCATTCACCATGCCGCGATTTTCGGCATTGGAAGGGCAATGCATCGTCACCCAATCAGCCTGGGCCAAGCCCTCCGCCATGGTCTTTGCGTAGCGGAAGCCCGCGCCCTTCACGGTGTTCATGGCCACATGAGGGTCATGCACCACAACATCCATTCCAAAGGCCGCCGCCAGACGCGAAACCCGCCCGCCGATTCGGCCAAAGCCGACGACAAGCAGTGTCATCCCAGAGAGGTCCCAGGTGGTTGGCGCTTCCACACTGCTCCATTTGAAGGCGCGTGTGTTCGCGTCATAAGTCTGCAACTGGCGCGCGATGGTGAGCATCAGCATCATCGCATGCTCGGCCACGCTCAGCGCATTGGCGTCCGCCGTGACAGTGAGGGGAATGCCGCGCCTGGTGAGTTCAGGCACATCCACTTGATCATAGCCCACGCCATGCCGCGCCACGAGGGCGAGCTTGGGCGAGAAGCTCAGGAAATCCGCGTTGATGGGAGTGGCCCGCACGATGATGGCCTCGGCGCGCTCCATGGCGCGGACCAGGTTCTCGCGGCTGGTGTCGTTCACCGTCTCGACCGTGAAGCCGGGTTCGGCTTCCAGGGTGGCCGTTGCGTCCGGGTGGAGCGAGCGTAGCAGGACAACGTGTGGCATTTTTTTCCCTTGAACATATGAGAGGCTTTGCCCCTCAAACTCCCCAGCAGGAACCTCAGGTTCCTGCACCTCCGGCTACATCAGGTGGGCGGCGGGGCCCAGAAGGTGCTCGCGCATGCGGGCTTGCAGGATGGCGCCTTCGCGCGGCGGCAACACCAGGGGCAGGGAGGCTGCGTCTATCTTGGCCACGGCGAAGAACGGGCCTTCATTTGCGTAGACCGCGCGGCGCAGGGCGGCAATTTCCTTGGCTTCGGTCACGAACATGGTTTGGCGAATGCCGGCACCTTCGGCCATCTTCACGAGGTCCGTGCCGTGGCGTGTTGCCGTCTCCTGCATGCCGGTCTCGCCGTAATGCTCGTTGTCCTGCACGACGATGGCCAGGTTGCGCGGCGCCTGATGCGCGATGGTGGCGAGACTGCCAATGCCCATCAGCATCTCGCCATCACCCGTCAGCACCAGCACGCGGCGCGAGGGCTGCGCCAGGGCCAGGCCCAGGCCGATCATCGCCGCCCCGCCCATGCCGCCCCAAAGCGGCAGGTTCTGCGGGCCATCGCCCACCGCCGTGATATCCCAGGCGGGGGCGCCGAGGCCCGCCACCACCAGAAGGTCACCTCGATCATCCAACAGCGCCTGCGTCAGCTCTCGCCGGTTCAGCTTACCCATCGCGATCAGTCCTTTCCAAAGGTCTTGGCGCCAAGCAGGCGCTGGCCCAGCAGAGTCGCGGTCGGGCGGAACGTGTTGAAGGCGAATTTCAGCGTGGCTTCCACCGCAGGCGCCACATCATCCGCCGCATCGGCGCGGTTCACGATGGTGCCCATCGCCTCCAGCACGGTCTGTGTCGCCTGTCCCATGGGGATCTGCGCCGGATTGAACTCGCCATAGTCACCACGCATGGTGATGATCATCGGCATCGGCGAGCGATGAATGCCCGAGAGTGAGAGCATATTGATGCAATTGCCCACGCCCGAGGATTGCATGAGCAGCACCGAACGATCACCTCCCAACCAGGCGCCCTGCATAAGCGCCACGCCCTCCTCCTCGGTGGTCAGCGTGATGACGCGAAGCGTGTTGTCGGCCAGGCACCGCTTGATGAGGCGTGAATGCCCCGCATCCGGCACCAGGGCCACCTGCTTGATGTTGTAGGCGCGCAGCAGGTCGTAAATCCGATCTGGCCAGTCGAGGGCGCTGTCTGCGATGTTGTGATCCATGAACTTCCTCCATTCGTTCCAGTTTCCGTCGTGCCAAGGCTCCTGACAACCCGCCGCGCTTGATTTTGCCCCCAGCGGCATGATGGATAGGCTCATGGCATTCCGACACGCGATCCGCGGCACAACCTATGTCTTCGGCGATCTGCGCAGCTTGCTGGCCCGCGCCACGCCCTTCCGCTCGGGCGATGCCCTGGCCGGAGTGGCCGCAACCTCCTCTGCCGAACGCGTGGCCGCCCAGCGCGCCCTGGCCGATGTTCCGCTGACCCATTTTCTCAGCGAGGCGGTAATACCCTACGAGGCGGATGACGTGACGCGCCTGATCGTGGACAGCCATGACGCCGCAGCCTTCGCGCCCATCGGCCATCTGACCGTGGGCGGGTTTCGCGATTGGCTGCTGGCCGCCGAGCCCACTGATCTCGTCCCCATCCGCCGCGGCCTGATGCCCGAGATGGTGGCCGCCGTGTCAAAAATCATGCGCATCAGCGACCTGATTGCTGTGGCCCAGAAATGCCAGGTGGTCACGCGGTTCCGCAACACCATCGGCCTGCCGGGCACGCTCTCCATCCGCCTGCAACCCAACCACCCCACGGATGATCTGCGCGGTGTGGCCGCCAGCACGTTGGATGGGTTGCTGCTGGGTGCCGGCGATGCCGTGATCGGCGTGAATCCCGCCACCGACAATATCGAGCAGGTGCTGGGCCTGCTCACCATGCTGGACGAGGTGCGCCAGCGCTTTGACATCCCCACGCAAAGCTGCGTGCTGTGCCATGTGACCACGGCCATGTTGGCAATGGAACGCCGCGCGCCGGTGGATCTGGTGTTCCAATCCATTGGCGGCACACAGCGCGTGAACGAGAGCTTCGGCGTCTCTCTCGCCTTGCTGCGCGAGGCGGAGGATGCGGCCTTGGCGTTGAAGCGCGGCACGCTGGGGCAGGATGTGATGTATTTCGAAACCGGCCAGGGCAGTGCGCTCTCTGCCGAAGCGCACCACAATGTTGACCAGCAGACCATCGAGGCGCGGGCCTATGGCGTGGCGCGGGCGTTCTCGCCGCTATTGGTGAATTCCGTGGTGGGCTTCATCGGCCCGGAATACCTGTTCGACGGCAAGCAGATCATCCGCGCAGGGCTGGAGGATCACTTCTGCGGCAAGCTGCTCGGCCTGCCGATGGGGGTGGATATCTGCTACACCAACCATGCCGAGGCCGATCAGGATGACATGGACACGCTGCTCACCTGCCTGGCCACGGCGGGTGTCACCTACATCATGGGCGTGCCGGGTGCGGATGATGTGATGCTGGCCTATCAATCCACCTCCTTCCATGATGGGCTGTACGCGCGCGCCGCCCTGGGCAAGACGCCGGCACCCGAATTCTCGGCCTGGCTGGAGCGGATGGGGATAGGGTCCGGCGATGCCATTCCAGCCGCGATGTCGCCCGCGTTGATCGGGCTCGCATGAACGCGCCGGATGACCGAAGGGCGCAGACGCCGGAGGCGGCGAGGACCGAAGGTCTCAACCCTCCACGCCAGGTGATCACGCGATGGTCCGACCTCCGGCGCTTCACCCAGGCGCGCGTTGGCATCGGCCGCGCCGGCAATGCAGTGCCGACCGCCGCACATCTCGATTTCCAGGAAGCGCACGCTGCCGCACGCGACGCCGTCTGGTCGGCGCTGGATTCGACCGCCCTGCGCGCCGAACTCGGCCCCGTGCCCGTGCTGCACAGTGAGGCGGAGGACCGCCGCACCTATCTCCTGCGGCCCGATCTCGGTCGCCGCCTGCGCGCCTCCGACCGCCTATCCCTGCCCCGCACGGGCGGCACAGTGATCGCCGTAGCGGATGGGCTTTGCGCCTCCGGCGTGCAGTCCCAGGCGGCCGCCATGATCCGCGCCCTCGATGCCCCCTGGCCCGTGGTGATCGTTCAACAGGCGCGCGTGGCCATCGGCGACGATATCGGCGAGGCCATGGGTGCTGAGGCCGTCATTGTGCTCATCGGCGAGAGGCCCGGGCTTTCCGCGCAGGACAGCATGGGCATCTACCTCACCTGGGCGCCGCGCCGCGGCCGCAACGACGCGGAGCGCAATTGCATCAGCAATGTGCGCCCCGGCGGCATCAGCGTCACGCAAGCCGCCGCCAAGACGCATTGGCTATTGCGCGGTGCGCGCGCGCTGGGCGCAACCGGCGTGGCGCTGAAGGACGACATGACGACCGCCCCGCTTCTGGAGTAGCATCGCGGCAAAGCCGAGGGAGGCGAGAATGCGCTGGTTCACCTGGATTTTCGCGGCCCTGCTGGCCTTGCCGGCTTCGGCACAGGACTACCCGAGCCGCGCCGTGCAGCTCATCATCCCCTTCCCGCCCGGCGGCAATACGGACCTCATGGCCCGCGCCCTCCAGGCGGAACTGACCCGCGCGCTCGGCCAGCAGGTGGTCGCCGTGAATCGTGGCGGTGCGGCGGGTTCGATCGGTGTGTCGGAAATCGCGCGCGCGCGGCCGGATGGCTACACGATCGGCATTTCGCCGAACAACGCCGTCACCACCCAGCCTTTCCTGCAGAATGTGACCTATACGGCCGAGGGGCTGCGCTACCTCTGCCTGGTGTATGACAATCCGCAGGTGCTCATCTTGGGGCGTGGCGCGCCCTTCCGGGACTTCGCGGGGATGATCGCCCATGCGCGCACCGGACGCGAGGCGCTGGTCTTTGGCACACCAGGCGTGGGGAGCACGCAGCATATCCTCATGGCACAATTGCTGCGCTCTGCGGGTGTGGACGGGCTGAACGTGCCCTTCACCGGAGCGGGGCCAATGTCCCAGGCGGCCATCGGTGGCCAGATCATGGCCTTTGTGGAGGCGGCCTCCATTCCCGCTTCCACAGGCCTGCCTATCCTCGCGGTTCTGGGCACGCAGCGCATGGCGGCACTCCCCGAGGTGCCGAGCACGGGAGAGCTCGGCTACCCCATGGCCGGCACTACATACGGCGGGCTCATCGCGCCCGCTGGCCTGCCCGACGCCATCGCCGAGATCATCGAGCGCGCCTGCCAGGCAGCGGTGACCAGCGAAGGCTTCCGCATCATCGCCGAGCGGCTGAACGCCGTGCCAAGCTTCCAGACCGGCGCGCAGTTCCGTGCGCGCTTCATCGCCGAAAGCCTGGTGAACCGCGCTCTCCTGGCCGATCTGGGCATACAGCGCCAGTGATCCGGGTGGCGCTCGATCCGCTGCTTCTGGAGGAGGATTTCCTGCGCGCCTCCGGCCCCGGCGGGCAGAACGTCAACAAGCTGGAGACGGCGGTGCAGTTGCGCTACCGCGCGGCCGAGGCAGGGCTGGATGAGCGCGTCTTCGCCCGGCTGGCCACCCTGGCAGGCCGGCGGATGACCAAGGATGGCGTGGTCATCATCAGCGCCCAGACCCATCGCACGCGCGAGCGCAACCGTGAGGATGCGCTGGCCCGCATGCAGGAATTGGTGGATGAGGCGGCCAAGCCACCGCCGCCCAAGCGCCGCAAGACCAAACCCACCAAGGGCTCGCAAACGCGGCGCATGGACAGCAAGACCAAGCACGGGGCGACGAAGAAATTGCGGTCGGGACCCGTGCCGGATTGATGGGCGCCGCCTACCCCATGCGAATCGGCGTGAGGTCCTGGAACCAGCTTTGCGCCTGCACGAAGCCCTGCACGCGCCGGCTTGTGGCGCGCGGATTGAGGTCATGCGCGACGAACAGGAACAGCGCGTCATCCACCACACGGGCGTGCAGTTCAGACAGCAGCCGCGCCTGCGCCACAGCGTCGAACTCGGTGTAAACGCGGGTGATGATGTCGTCATACCAGGCGTCGTTGAAGTAGCCCCAGTTGTTGGCGGCAGGCGGCACGAGGTCGCTTTTGAGGAAGCGGATCAGCGCGGTGAAGGGGTCCAGCGCCGCATAGCTGATGTTGATGGCGCTGATCCCACGATTGCTGGGCGCGCGTGCTCCGTCTCGCCAAATGGTGAGCAGCGCGTTCCACTCCATCACCTCGAAGGTGACCTCGATGCCGATCTCGCGCAGGTTCTGCTGGATCGCCTCGTTCATCGGCAAGGGCTGCATCTGCCCCGAGCCGGAGGTGGAGATTCCAACCCGCGTGCGGATGGGATTCGCGCGGGAGAAGCCGGCCTCCGTCATCAGGCGGCGCGCGGCGGCGAGGTCGGTGCGGATGGGCTCGCGCGGCGTGCCATGCCAAGGGTGGGCAGGCGGCAGCAGGCCTGCACCGGGCACCATCATGTCACCCAGCATGGAGCGGATGCCCGCGCGATCAATGGCAAAATTGGCGGCCTTGCGGACGCGGATGTCGCGCCAGGGCGACCCCTCGCTCATGTTGAGGTGCCAGGTCCAATTGTGCGGATAGGTGTTGGAGACGACGGTGATGCCCGCATTCCTCAGGGCCGGAATGGCGTCCGGCGGCGGGGCCTCGATGAAATCCACCTGATTGGCGCGAATGGCGGCGACGCGGGTGTTGGCTTCGGGCAGGGGCAGCAGGATCAAGCGCTCATGGCGGGGGATGCGGCCGGTGTCCCAGTAGTCATTGTTGCGCAGCATCACGCAGCGCTCGCGGACGGCGAAGGTTTCAAGGCGATAGGCGCCGGTGCCCACGGCGCGATCCAGAAAGCGGTCCCAATCGCGGCCCGCGGCTTCCCAGGCGCCCTGATGCGTGATGCCGACCCAGGTGAGGCCGAAGGGCACCAGGCTGTCGGGGATGCGGGTTTCGATGATGAAGGTGAGCGGACCTTCCGCGCGCCAGGAGACGATGGTGGGCATGCGGATGCGCGCCTGGGCGGCGGCACGCGGGTCGAAATGCGCGGCGTCGGCCTTGAAGGCGCGATCGTAGCTGAAGACCACATCAGCCGCCGTCATCACCTTGCCATCATGGAATTTCACGCCCTCGCGCAGCGTGATGATCCAGCGCTTGTTGTCGGCGGGGTCGTTGCGCCAGGCGGTGGCCAGCGCGGGCCGGATGGTCACGGGGACGTCGGATTTGCTGAGGTCCCACATCACCAACTGGTCATAGAGGGTGATGCCCATGAAGCGGTGGCCCTCGGCCCCCTGATCGGGCACGCCGTTGGAGAGCGGCACGGCCGATGCCGTCATGCCCACGCGCAGAGTGCCGGTCTGGGTCTGCGCCTGGGTCACATCCCAGGGGAGCGCCGCGGCGAGCGGGGCGGCGAGCAGGGCACGGCGGGTGGGGGTCATGGGTGGGCTCCTTCGGGTCAAAAGCAGGTTGACGCGCGGAGAGACAGCCTTGGAAGGGCAAAATCCAGGCAAGTTTCATCTGGCTTCAGCAAATCGCCCTATGCGCTGGCAAAGCGGCCACCATTCGCCTGCGAAATGGGCGTGGCAGTGCATGCCTGTCCCAGTCAGGCCCACCTATCCGAGACGGCGTTTCGGGACGGTCAAGGGACTGGCAGCGCGCGCTGGGGTCAGATCGGCTTTCGCATATACTGCACGCGCTTGCCGTTCCTTGCATCCACGGCCTCGCCGCAGGCCCCAAAGCCCAGCTTGGCGTGAAAGGCCATGCTTTCCGGATTGGGCGGGTCGAGGTTCACCTCGCAGACCAGAAGATCGGTCAATTCCGCCTTGGCGATCTTCGTGAGGTCCTCATACAACGCCCGCGCCGCGCCCTTGCCGCGCGCAGTGGGAGCCACCACCACGCGGTCAATATAGGCGAAGTAGCTCTCACGCGCGGTGAACCACGCATGGTTGGGCCCCTGCGGCGGGGTCGCGTGATCGAAGGCGATGAGAAAGGCCTGCCCGTCCACCGTCATCCGCGCGGCGAAGGCACGGGCCAGCAGCGAGGCCAGGGCATCGGCCGTGAGTTCGTTCACTGCCTCCGCCGCCTCGTTGTTGAGGGCCAGCAAGGCGGGGGCATCCGCCGCGGTGATGTCGCGAATCTGCATAAGAGGTGATTGCCACGAGTTTCCCAAGCTGACGAGGCTTTCACCATGCCCGAACAATCCCTAGTTACATAAAGACATGAATTTTCCCACACATCCCGCCCGTGAAGCCCTGGTCGGGGAGCTGCATGCCCGGCCCGCCATGCCCATCCGGGGGCCCGCGCGGCTCTCACGTCTGGCCATGCTGGCGCCGGACCGCGCGGCCGAGGATGCGCATCTGGCCGCACTTTGCGCCCGCCACGGCGTGGAGCCGCCCGCGCCGGGCGCGACCTGGTTCCTCGCGGATTTCGGCGCCTTCCGGCTGCGCTTCGAGCGCCACACGGAATTCACCGGCTGGAACTTCGTGGCCGATGGCGCGGACCCCCAGCGGCCCTTTGCCCAACCCGCTTTGGCCTATCTTCCGCCCGAATGGCTCGCCGCCCTGCCGGGCCAGGCCATTGCCGCCATGCACATCACCCTCGTGGATACAGCGCCCGACCTGTGTGGTTTCGCGGCCGACAGCCTGACCGGCGCGGCGGTCGCGGGCGGTGAGGCCGTGGTGTTCACCGATTTCCGGCTGCACGCCGATGGCGCCACGCATATCCTGATGGCCGAGCACCCTTCGCCCACCGTCGCCGGCCGCCTCGCGCAGACGCTGTGGGAAATCGAGACCTATCGCGCCCTCGCATTGCTGGCCTTGCCGGCCGCCCGCAGCGTGGGCCCGCGCCTTGCCTCCTCCTCGGAGCAGCTGACCCGGCTTTCGGAGCGCCTGGCCTCGTTGGAAACCCTTGTCGCCGAGCGGGAGGCGCTGGAGGAACTGACCGAGATCGGCGGCGAGATCGAGCGCGCGAATGCGGTGACAGCCGAGCGCTTCTCGGCCAGCGCGGCCTATCACCGGCTGGTGCTGCGGCGGCTGGAGGAATTGGGCGAGACGGCGCTGGTCGGCCTGCCCACGCTGACGCGCTTCCTGGATCGCCGGATGGAGCCGGCCATGGCCACCGTGGCCTCGACCGGCGCGCGCATTTCGGCATTGTCCGTGCGTACCGCGCGGCTGGTGGATCTGTTGCGCGCACGGGTTGCTGTCACGCAGGAAGCCCAGGCGGAGCAGCAGCTTGCCACCCTGGCCGGTACCGGCCGCGCCCAGTTGCGCCTGCAACAGACGGTGGAGGGCCTCTCCGTCGCTGGCATCACCTACTATCTGCTTACGGTGCTTGGCTATTTGCTGAAGCCGCTGCCGTGGTCACTCTATGGCACTTCGGCCGAGACCATCATCGCAGTGCTGGTGCCGCTGGTGGCCGCGCTGGTCTGGTTCAATCTGCGGAAGCGGCGGCTGGAAAGCACAATTTAGAGAATCCTCCGCTCAAACCGAATCATTGGAGCTGATCATGGGCTAGGTGCGGATCAAAGGCTCCACCACCGGCCCCACCAACCGTCGAATTGCCGCGACAAAGGGCGCTGTATCCCAGGCAGCATCTCCTTCCAGCCTTGCGCGCTCCTGCCCGCTGCGGTCCACGATGATCGTCGTTGGCAATGCGCGCACGCCCATGGCCCTGGCAGCCGCGCCGCGGGGGTCGAGCCAGATGCGCAGGTCCGTGAGGCCCACTCGCTGATAGAAGGCCTCCACCACCGCCCTCCCACCGCGATCCGAGGAGAGCGGCAGCACGGCGATCCGCTCCGCCGCCAGGCTCCTAGCCAACCGCCCCAGCGCGGGCATTTCCGCGACACAGGGCGGGCACCAGGTAGCCCAGAGGTTGATCACCACCCCCTGCCCCACGAAATCCACCATGGTTTTTTCAACCCCATCCACATCGAGGAAGGTGAAGGCGGGCAAAGGGCGGCTCGCCTCGCGCAGGCGATCAATGCTCACCCCCGCCGCATGTGCTTGCGCGCGCGGCAAGGCCGGCGCTAGGACCATGCCAGCCAGAAGGCGGCGCGACATCAGCACGGAAGCCATACTCCTTTGCCCATCCCCAACGAGACCCATCCCAACCACGCTACCTCTAACACACAATGGGGCGGCCGCTTCGCCGAAGGCCCCTCAGCCATCATGCAAGCCATCAATGCCTCGATCGGCTTTGATGCCAAGATGTGGCGCCAGGACATCCGTGGCAGCCTCGCCCATGCCGCCATGTTGGCTCATGTAGGCATCATCAGCGCCGATGACGAGGCCGCCATCATCAAGGGCCTCAGCGAAATTGCTGCCGAGATCGAGGCGGGGCGCTTCGAATGGTCCGAGGCACTGGAAGATGTCCACATGAACATCGAGGCGCGGCTGACCGAGCGCATCGGCGAGGCCGGCAAGCGCCTCCACACCGCCCGCAGCCGCAACGACCAGGTTGCCACCGATTTCCGCCTCTGGACGCGCGACGCGATGGATGGGCTGGCGGCCCAGATGCTCGATCTTGTGCGCGCCTTCGTGGTCCGCGCCGAGGAGCATGCCGGCACCATCATGCCCGGCTACACCCACATGCAGCCCGCCCAGCCCACCACCTTCGGCCACCATCTTCTGGCCTATGCCGAAATGCTCTGGCGCGACCGCGGCCGCATGCTGGATGCGCGCGCGCGGCTGAATGAATGCCCGCTGGGTTCGGCCGCCATGTGCGGCACAGGTTTCCCGATTGACCGCCACGCCACGGCCAAGTCGCTCGGCTTTGATGGCCCCACGCGCAACAGCCTGGACGGCGTGGGCAGCCGCGACTTCGCAATGGAATTCCTTGCCGCCTGCGCGATCTGCGCGACGCACCTCTCGCGCCTGGCGGAGGAAATCGTGCTCTGGACCAACCCCAGCTTCGGTTTCGTCACGCTGAGCGATGGGTTGACCACGGGCAGCTCCATCATGCCGCAAAAGCGCAACCCCGACGCGGCCGAACTGGTCCGCGGCAAGACGGGACGGCTGACTGGCAACCTCGTGGGCCTGTTGATGGTCGTGAAGGGCCTGGCGCTGACCTACGCGAAGGATTTGCAGGAGGACAAGGAAGGCGTCTTCGACTCGGCCGAGAACCTCACCCTTTGCCTGGCCGCCACGGCCGCCATGGTGCGTGACATGCAGCCGAACATCCCCCGCATGGCCGCCGCTGCCGGCCAGGGCTTCTCGACGGCAACGGACCTGGCCGATTGGCTGGTGCGCGAACTCAAACTGCCCTTCAGGGATGCGCATCACGTCACCGGCCGGCTTGTGGCGAAGGCCGAGGGCATGGGCGTGGACCTTTCGGGCCTCACGATCATGGAAATGCGGGAGGCGGAACCGCGCATCACCGATGGCGTGTTTGGAGTGCTCAGCCCCTCCTCCTCGGTCGCCTCGCGGCGCTCCTACGGCGGGACGGCGCCGGAAAATGTGCGGGCCATGGTGGCCGAGTGGAAGGAAAGACTGGCATGAAGCGCCTCACATTCATGGTTCTGGCTGCGCTGGCGCTGGCCGCTTGCGGTCGCGTCGGCCCCCCGCGCCCCCCTGGCCCGGCCGAGGCCATCAGCTTTCCGCGCAGCTTTCCAGCCCTGACAGCGCAGGACCGGATCGAGGTCAATGCGAACCGAGCGGCCCAGGGCCTGCCGCCCTTGCCTCTGCCGCGCGGAGGTACTGGACGTTGACTCAGGGGCGGCGCCCGCCTATCTCGCTGCCTCCCCGGGATGCGGCTGCCGCTTCCCGCAACCTTCTTCGCGTTTTGTGAGCCCGCTCCATGAAGATCCGCAACAGCCTGAAATCCGCCAAGCTGCGGGACAAGAACTGCGTCGTGGTGCGCCGCCGTGGCCGCCTTTACGTGCTCAACAAGAAAAACCCACGCTTCAAGGCTCGCCAGGGCTGAGTACGGAGGGGGGCTGAGTACGTAGGGGGCTGAGTACGAAGGGGGCTGAGTACGAAGGGGGCTGCGGCTCCCTTTTTCTTGCGTCGTTCACAGGTCCAGCGCCAGTTGCCGAGCGACCTTTTCCGCCCGTGCTGCCTCCCGGGCGCGCTCCG
The DNA here is from genome assembly GCA_038247025.1 of Acetobacterales bacterium. Taxonomy (GTDB): domain Bacteria; phylum Pseudomonadota; class Alphaproteobacteria; order Acetobacterales; family Acetobacteraceae; genus Roseococcus. The sequence continues at coordinate 21,089 of JBBRVI010000008.1, forward strand.
CCATGGGGTCATCCTGGGCGAAACGGCGCTGGCGGCTGCCATGCTTCGCAAAGACGTCCTCCGCCTGCTGCCTGAAACCGGCCGCCGAGCGAATCAGCGTGATCCTGTCACGCGCGGCTCGCATTGCCGCCGCCTGCTCGACGATGGGCTGGGGATACTCCATCGCCCCGTCCAGCTTCCAGGGCATATGGCGCAAGCCGGCTGGCAAATGGGCCAGTTCCGGCACCCATCGGGCAATGAATTCGCCTTGCGGGTCCTGATCCAGGCTTTGCTTGATCGGATTGTAAAGCCGCGGTGTATTGATGCCCGTCGCCCCGGATTGCATCTGCACCTGCGGCCAGTGAATGCCCGGCTCATAATCCGTGAACAGCCGGGCGAGGCGCGTGCCGCTCGCCGCCCAATCCAGCGCCAGATGGTGGCTCGCGAAGCTCTGCACCATCGCCCGCATACGGAAATTGAGCCAGCCAGTGGCGATCAGGCTGCGCATGCAGGCATCGAGGAAGGGATAACCCGTCCGCCCCTCGGCCCAGGCTAGAAGCGCCGGATCATCGGGCGCGGTGGGCCGCCTTGCGGCCTCTGCGGCAGGGTGTGCGGCGCGGATTTCCAGCTCGGGCTCGCTTTCCAGCTTCTGGATGAAATGGCAATGCCAATGCAGCCGCGAGCGCAGCGATTGCGCGGCCCCCAGCGGAATGGCGCGCGCGCGCGGGTCCATCGCGGCCAGCTCCTGGCCAGCGCGTTCCACCCGTTGTACCGCCTCACGCATCGAGACACTGCCCATGGCCAGATGCGCGGAAAGGCGCGAGCAAACCAGCGGCGCCGTGCGCGGTGAGGACATGCCGCGCCGGTAATCGGCACCGCGCCCGCCCAGGAAGCTTTCCAGTGCCACCAGCGCTGCCGGGCGCCCGGCCGGCTGCAGGTGGACCAGGCCATCATCGGCCATGGCGATGTCAGGTATCTCTCCCTCAGCGAGGCCTGGCACGGCAGCCAGCCCCAGCGGCACCGGAGTGACTGGCGCGGCCATCGTCGCGGCAAACATTCGCGCCCAGCCATCCCGCGAGGCCATCCGCCGCGCCACGCCAAATTGCCGATGCTCGGTCCAGGCGATGTTGGCCTCGCGGCAGAAGCGGCCCACGCGGCGGTCCCGCGCATAGGTCCACAGGTTGCCCGTCTCCTCGTGGCTGTGCAGGGCGGCGATCCCGCGCTCGGCGTGCAGGCGGCGCAGCAGGGTCAGTGCATCGCCCCGGCGCACCACCAGTGGCAGGCCGATGGCGCCCAGTTGCGCGCGCAGGTCCAGCAGCGCCTCGCGCAGGAATTGCCACTGCCGGGGCGAGGCATCCGCGCCCTGCCAGTATTCCGGCTCGACGATATAGAGCGGCAGCACAGCGCCGCGCGCTGCGGCCAGCGGCGCGTGGTCCGCCACGCGCAAATCCCGCTTGAACCACACGACATCAATCATGCGACACATCTGCCCGCTTGCGCGCGTCCCGCAAGGGGGCAAGGCTCGCTGCAACAAGGGAGGCTCCGATGGAAGTGCGTTGGGAAAGACTGACCGGCCCCGAACTCAAATCCCTGGCGGAGCGTGACGCCCTGCCGGTGCTGCCCATCGGCAGCCTGGAACAGCACGGGCCGCATCTGCCCGTCTGGACGGACAGCTTCATCGCGCATGCCATGTGCATCGCGGCGGCCGAGCGCGCCACCGACATCCCGGCCATCGTCCTGCCCCCACTCTGGACCGGGCTGTCCGAGCATCACCTTCCCTTCGGCGGCACCATCACGCTGGATCACGCAACGCTGCATGCCGTGCTGCGCTGCGTGGTGCGCAGTCTTCAGGCACAGGGCTTCTCGCGGCTGCTGATCGTGAACGGGCATGGCGGCAATATTGACCCCCTCGCCGTCTCGGTGCGGGAATTGGCCCATGAATTCGGCGTGCCGGTCGTTGTCACCACCTGGCCTAATGTCGCGCCGGTGGAGATCGCCAAGGCGCTGACCACCCAGGGGGGGATCATGCATGCCTGCGAGGGCGAGACGGCCCTGTGGTTGGCCTTGGACCCGGGCCAGGTGCGGATGGACAAGATCGAGGAAGCCGCTGGCGGCAATGCCGGCGTGCAGGCGCCGGCGGGGTATTCGCGCTTCTACAGCTTCGCCGAACGGGCACCGCGCACCGGCATGAAGGGCGACCCACGCGCCGCCACGGCCGAGAAGGGGCAGGCCATGCTGGATGCGGTGGCGATCAACCTCGCCAAAGCCATGCGTGACCCGGTTCTCTGGACCAAGCCCGAGGCGGTCTGGAATCCCTGATCCGGCGTCAGGGAACCGGCTGCTTCAGCCGTTCCAGCAGGGCGGCGCGTTGCACCGGCTTGCCCAGGTAATCATCCATCCCCGCGGCCCTGCATTGCGCTTCGAACACGGGCCCCACCGCCGCCGTCAGCCCGATGATTCGCGTGCGGCGATTGGGGCCTGGCTTGGCACGGATCTGTCGCGTCGCTTCAAGCCCGTCCATCACCGGCATCTGCAAATCCATCAGGATCACGTCATAGCGCTCCGCCTGGGCCATGATCACGGCCTCGCTGCCATCGCCCGCCACATCCACATCGCAATGGGCGCGGCCCAGGATGGTCTTCATCACCAATTGGTTGGTCGCATTGTCCTCGACCAGCAGCACGCGGCGCAGCGGCCCTTCCTCCTGCGCAATAGGCACCGAAGGCTTGGGAGGCTGGACAGGTGCGGATGGCGCGAGGGCCGAAAGGAGGCTCTCTCGCAGCCGGGCGGGCAGCGCGGGCTTGAGCAACATGCCCTCGACCAGCCCATCCTCCGGTTGCTCGCGCCCAAGTGACGCCCCGGAGGAGCAAAGGAGAATGGCCACACGGGGCAATCCTGGCAAAGCGCGGATTTGCCGCGCCACGTCAATGCCGCGCGCATTCTCCAGCTGTCCGTCCAGGACCACGGCGCGGACAGGGCGGTCCGAGGCGCCGTGTTCGGCGATCTGTGCCAGCGCCGAAGGCCCATCGGCGGCCAGCAGCGGCTCAGCCCCCATGGTTGTGAGCTGGCGCGCCATGATGTCGCGGTTCAGCGGCAGGTCATCCACCACCAGCACGCGCAAGCCGACAAGGGCTGTGGCTGGCAATGTTTCCAGCGGGCCGGCCACCTGGCCGAGCTTGGCAGAGAAGGTGAATCGGCTGCCCGCGCCGCGCGGCTTCGTGGGGTCCCGCGGGGCGCCCTCGATCCCGCCGCCCATCTCCTCCGCGAGGCGTTGGCAAATGGCCAGCCCCAAGCCCGTCCCGCCATATTTGCGGCGAATGGAAGCATCGGCCTGGGTAAAGCGTTCGAACAAATGCGGCAGCTGGGCAGGGTCCAGGCCGATGCCGGTGTCGAGCACATGGCAACGCATCAGCCAGCCGCGCCGCTGGCCAAGCGGCTCCAGTGTCACATCCAGATGGACCCAGCCGGTATCCGTGAATTTCACCGCATTGCCGACCAGGTTGAACAGCACCTGCCGCACCCGCCCGGGGTCGCCCACCATGAGACGCGGCAAATCGGCGGGCAGCGAGACCACGATCTCCACGCCCTTGCTCGCGGCTTTGGGCGCAAAAAGCTCGACAATGGTGCCGAGGTCCTTTTCGAGGTCGAAGGGCACACGCTCCAGTTCGACCGCACCGGCCTCCAGCTTCGAGAAATCCAGGATGTCGTTCAGAACCATCAGGAGGTGCTCGGCGGAATTCCCGATGGTCTCGGCGTAGCGGCGTTGGAGGTCATCGAGGCGAGTGTCCAGCAGCAGCCCCGTCATGCCGATCACGCCATTCATGGGGGTGCGGATTTCGTGGCTCATGCTGGCCAGGAAATCCTCCTTCACCCGCGAGCCGGCGCGCGCCGCTGCCTCGCTCGCGACCAGGAGCGCACCCTGGGCGCGCAGCCGTTGCGACTGCCGCACCATCAGGCCGAGGGCCAGAAGGATGAAGGCCCCCGCGCCCGCCACGCCCAGCCCCAGAAGCAGCCCGAGCGCGCGATTTGCCGCCATGGCATCGGTACGGGAGCGCACGACCTCCACCACGAAAAGCCCCTGGCGGGTCACGGCGAAGCTCGCCATCACCTCCTGACTGTCCTGGTCAATGCCCACGAAGCTGCCGCGCTCCAACCGGGGGAGGAAGTTTCGAAAGGGCCATGAACCAGGATGCAACTGGCCGATCCCGGCCCGGCTGCCGTCGGAGCGCGCCAGCAGCGCCCCATTGAAGGAATGCAGCCGAATGGTGACGCCAAAGCCCTCGGCATATTGCCGAGCCACGGTGCTCAGATATTCGGGATTGATGAGCGCCACCACTGCGCCCTCGAACTCGCCGCGCTGGTTGCGGATGGCGCGCCCGAGAGGGATGGACCACAGCCCCGTCTCATGGATGGGCCGCGCACTCGGGCTGGCCAGGAAGCGGCCCGCCTCGGGCGGCCCCAGCCGAAGCTGCTGTCCGCCAAAGCGCAGCACCCGGAACCATTCGCGCTCAATCAATCTCTGGCCGACCAGCCCTTCCACATTCGCCTGGGTGATTGTGCCTGCAGCATCGGTCACCAAAAGCGCACGCAGTTGCGAAACGTCGCGCAGCAGATTGGATCGCTGCGTCGCGAAGCCATCGGCACCGGAGAGCGGACGTTCGGCAAGATCAATCATGACGATATCCACCGTTTGCATCGCCCGCGTTAACTGATCGGAAAGGGCTTCGGCCACAGATTGCGTCAGCCGCTGGGCGTCGGTCACGGCGTCGGCCTGGCCCCGGTACATGACGATCCCATAGACCGTCATCAGGCAAAGGATGACGAGCCCGGCCACCAGGGCGTAGAGACGATTGGGCCGCGGCCCGGCTTCAAGCGAGCCTGGCTCCTTGCCGCCGCGGTCCGGTGAACCGAAGGAGAGGCGGATGCTGTTGCGGATGGCCTGGAAGCGCATGATCGCTGCCTTTATTGCAGGGTTTTTGCCGGTTTGCGAGGCAATGGCTCAACCTGCGAGCCCTTCGCCTGGCGCTTTGGCGCCTCGTCTGGAAGTGATCCGAGCTCGCGGCGAGCTGAAGGTGTGCATCTGGCCCGATTATTTCGCCATCTCCTTCCGCAATCCGCGCAACAGCGAGTTGGAGGGGATTGATATTGACCTTGCCCGTGCGCTGGCCGCTCGGCTTTCGGTGCGGCTCACCTTCGTGGACACGAGTTTTGCCGTCTTCATGGACCGCGTCGAGGCGGGGGATTGCGACATCGCGATGATGGGCGTGGGAATCACGCCTGCGCGCGCCCTGCGGATCGCATTCAGCCGCCCCTATTTGGCCAGCGCCGTCTATGCGGTCACCACGCGCCACAACACCCGCATCCGCGACTGGGCCGATATTGACACCTCCGGCACCGTTGTCGCCGTGGCCGCCGGCACCGTCATGGAACCGCTGATGAGCCGGACGCTGCGCCGGGCGGAGCTGATGGTGGTCAGCCCCCCACGCTCGCGCGAGGCGGAAATCCAGGCCGGCCGCGCCGATGTCTTCATGAGTGACTTTCCCTATACGCGGCGCATGGTCCTCATGCATGACTGGGCGCGGGTGATTGACCCGCCCGACCGCTTCGGCGAGGCGCTCTACGCCTGGGCGCTGCCGCAGAACGACCCCGCCTGGCTGGGCGAGGTGAACAGCTTCGTGGGCGCGGTGCGGGCCGATGGGACCCTGGCGCGCTCGGCCGCGCGGCACGGGCTCACACCGATATTGATCCGTTGAACCGCCTCTTGCTCGACCGGCACCACCAGGGACGGGACACTTAAATGCGACGAGACCGCAAGCGCGTCCTCATCACCGGCGGTGCCGGCTTCATCGGCACCCATCTGTGCGAGAAGCTGCTGGCTGAGCAATGCCACGTGCTGTGCGTGGATAATTTCTTCACCGGCGCGCGGGAAAACATCACCCACCTACTCGAAGAACCCTTCTTCGAGCTGCTTCGCCACGACATCACCTTCCCGCTCTACGCGGAGGTGGACGAGATCTACAACCTCGCCTGCCCGGCCTCGCCCGTGCATTACCAGTTTGATCCCGTGCAGACGACCAAGACCAGCGTCATCGGCGCCATCAACATGCTGGGCCTCGCCAAGCGGCTGCGCATTCCCATCCTCCAGGCCTCAACGAGCGAGGTCTATGGCGACCCGACGGTGCATCCCCAGCCGGAGGAATACCACGGCAACGTCAACGTCATCGGCCCGCGCGCCTGCTATGACGAGGGCAAGCGCTGCGCGGAGACGCTGTTCTTCGACTATCACCGCCAGCACAAGGTGCCGATCAAGGTTGCGCGGATCTTCAACACCTATGGGCCGCGCATGCACCCCAATGACGGGCGGGTGGTCTCCAACTTCATCATCCAGGCCCTGCGCGGCGACAACATCACCCTTTATGGCGATGGCGGGCAGACGCGCTCGTTTTGCTACGTGGATGACATGGTCGAGGGGCTGTTCCGCTTCATGAACACGCCCGAAGGCGGGACGGGGCCCATCAACATCGGCAACCCTGGCGAATTCACCATCCGCGCCCTGGCCGAGGAGGTCCTGCGGCTGACGAACTCACGCTCCAACATCGCCTTCCAGCCGCTGCCCCAGGATGACCCTCGCCAGCGCCGGCCGGACATCACCAAGGCGCGCCAGAGGTTGGGCTGGGTTCCGGGGGTGCCTTTGGAGGACGGGTTGCAGCGCACCATCCATTATTTCCGGCAGCGCTATTTCGCGTAAGGCCTACCCGACCACGCCCGGATCGGTGTTCGCCCCGCAGATCAGAACGCCCACACGCGCGCCCTCCGGCGGCACCCAAGCACCGCTGAGCAGCGCGGCCAGCGATGCCGCCCCGCCGGGTTCGGCCACCAGCTGCGCCTCGCGCCACAGCGCCTGCTGCGCAGCGCGGATCGCCCCGTCCGGGACCAGCGCGGTTGCCAACCGGCCTTGCGCGTGCAGCGTTGCGATGAGCGGAAACATCAGCGCGCCCACCTGCTGCGCGCCCAGGCTATCGGCCGCCAAGCCGCCCACCGGTGCCGGCACGGGCCGACCCGCGGCCAGCGCCGCATGCAGGCCGGGGCAGCCCTCGGGCTCCACGGCCACCAACGTCACGCCACTTGCCGCATGCCAGGCCGCAATGCCGCCCAGGAGGCCGCCGCCCCCCACGGCGATCAGCAGATGCGTGAGCTCCGGCGCTTGTTCTTCCCATTCAAGCGCCACGGTGCCCTGCCCGGCCAGCACCTCGGCCTGGTCATAGGCGTGGACCATCAGCGCGCCGGTCTGGGCTGCGCGAATCTCGCTGGCCTCCCGCGCTTCGTCATAGGTGGCACCGCCCACCACCAGCCGAGCGCCATAGGCGCGGATGCGCTCGCGCTTGGCTTCGGCGGCGATTTCGGGGACGAAGATCTCCGCTGGCACACCC